>CAYVFW010000005.1:0-48896 GCA_964450325.1 uncultured Phycisphaeraceae bacterium | reverse complement strand
TCGCCGGGCTGGGGAGCGATTCTCTCCAAGGAGACTGCGACTTCCCTCAAATGTTACGTCGCATGGGCTGCGAGGTTGGCGAGCAACAGCGGCCCGGCGAACGAACTAGTTGGGTGTTGGGGCCGCGAGAGTTACAACCGTTGCTGGCAGACATGAGCGAAATGCCCGACGCAGCGATGACGCTTGCAAGCGTCGCGGCTTTCGCGTCGGGCACCTCAATCCTGCGAGGGCTTAAGACCCTGAGAGTCAAAGAGACGGATCGGATCGCGGCGCTGCAAGAGCAACTGATAAAGATCGGCGTGCAGGTGGCTACCAACGTAGCGAACGATCCCGACGCGGTTACGATCACACCCCCGCCGGGTGGGATCGATTGCGGAGAGACTGTCGCGCCGGTCTACTTTGATACTTACGATGATCACCGTATGGCGATGGCCTTGAGCCTCATCGGCCTGAGGCGGCCGAATGTATTTATTAAAGATCCCGCGTGCGTGCGAAAGACCTACCCGACGTTCTGGCGAGATTGGGCAGCTCATTATGCCGTCTGAACGCCGCGTTTCATGCCACAGATCCGCCGGCCGTTGACGCGCGTGCGGGGCTTCGAGTGGGCCATTCTCGGAGCGGCCAAGGTTGGATGTAATCTTACTTCAGGTGATAAAAAAACCCCGCGGTTGCGGGGCTTATCTCTTTGGAGTTATGACGGACTCAACAGCTTACTTCTTGCCGAGCCACTTTTCCCACAGGCCCGCGTACTCTTCAACGTTCTCTTTGGTAACGATCGCGAGATCGAAGTGATTGATTACATCCTTAGGGGCCTTGGCCGCGTGGATCTTGTCAACAAGCAGGTGGACGCTCTCGTGGCCCCAACCGTAGCAATCCTGGCCGACGAGCACCTGTACTTGACCCTTGCGAACATAATCAAGTTGCTGGGGAAGGGTATCGACGCTCACCACCTTTGCGTTCTCGTAAACACCGTCGAGCGCGTTCTCAGTGAACAGCGGCCAACCGCCGACCATCGCCCATCCGGTTATCTCGGGGTTCGCGCTCTGCACCTGCTGAACCATCTTGGCCGCCTCGGGCGCTGTCTCGGCGTGGTAGTAGGTATCCTTAACCTTAATATCCTTGGTCTTGGCCAACTCTTCTTTGACACCGCGTACGCGCGCTTGCAGGTTGGGGGCGTTCTGATTTCCGGCGAGGATGGCCACAACGCCCTTGTTGCCCATCACCTTAGCCAACTCGCGGCCTACGGCCTTGCCAGCCTCTACGTCGTCAATCCCGTAATAAGCAAACCGCTTGGACTCGGGGGCGTCTGAGTCAAATGTAACAACTTGTACACCCTTTTCAACCGCGCTGTTGATGGCCGCGGTGAGCACCTTGGCATCGGAGCACGAAACCGCGATTCCGTCGGCACCGGCCGAGACGAGCTGATCAATGAACTGCGCCTGCTGTTGGGCGTCTTCGTTGTTGGGGGTCCGCCACTGAACATCAACCTCAAGTCCGAGCTCTTTGCTTAACTTTTTTCCAGCGTCAACAGCACCGGTGCGGGCCGCCTGGAAGACCGGGTTGCCCTGGCTCTTGGCGATAATACCGATGGTGTACTTCTTACCTTTGGCGGCGGGCCCTGTGGCGTCCGCGACTTTCAGGGCACCGGCGTGAATTACTTCCTTTGTCTTGACTGCGGCGTTTGCAGCGGCAACTTTAGTTGCATCGGCCGCGTTGACCGCGGCTTCCTTCACTGCTTCGCCCGTCTTGACTGCGGCATCCTTAGCCGCTTCCTTGGCTTCTCCGACTTTCGTCGGAGTGCCATTCGGCTTCTTGTCCTCACAGCCCGTGAGACCAAAGCCAGCGAACGAAAGAGCGAGCGCGAAACCAGCAATCAGATGGATAGAACGTTTGGTTTTCATAAATGACTTCTCCTGTAAGTTGGGCGGATAATAGGAGGTTCCCGACACCAGAGTGAACTAGTCGATAGAAAGGCCTTAGAAGCTGCTGACTTCTATTAAACGTTGGAAATGTGCCAACGGTTTTCGGCTCGCTGCCATCTCACGCGGTGAAGACCAGACATAAGCCGCGCAGCGTGGCATGCCGCCTGGCTTTTGCGAGAGATCCACTCGCGGTCGGGCCAGCGACTAGATTCGGCACGCTCAGCGAATGCCGCGCCGTCTACTTCTTCTCAGGCTGCTTCACATCTGTCGAGGCGGGGCTAGGTGC
The DNA here is from genome assembly GCA_964450325.1 of uncultured Phycisphaeraceae bacterium. Lineage (GTDB taxonomy): Bacteria > Planctomycetota > Phycisphaerae > Phycisphaerales > UBA1924 > UBA2402. The sequence goes on along the minus strand of CAYVFW010000005.1, from coordinate 46,688 downwards.
ATCCTTCTTCACCTTTTCCTGAAGGCGTCCGAAGTAATGCTTGACCGCGTCGTGATATTCACGCGGAATCTGCATTGACTCCATCGCTTCAGCGGCTTCGCGGCTGCCCGCTTCGACGACCGTACCAAATTCTGCCGTCGACTGACCCTTGACGGCCTCCCCATAGACTAGTCTACTTCCGATGATGGGTCCGCCTTGGGTGTCCACCTGCGCTTTTTCTTTCTTGTATTCAAAATCGGCGGCCTGTGCTTCGGGACTCATGCCACCGTTAGATTGTCCGGCGCCGCCACTTCCATTCCCCTTTTTCGCCGACTCGCCGGGCTTCCAACCGCCTGTTTTACCTTTGCCTGGGTTGGATCCTGGCTTATCGCACTCGCCGCCGAGGCATTCTCCCAGTTCGGCGAGCTGCGATTTAGCTTGGTCTAACGCGGCATCGAGGTTCTGCATGTCCTCTTTCAGGGCCTCCGCCTCGGAGAGTTGCTTGTCGAGATCGTTCATCCCCTGTTGGCCTTCCTGCTGGAGGCCATCTTGCGTCATGCCCTTAGCCATCTTCGACATGCCTTCGCCCATTTTTCCGGCGTTCTCGCAGGCCTTCGCTGCGGCTTTGGCCATTTCGAGCATCTGTTGCTTTTGTTCAGGCGAGAGGTTCTTCATCTCGTCGATCGCCTTCTTCAGAGCTTCGGGGTTGCTGGCGGCCTGCTTCGCGAGCTGTTCAGCGGATTTTTTGTCGAGCCCGGCTTTCTCAAGTTGTTTGGCAACTTGCCCCTGATTCTCGCCCATTTGCTTGAGTTGGGCTCCCATGTTGTCCATCTGCTTCTTTGCGGCAGCCTTCTCCTCGGGGGTGAGCGAGCCGGATGCTAACTTTTTCTCAAGCTGCTTCAAATGCTCTTGGGCCTTATTGAAATCCCCGCGTGAGAGCGCGCGTGAGAACTCGTTGAGCGGCCCGTCACCCGGCTGCTTCAACTGACGCATGGCTTCTTTCTGCGCCTCCACCTGTGCGGCCTTCTCGCCTTCCTTTTGAGCTTGAAGCTTGTCAGTTATGGCTGTAAGTTTCTTGACGGCATCGCGACGCATTGTGTCAGGATCGTCCATCGCTTGCTTCGCGGGCGTGGTATCGTCGGTCTTATCGTCGGGCTTTTGATCAAGAAACTCGACCTGCGCTTTCTTGAGAGCTTCTTTCAGTTGGTCGGCCTTTTGTTCGAGGTCGGCCCTCACCTCCACCACTGCATCGCGTTTCACTTGCTGGGCGACACGCTTCGCATCGATTTTCAGGACATCCATGACTGGGAAGAACGCCCAAACGAGCGCGAAAACGACCGACGCCGCGATTGGCACGGGCCACCACTTGGGCTTTTCGATTTCGATCGCATCGCCGACGCGTAGTTTTTTAGCGGTCGCGCTGGCATCCTCGACCACCGCTCGCGACCATTCATCTTGCTGGGTAGAGACGTATAAAGCGGTGCTAAGCACCTCGTGGAGTCGAGCTTTTTCATCGAGCAGCCGAGCTACGACAATACCTTTGCGGCGTGAGATAAACGCACCACCGAGGGCGATGACGACGGAGGCTCCGCCAGCGCTCAGGAAAATTGTGCGCCATGGAAACGCCAATCCGAAGACGCGTTCAACTACTCGTGTGAGAAGTAGAGCAGCGAGCGCACAACTCACAATCACCGTAATCCAGCGCAGAACATCCCCGATGAGCAAGCGGGCCGAGGCTTGCGCAATGACGCGGCGGATCTCGTTCATGGGTTAGCTGCTTTCATTTCCGTTCCACCTTTACCAACACTTCTGCGATACGCCTACTGCGGAATGGGTAAACTCAGTTAGTTCATCGACCCACCTGACAAACTATCTTATACAGGTACGTGTTATACGGATCTGATCGGGGTTTGTTTTCACTTGCTGGCAAATTCGTTGCGAACAATGAGAAATAGTTAGAGTCCCCTGCGCAAGTTATTCGGACCTGAGGTCAACCGTCCGTATTGCTGAACTTTGAACGGCGAACTCAAGCTAGGTATCGCGCCGCGCGATGAACAAACTCCTTGCCCAGACAGGCCTAGGGGTGCTACAATCCCACCGGTACGTCAATTCATTGAGGAATCAGCAGAATCATGGCACTTCTCACAGCAGACCGTTTACAAATCGTCTCCACCCACCAGCGCCACGCCAAAGATAGCGGGAGCGTTGAAGTTCAAGTCGCGATGCTCACCGCGGGTATCAACTCTGTAGCAGATCACCTGAAGACAAACGCGAAGGACCATCACTCTCGCCGCGGTCTGCTGGGTAAGGTAGGTCAGCGCAACCGATTGTTGAAGTATCTTGCACGTACTCAGCCCGCTCGCTATCAGTCGCTGATCGCCAAGCTTGGCTTGCGTAAGTAAATCTGGTTTTATCGCGACCCGGGGTGTGAAGCTCCGGGTCGTTTTCTTTTGTTCTACTACACTACGTCCATGTCCGGATGATGCAGCACGGCGTCGGAAGTTTCATTCCAACGGCCGAATCGGACTAGACGAACTAGAAGTTGGCAAGGTTTTTGCAGCTGCAAATGCGTCGGCGTTACTGGTCGAGTGTTTCCCCTTTCCTCCGTCGGCTGGGACGATTAGGGCGGCGGGCTCTTGGCAGCGGATATCGGTGAAGCGGAGTCGCTCCTCTTCCTCCTCCTGCCCCGAGCCCTTTGCCTTCCCCGTTTCCATCGACGGAGGTTGTCGGCGAGCGATACGAGCGACTTTCTAGGAGCTGCCCGATGGCGTCGCGATTTCTCGCGGCTGCCCGGGCGTTCAAGAAAGGTCCTCGCAACGCCCGTGTCGGCCCCGATGTAATACTGGGTGGAAGTGGTATTGCTCCGCTGCGTTGACCGCAGCGCGGCGCTGGGCTAAGGAATTAAAGCACATGGCACAACTTATTTCTCTCGCGGAGAGCGTGGTCCGGGTTCAGACCGAAATCGGCGGCCGGACACTGATGTTGGAAACTGGCGTTGTGGGAAAGCAGGCGGGCGGTGCGGTGATGGCGCACTTTGGTGGTTCAACAATCCTCGCCACCGTGGTGCGGGCCAACCCGCGCGAGGGGATCGATTTCTTTCCCTTAACCGTTGACTACCGTGAGAAGACACCTGCGGCGGGCAAGTTTCCCGGAGGCTTCCGCAAGCGTGAGGGCCCACCGAGCGAGAAGGAAATTTTGACGATGCGGATGATCGATCGGCCGATCCGTCCGCTCTTTCCCGATGGCTTCCTAGACGAAATTCTGATCCAGGTGATGGTGCTAAGCCACGATAAGGAAAATGATACAGACGTGCTTGCGTGCACCGCTGCGTCGGCCGCTCTTGCGATCAGTAACATTCCCTTTGAGGGACCCACGGCTACCGTCCGTGTTGCCCGCATCCACACCGATGATGGCCCGCAGTTTGTGGTGAACCCGACAGTGTCGCAGATGGATTACAGCGACCTTGACATCGTGATGGCCGGTCACAAGGACGGGCTTAACATGATCGAGGTGGGCGCGGCCGAGATCGCCGACGCCGATGTGCTGGCGGGGCTTGAGTTCGGCTTTGATAATATTAAGAAAATTCTTAACCTGATCGATGATCTCGCGGCCAAGGCTGGCAAGGAAAAGGTTCTGGGAGAACTGCACCTGCCCAGCGCGGAAGTGATCGCGAAGGTCGCCGCGGCCTGCGACGCTGATATGGTCAAAGCTCGCCAGGTCAAGGTTAAGAAAGAACGCAGCGCCGCCGTGGACGCTGTACGTGTCAAGCTTCTGGATACCCACTTCCAGTTGAACACCACCGGTAACTACGGAGATTACCTTGTGAGCGCGAAAAACCGGACGCAGGCCAAAGAGGCCTTCCGCCGGCTCGAAGAGAAAGTAACGCGCCGATTAATTGTAAAGGATCGAATCCGGGCCGACGGCCGCGGACCCACAGATATCCGTCCGCTCGCGGGCGCTGTGGGCATCTTTGCGTGCACACACGGGTCGGCGCTCTTTCAACGCGGTGAGACGCAGAGCCTGATCAGCGTTACGTTGGGAACGGGCAAGGACGAGCAGATCGTGGATGGCCTGCTGCCCGAGTATAGCAAGAAGTTTACATTACACTACAACTTTCCCCCGTTTTCAACCGGGGAAGTCAAGCGCATCGGTTCCCCTGGTCGGCGTGAGATCGGTCATGGAGCGCTCGCGGAGCGTAGCCTGCTGGCGATCATCCCCAGCCCGGAAGATTTTCCCTACACCATCCGAGTCGTGAGCGACATTACCGAGAGCAACGGCTCTTCATCCATGGCGAGCGTGTGCGGTGGCTGCCTCGCGCTGATGGACGCTGGTGTGCCTATCCGCGCAACTTGCGCGGGGATCAGCGTCGGGCGCTTCGCCGATGATGATGACCAGAATGAGTTGTTCGTGACGGACATCATCGGCGAAGAAGATTTCTTCGGCGATATGGATTTCAAGGTGTCTGGAACGCGCGAGGGCATCACGGGGATTCAGCTTGATCTCAAGACCCGCGGGCTTTCGATGTCTCAGATCGAGCGTATCTTTGTTCAGGCCAAGCAGGGTCGGCTTGAGATCATTGACGTGATGGAGCAGATCATCCCGGCACCGCGTGCTAATATTAGTTCGCTGGCACCGCGGCTCGTGACGCTTAACATCGACCCGGAGAAGATCGGCAAGCTCATCGGGCCGGGCGGCAAGATGATCCGCGGCCTGCAGGACAAGTACGGCGTCACCATCGATGTCGAAGACGACGGTACCGTCCAGATCGCCGCGACCGACGGCGCATCACTGGATGCAGCTCGCTCCGAGATCGAGGCACTCTGCGAAGAGGTTAAGGTTGGTCAGATTTATAGCGGTAAGGTTGTCAGCATGAAGGACTTTGGTGCGTTCATCGAGCTCGCGCCCGGCACCGCTGGCATGTGCCACATCAGCGAACTTGCCGATGGTTATGTTAAGAGTGTCGCCGATGTCGTGAAGCTCGGGGACGTCGTGAAGGTCAAGGTTATCAATGTTGACGATCAAGGCCGCATCAAGTTAAGCCGCAAGGCTGTGCTTCGCGATGAGTCTGGTGGGGGTCCTGGCGGTGGACCTAGTGGTAATTTTGGCGGTGGTCCGACTGGGGGCCCAGCGGGCGCGGCCGCTCCCCAAAACGGGGGGGGACGGCCCCAGCCGCAGAACGCGTAAGAAGGATCAAACTCAGCTCGTTTCAGAAAAGCCGAAATAATATTCGGCTTTTTTTATTTTTTGCGCGCGCGTAAACGTTTTCACGTCTGTCTCTGAAGATGAGCGTTGCTAGATTCCGTATTGATATTTGTGGGAAATTTGGGAATGTCTGCGCATTTTTCGCTATAAGAGTAAGAAAGTGACGGGCGTACTGAAGTGGGTGGTGCGGAAAGACCACCGTGAATTATGGTGGGCGGGTTTGGGGCCAGCGGGCACTTGGGTTTAGGACAATCGGGGGTAGGGTGATTCAAAGGGCCTGTGGCTCGTGCCTCTGGTCCCCGCCGACCCCCATTTCTGCCGCATCGCGTGTCTTGAATTGCAGGTTTGTGCAACGCGGCACGGCGATCGCCGGTAAAGCGGGGTGGGGGATGGGAATCGGCTTACAGATCGCGGTCGCCAGTCTAAGTTTTAAATGTGGTACTAATTGTTTTGAGTTATGTTACAAATTTAGTCAATGCGAAAGCGAAGTTTCCATGAATTTTCACCCAAATGCACATCTTGAATCCATCGAAGGAACAGTCAAATGGTTTGACGCTCGGAGGGGGTACGGCTTTATTACCGGTCCGGAGGGTCAGGACATCATGGTGCACTTCTCGGTAATTGACGGCGATGGATTTCGGGTGCTGAAGGACGGAGCCCCGGTGCTTTACAGCGCTGTGAAAACGGAGCGAGGCTGGAAAGCGTCGAGGGCACAGTCGATGGCGGAAATTACCATTGCCGCTGGTCTTAAGAAGACGTACTCGCGCACCATGCGCAGGTAGGTAGGTAGGTGGCTAGTCGCCTCGTTTGAAGTTCCAGATGCGGTCTCCGGCGTCCGGGGTCGTCTCTGGTTTCCGGCTGGGCTTGTCAAATCCGTCCCTTAACGGGTGCCTCGCTTGAGCAGGGGCTTTCGGGGCCTCAACCGCACACCAGCTGGGATCGGTGGAACGCATCGCAAAGAAGCCGGGGATTCGCGTGGGTATACTGGCAGCGACATGCCTTGGTCAAGCGCGATATTTGGGTTGGGCCTGCTTGTCGGGACGGTTGCGACCGCGCTCGCCGCTCGTTGGCAGATCAAACGATCTCTTGCTAAGGTTCGCGTTGCGGAACGCCGCGCTAGATCGGCGGAACGACTCGCCGAGATTGGCGCAATGACGGCGGGGTTGGCGCATGAAATTAAGAACCCGCTCTCCACGATCGGGCTGAACGCGCAGTTACTCGCCGAGGGAATGGAAGAGATTCCGGTCGATCGCGCGGTCGATGCGCCGTCCAAGCAACGGCTGATTCGGCGCATCGGCTCGCTGCGGCGTGAAGCCGAGCGGCTCAAGGGGATCTTGAGCGACTTTTTGAGCTACGCGGGTGAACTTCGTCTGGACTCAGCTCCGCAAGATGTTAATCAAGTTGTTGAGGAGTTAGTCGATTTCTTCAGCCCTCAGGCGCAGCAGCAAGGTGTGCGGCTTCATAGTAAGCTGGAGGCGTCAACGCTTTTGGCATCGGTGGATGCTCCGCACCTCAAGCAAGCACTGCTTAACTTGATGCTGAACGCGGTGCAAGCGATGAAGACTTCCAGGGATGAGGCGGGCAAGCCACTTGAGAGCGAGCGACCCAAGGAACTTATTATCCGCACCGAGCGCCACATCGAGAAACTCGCCGGGCAACCCCCAGACCAGAGCGTCCGCATACATGTAATTGATACCGGCCCTGGCATACCCCCGCTCGTGCTTGAGCGGTTGTTCACGCCCTATTTCACTACCAAAGCGGGCGGGACCGGCCTCGGGCTGGCCACGACTCGCCGGATTATCGAAGCGCACCATGGGCGCATCGAGGCTTACTCGCAGCCGGGAGTGGGCACCGAGTTTACAATTACGCTTCCCCAGCACGCTCCCGCCGCCAAAGAAGATTCGCCTCGCCCGCGTGCCCCGTAGGTCGGTGCTGAAGCGGGGTTACCGCCGATACTGTTTCGCCAGTACAACGCATGACCACCCAACCCCCCGAATCCACTCCTCGCTCCTCGGCCCCTCCCCCACTGCCGACGGTGTCGGCAGCGGGCCAGCCCTCGGGCGGTTCGTCAGATATCCCGCGTGATGCGTCGGGCGGTGGCAATCTCGGCGAGCATCGAGACAGCGGGCCATTGCAAGCCGCGGGCTGCCCCTTCGGATATGGACACGTTCAGCCGGCAGTGGCATCGCAGCATGCGAGGAATACTGCGATGAAAGCGGAAACCGCTGCCAACGAGGAGCATGCGTCGGGCATGGTCCGCGATCTCTCGAACAAACTTGATTACACCGGGTATCTCGCGCTTGATCAGTTGCTTTCAGCGCAGCGGCCTCTGAGCGAGCCGGAGCACCATGATGAGTTATTATTTATCATTCAGCATCAGACCAGTGAACTCTGGTTCAAGCTGGTGGTACACGAGCTTCGGGAGGCTATCCGTCTGACGCGGCTTGATCGCCTCGACGGTACCTTCAAGATTCTCGCGAGGGTGAAACATATTCAAGCCCAGCTATTTAACCAGTGGAGCGTGCTCGCCACGCTTACACCGAGCGAGTATGTCCAGTTTCGTTATGTCTTAGGACCCGCCAGCGGGCTCCAGAGTCACCATCATCGGTTGATCGAGTTCCTGCTGGGTCGCAAAGATCGTAAGATGCTCGCCCTCTTCGAGCACCGTGGAGACTTACATGAACAGATGAAAGTTGCGCTGGAATCGCCCAGCATTTACGACGAGTTTCTGCGCCTGCTTGCGCGCAGAGGTATGGCGATCCCGGCCGATGCGCTCGCGCACGACCTCACCGTTCCGCACGAATCGCATCCGGGTGTTGTAGCCGTTCTCAAAACTATTTATGAGGACCCACGTCTGCACTGGGATTTTTACGAGATGGCGGAGAAGCTTGTGGATGTGGACGAGCAGTACGCGATGTGGAAACATCGCCACATGCTGGTGGTGGAGCGCATCATCGGTTACAAACGAGGGACGGGCGGCACCGCGGGGGTTGCCTACCTGAGAGATCGCGTGGGCGATCGGCTGTTCCCTGAACTCTGGGAGGTACGCACGGAGCTGCGGGGCGTGGGCGGAATGTAACTGGCTTACCGGTGCTAGTTATCGCCTGCGGGTGCCGGGGTGCTGGGGTGCTGGCGGTCCATCGGCGATACTAACGTTACATCCGCGGCAGGCGGAGCGCGGGGAAATGGCCGTAGTGCAGGTCGAGATACTTTGCGATGTAATCTACGATTGATTCAGCTTCGGGAATCTCGGGGTTGCTGGTCTCACCCATGGGCTCAAAGCGCATTCCTCTAAACCGGGCAACGGCGTCTTTCACGCTCAGGCCGTGCTGAATCGAGAGGCTAAAAGCGCGGCAGAATGCTTGGCACATGCCCGAAAGGGTTGAGCCCTCTTTACTCATCTTGAGGAAGATCTCGCCGGGGCGTCCATCGGGATACAGGCCGATCGTAAGGTAACCCTCGTGGCGCCCGATCGAGAACTTGTGAGTGATGGATTCGCGTGTAACCGGCAGACTCTGGCGAACAGCAATCATGTGCGATTCTTCTTCCTTGTTCACACCCTGCGGGGGTGTTTGTCTCGCATCAAAGCCGCGGGCGTTTGCGCCCGGCCTTTCTGCGTCCTCGTCCTGAGATCCCGGATGCTGCATGTGGGAGGGGAGTATACCCGGTCTCTATTTGGAAAGCGAACTTACTTGATCGGTTTCGATGGAAAACACTATCGGTTGGGGTAACGTCAAATCATCCACATATTGTGGTATAATTTTGGCGAATCTTAGGACCGCTGGCGAATCAGTAACGAGTTTTGATCCTAACAACCTCCCGAACGCAAAGTTAAGGCATATCAAAATCATCAAGCCCCGGCCCGCCGCCATCTCGGTGATTTTCAACTGGGCCCGTCTTTTTTCCAGGCGCAAAGCCACGCGCCGGCGGAGTGGCACCGGCGGGGCCTGCGGGCGTCTCCCAAGGGGCTTCGATGGCCGAGCCGAAATCCGAGGCGTTATTCGCAGAGGGCTGGGCGGAGGGACGCGATGGGAGGGGTGAGTTCTGCCTTGGGGAAGGCGCGGGATACTTAGAGGCGCCGCCCCCGTCGAAGGGCGATGTAATTGATTGGTAGCCCCCTGGCGCGACAGCGTGGGGATCAAGATCAGTGAATCGGGTGAAGTCAGAGTTCCACGACATCTTAACTACGCCGGTGGGTCCGTTACGCTGCTTGGCGATAATTACTTCCGCCAGCCCTACGCGGTCGGGATTCTCCTGCTGCCACTGCTCATCGTCTTTGTGATAGTAATCTTCACGGTGCAGCAGCATAATGACATCGGCATCCTGTTCTATGGAGCCGGACTCGCGCAGATCGCTCATGCGCGGCTTATTACCTTCGCGCTGCTCGGCCGCACGGTTCAACTGTGCGAGACATACGATGGGGACATTAAGTTCGCGGGCCAGCGCTTTGATGCCGCGGGAGATTGATGAAACTTCCATCTGACGGCTTTCGCGGGCTGAGCCCGGCGAAGTTAATAACTGAAGATAATCTACGAAGATTGCTTTGACGCCGTACTGCTGCACCATGCGCCGGGCACGAGCACGAAGATTAAGGACCGTAAGCGCGGGCGTATCATCGATGAAAATCGGTGCGGCCTTCAGGTCATCTGCTGCCGCGCCCAAACTATGCAGATCGTGCTTTGAAAGCCTCCGGCCACTGCGCAGGTCTTGAGATTTGACCCTTGCCTTAGCGCACAGCAGTCGCAACGATATCGCTGATCGCGACATTTCCAGGCTGAAGAACCCCACCGGCACGCTTCGAGTGTGAGGAGCACCCGCAAAGGCTTGGCTGCCGGTGGCAACGCCCTCGGCGAGGTTGAGGGCCAGAGCTGTCTTGCCCATCGACGGGCGGGCCGCCAGAATAAGCAACTCCCCGGGCTGTAGGCCCAGGAGCATGTTGTCAATATCCACGAAGCCGGTGGGGAGCCCGGACATGCCGACGCCGCCCTCATCCATCGCTTGAATGCGAGCCATTTCTTCATCGAGGATGTCGGCCAGTGACATAAGTTCGGATGAGTTCTTCTCCTGAGCGATTTCAAAGACCGCGCTCTCTGCTTTATCAATTACTTCACGGGCACCTTCGGCCCCTAGATCTCCCACGTTATACGCGCTATAAAGGATGTCGCCCGCGGCATCAATGAGCCGGCGAAGCTTGGCTTTCTCGGCTACGATTTTGGCGAAGTGAGGCGCGTTGACCGCTGTCGGGACAGAGTTTGCGAGCTCTACAAGATAATCTTCGCCGCCGATTAGATCGAGCACGCCGCGGTCGCGGAGCAAGGTAACTGTCTGTACCAAATCGCCAGCATCCTTGCGATCGTAAATCTCAAGCAGCGTCGTGAAAATATGGCCGTGAGCCTCTCGGTAAAAATCGGTCCCGCCCTGAATTACGCTGATGACATCGGGGATAATCTTGGGCTCGAGGATCATCGATCCCAACAGCGCTTTCTCAGCTTCGATAGAGTGTGGCGCATCGCGGTCGAACATCTTCTGCATCGACGTGACCTGCCGCTGGGGTTTCCCCCCGCGCCAGTTTCGCATGCCACCCCCACCGTTCGCGGCGGAGAACCCGCCGCGTGCTTCGCTTGAGGACGTATCGCCACCACCGCTTTGGTTGGGGTCGCGTTGTTGGGGGCTGAATGTTCGGTCGTCGGGCATTGGCGGGTAAGGGTACAAGATTGTGGTCGGCCCGGTGCCGCGAGCTTCTAACACTTTTTGTAGTTGTCAGGCTTTGAGAGTGGGGTTGTGAAATGACTGTGGAATAGCGAGGGTGGTGCCCTCCACGCCTCCAGAGCGGGCTTTTTGGAACTGGGATGTTACCGAGTTGGTGTGCGGCGGGGCTCGCGGCTGCCGGTTGATCGAAGCGGCGGCGGAGAGTGGGCGGCAACTGCGCCGCCGGTCGTCGGGTTGGATTAATTATATTGTGAGATGGGCTCGGCTGCACGCAGGCCGACTCCCGCCGAGACGCTTTTCAAAACTTGAAAGGTGCAAGGTCGGTTCAACTGAACGAGCCGAGTGAAGGCTCCGCCTAGAAACTCTACTGAGTAATCCGATTACTTCACACGGATTCTTCAAAATGCGCTTGCTCTGGGGCGGTGGATGTGGTACATTCTTGTCTGTAACTGTTTCAGACAGCGAGTTTTTCTTCTGGTAGATCGCTGTAGCTGGTTTGGTGCCCTCTCACGCAAGGATCTAAGCGATGGAACATGGTCAATCTCGCCGCACGTTCATGGGTCAAGCAGCTGCCGCCGCAGGCGCGGCCACTTTGCTTGGGCTGGCCGGTCGTTCACCCGCGATGCCCAACATCGGCGAAACTGTGGACCTCTCGCAGCCGGTAGCGAAAGCCAAACCAAGGGTTGCACTGAAGGATGGCGAAGCTATCCGCGTGGGAATTATCGGGCCGGGCAGCATGGGTACCGGTCACGCGCACGCGTTCTGCAACTACGCTATTGAGGGGAAGGAAAAAGTGGAGATCGTGGCGCTCGCCGACGTTTGCGATCTGCGCTGCGACGATGCCAAGGGCGCGTGCGAAGCCGCGTTTAAGAACAAGGTTGACGTTTACCGCGATTATCGTAAGTTGCTGGAGCGGAGTGATATCCACGCGGTGGTAATCGCGACGCCTGAGCACTGGCATGCCCAGAACGCGACGGACGCGATTCTCGCGGGTAAGGATGTTTACCTCGAAAAACCGATGTGTTTCCACTTGGATGAGTCGATTGAACTGATGCGGTTGGTTGCGGCCAACCCCGAGTGCATCTTTCAGGTGGGCACGCAGAAGATGCAGTTAAAGAAGTATCAAGAAGCCAAGAAGTTAATTGAGGCTGGAGCGATCGGCGTTCCCACTTTTAGCCAAACGTCGTATTGTCGTAACAGCATGGATGGAGAGTGGCTGTATTATCAGATCGACAGCCGCTGGGACCCCCAGAAGAATATCGATTGGGACGGCTGGATCGGCAACGGGCCCAAGACTCCTTGGAGCCCCGAGATCTACGCTCGCTGGCGCCGTTATCGCGCGTGGTCCACGGGGATTATCGGCGATCTATTGGTTCATGAGGTTACGCCGCTGGTGATGGCTCTTGAGTCGGTGGGCTGGCCTGTCAAAGTGACGGCGGTGGGAGCTCACCTGGTTGACAAGGCGATGGAGAACCACGATCAGGTTAACATAACAGTTGAGTTTGAAAGCGGCCACGTGATGACGGTCGCTGGTTCGACTTGCAACGAGGTAGGCGTTGAGACGCTCATCCGCGGAAACAAGGCAAACCTCTACCTGGCCGACCGGCATTGCACGCTGCGTCCGGAGCGAATCTGGGTTGATTCCGTTGATGAACGTAAGATTGAATGTCCCGATATTGGCAACGATCAGGATGTGCATCGCATTGAATGGCTCAAGTGCATCCGTACCCGCACGAAGCCACTAGCCGACGCGGTGACTGGGGCCAAGGTTATGGTCATCGTTGCGCTCGCCACGCGGGCGCTGTGGGAAGGCGGGACATTCGTATTTGATCCTAAGACGATGAAAGGCAGCAAGCCTGTCTGAGAGGGTGCAGCCGAAGGCCCGTCATAAGTATTAACTTACGACCCGAGGCCGATTTCTAGCGGAGAGGCTGGGTTGTAAGTTATTAGGAACTTGTGGTGCCCGCCGTCTGCGGATTGGCAGCGGCGAACCTCTACCGGGAGTTAGAGGAGAGTCGCATGGGAGTGGAACTCCTGGCCTTGGCGGCCCGTTCCCTTTGTGGCAAAGCTATGATTCTTTCTTCACCGATTCCTGTCACTGTGGTCTCCGCGTTTGAGGCGATGCGGTGTCGCTTTGAGTTTGTTTTGGTAGGAGCCGACGAGCCGTTTCTCCTCGCCGCGGCTGAGGAGGCGCAAGCCGAGGTTACCGCGTGCGAGGCACGGCTGTCCGCGTTTTCGCCCGGGAGCCTGCTGAGCTGTGTGAACCGGGAGGCCGCAGAGCGTTGGGTGGCGGTCGACATGGACACGTTCAGTTTGCTTTTGTTGGCGATGCGGGTCTGGAAGGTATCTGGTGGGGGGTTTGATCCGACAATCGGGCCATTGCTGCGGTCTTGGGGTTTGCGGTCCCGGTCCTCTGAGTCGGGAAAGGGGAAAGGCGATAACGCCGAGGGAGCGGATGATATCCCGGTCGGCATGAATTATGTTGAGCTTGACGAAGCGAGATGCGCCGTGCGATTTCTCCGGCCAGGCATCGAGCTCGATCTGGGAGGAATCGCCAAGGGGCATGGGCTGGACCTAGCCGCGGCGAGCCTCAGGGACAATGGTGTGACGTCGGCGCTTCTACACGGAGGCACAAGCTCGGTGGTCGCAATCGGATCAAGTTCTACCGCGTATGAACCGGCGATTTTGCAAGGAACAGAGACCTCGCGCGTGTGGCGCGTGCAGGTTGCCGCACCGCCGGAGACTTACGTCACTACCTCAAGCGATTCACCTACCGGTCCTTCGGAATGGGACCCCAGGCACGAAGACCTGGGGATAGAAGTCAGCTCTGTCCACCATTCGGCGGAGGATGGTGGCGAGGGCAGGGGCGGATCGGTCCGGCCGGGTCCGTTGTGCTATGTTGATCTTTCTGGTGCCGCCTTAGGTGTTTCGGCTCCGCATGGGCGCTTGGTGCGCGGAGACAAGGGTGAGCTGCTCGGGCACATCATCAGCCCGCTCACGAGGCGGCCGGTCATGAGCGTCGCGGCTGCGGCGGCAGTGTGCGATACCGCCGCGGAAGCGGATGCTTGGTCGACCGCGATGGTGGCCTTGGACGGATCGCAGATGCCGACCATCGCCCAGAGCGCTGGGCCGCCGTTACGGTCGTGGTTGGTGCGGCCGCGCGGCGAGAGGGGCACGGTTGTCGGCCCGGACTGCCCCCCGGGCCAAAGAAATCGCTTGTACAGTTATAGTGAAGTTGTTATATAATCATTGATCTCGGGCGGCCCGGGATTTGTTGTCGTGAAAAGAAGAGAGTTATGTTAAACACCCCTCGTTCAGATTCGAACACTCCTCAGCACTCGTCTGAGCACACGCCCCGCGCGCATCCGCAGGGGGCAGGTATCGATCAAGTTACGTCCGAATCGGCCCAGGCGCTGATCGCCGCGATGGACCGTCGTGGATTTCTCGCGGCGACCGGTGGCAGTCTCGTGGCGCTTTCGTTGCTCCCCCATCTGGGCTTCGCGGCACCAATGCTAAGCAATGCCGATCCGGTTTCTATCGCGCTGGTCGGTGCGGGGCGGCACGGGCGCGCGTTGATTGACGAACTGCAAAAGCTTGAAAATGTGAAGATCGTTGCGGTGTGCGATACGGATCAAGTGCGTCTGGATGCGCTCAAGAGGCGATTAAAGGACGTCACGGGTTACCTCTCACACGCTGAACTTATCGAGAAAGCCAAGGACGTCACGGCTGTGGTGGTCGCCACGCCCACGCACACACACAAGCAAATCGTTCTCGATGCTATTGCGGCCGGTAAGCACGTGTTTTGTGAAGCCCCGCTCGCGAACACGGTGGACGATTGCAAGGCGATCGCGAAAGCCGCGTCGGGATCAAAGATGGTTTTCCAGTCAGGCCTTTACGCTCGCTCCAACCCGGTCTATAAGCTCGCCAGGTCTTTCTTCCGATCGGATTCCGTGCGGGACATGATCTGCATGCGGGCGCAAAATTTCCGCAAGCAGACGTGGCGATTCCCGTCGGCGGACCCCTCGAAGGACAAGGACAACAACTGGCGCCTCAACCCCGAGGTGTCGCTGGGAATCGCGGGAGAGCTGGGCACGCATCAGTTCGACGTATTTAATTATTATACCGGCAAGTACCCCGCGTCGGTGTGGGGACACGGGGCGATCCGTATGTATGATGACGGGAGGACAATCGCCGACACCGTCCACTGTGACTTTCAGTATGCGGATAAGGCAATGCTAAGTTATGTTGGGTCGCTGGGCAACTCTTACGAGGGCAGGCACGAGGTGTTCCACGGCAGCAATGCGGCGATCAAGCTTGCCTGGTCGCATGGTTGGCTGTTTAAAGAGTCCGATGCTCCCACCCAGGGCTGGGAGGTGTATGCCAACCGCCAGCAGTTCCACAACGACGAAGGCATTACACTTATCGCAGACGCGACCAAACTCGCAAGCCAGGGCAAGCTTAAGGATGGCGTGGGGCTTCCGTACTCACCCCAATATTACGCGCTGGTTGACTTTGTTGCGAGCATCAATGATGGTAAGGCTGTGGCTTGTTCGGCCGACGAAGGCGCACGCTGCTCCATCATCGGCATCTGCGCTGCGGAGGCCGTCGCTGGTGGTAAGGAAGTTAAGATTACCGATGAGTTGCTGAGAATTGCTTAGGCTTCCGCACGGTTGGGGCTGGAATCTGTTAAACCGCTCACCACGAACTTCGGAATATTATGCTTACCACTACTGTTGCGCATGTATCCACGCTCCGCACACTTCCGTTCTCGTTCCGGCTGGGGATTACGTTGCTGTGTGTTCTGCTGGGCGGGGGCTTTGCGGCTTCTGCGGGGCATCTATTCTTTCACGATCACAAGCGAGACGAGCGGCCCGGCCTTACCGTGGACGATGTGAAGGGTGTCTACAAAGGCATCCGCACGCGTGCTCCGTTACTGGTTGCTTTAGAGAGTAACCATCCCCCGACGCTGCCCCCGGAGGATTCAGAGCGGCTCATTAAATGGCTTACCGGGAATCGGATTACAGAAGATTATGATAACTTTGACTTGGGCGAGAACGCTCCGGCGGAGATTATCGCCAGAAACTGCGTTTCGTGCCATGCCCGTAACGCTTCTGACCCGGTGGCAAGAAAGTTGCCGCTTGAGTTCTTGGATGACATTAAGTCGGTCGCGGTTTCACGAGATATAACTCCTAACTCGATTGAGATCGTTACCTCTTCTACGCACACCCACGCCATAAGTCTGGCGACACTCTCGTTCGTGCTCGGCATCCTGCTGGTGCTTTCGCGATTCCGTGGACGCTTTACGGGCATAGTTTTCGCGCTCCACGCGTTTGGACTACTCAGCGATATAGGCGGGTGGTGGCTTACACGTCTCTATGCCGATTTCGCCTACATGATCGTCGCCGGTGGAGCAATCTATTTTATCTCCACCGCGATCTTAACACTGCAGGTTTTGGCGGACATCTGGCTGCCTAACCGAACCACGACGCGAACTAAGAGTTGAGATTTCGGGCTCCGGCCGCCGCTACTGGCCACCGCCCACAGAAAGATTTGCTCCAATGCGTGATGGCGTGTGTCAAGAGAAATGCGTCTGGCAACCGATTGAGTCGGCGGGAGTATCTCGCCGCGAACAACATCCAACCGAGCTGAAGCCGCGAATCAACTGACTCAATGCTTCGTGTACTTGGTAGAGACGATGCAGACCGCTCCGTACGACTAAGATGGTGGCGCGGTAACCCTGCGCGTCGCCCGCTGCGTGTTTCAGGACTCTGGCGACCGCTGCTGCCCATCCTCGCTCTGATATTTATACCTTCTTTTTTGGTAGTTCTCGCGGCGATCAACGGGCCCTTTGTAATCGCGATGGTGCTTTTTTCTCCCTTCGCTTCGCTGCTGATCGTGATAGGGCTTTCGCTTGTTCTTGCATGTATCGGAGGCTGGCGTCGGTATCTCCGCGAGACGGTGCTTGCGATCGTCGATGCGGGTGAGTGCCCCGCCTGCGGTTATGATCTGCGCGACCGTGATCGTCGCGATGATGCACTTACAGTTTGCCCCGAGTGCGGCGGCGCTTGGAACTTTAATCCTCCGTCACCCCCGCACACCGTAATCGTTCGATTGCCCACCGGTTTACAGAAGTGACCGCCGTAGAATTTTACCCTCTACCTTGAAAGTCACCGTCCGCCTCCAGCGAGTTCCACGAAGACTAACCAAACATGGATCACCCATCCCCTATTGCTCCCCGAGAGTTACTTTCATCGCTCCGCTGGCGGTACGCGGTGAAACAGTTTGATAACACGCGTAAGATCGATGCACCGGTCTGGACGGCTTTAGAAGAATCTTTGTTGCTTTCGCCATCGTCGTTTGGGTTGCAACCGTGGAAGTTTATAGTCATCGACGACTCGCAACTTCGCACGCAGTTACGCGTCGCGTCCTGGAATCAATCGCAAATAACCGACGCATCACATCTGGTAGTATTCGCTCGCCGCAGCGAAATCACCAGCGACGATGTCGAACGCTATGTTGAACGAATCGCTCAAGTGCGAGGGGTGACGACTGCTTCCGTTGGTGATTACAAAAAACTCATGCTGGGCTCGCTGTCGACGATGGATGCGAGCGCGAAATCAGAATGGAGTGCGAGGCAGGTCTACATCGCTTTGGGCTTTTTCCTTGAGGCCGCAGCGTTGCTCGGGGTGGATGCATGCCCGATGGAAGGCATCGACCCGGCGAAGTACGATGCAATGCTGGGCCTGGCCGCGCGGGGTTATACTACGACGGTGGCCGCGACTGTGGGCTACCGTGCCGCGTCTGATTTGCAAGCGACGCTCGCCAAAGTTCGCTTTCCGATGGACCAGATCATTGAGCACCGATGAGCGGACGGCGGCGAGAACCGGTTGTAACTTATCTTAGCCGGTCGATTGTTTTTACTTACCACACCATGGCCGACCTTCACTCACTTGATATTGTCTCTCGCATCGACTTCGCCGAGCTTGACAACGCGATCAACAACGCAAAGAAAGTCATCGCCACGCGCTTTGATTTTAAGAACGTGAAGGCTGAAATTACAGTTGATAAGAAGGAAAAGAAGCTACAGCTCTACACCGCGGATGGCAAGATGAACGCGTTGAAGGAAGTGCTTACAACCGCTATTGTTAAGCGGGGGATGTCGATCAAAGCTTTTACTTGGGGCGATGTTCTGCCCGGAGCTGATGCGGGCGTCAAGTGCGAGGTGAAGGTGCTTTCCGGGTTAGAACAGGAGGTTGCCAAGAAGATAGTAAAGCTGGTGAAGGAGTCAGGCATGAAGGTGCAGACCTCCATCCAGGGTGACGAGGTCCGGCTCTCCGGCAAGCAGATCGACGACCTGCGTAGCGTTATGGCGCTGCTCACAAAGTCGGACTTTGAAGTCCCGCTGCAGTTCTTAAATATGAAATAAAAACGGCCCCGCGCGAAGTAGGGCCGTTCAAGGCGGATTTGGAATGTTAAGCATACCGGAGCAGCCGTTCCGGGTGGCCTTGTAGCAGCTGCCGTTGTACCAGCTACAAATTTACTACTTGGCGGCGCGCTTCAGTGCCTCGGCGATGTCTGTCTTCTCCCAAGAGAAGAACTGAAGCTTGGGCCCACGGTGCTCCCGCTTGACGCGATCGTAATATTGGCCTTCGTAGGGTTTGCGACCAAAGTGGCCATGGCGAGCAGTGGCGGCGTAGATCGGGAAGCGGAGCGCCAATGTCTCAATAATCTTTCGTGGCGTCAGCTCAAAGACGTCGCGGACCGCCTTACTTATCTTCGACTCATCGACTGTGTTCGTCCCGAAGCAATCGACCAGCACGCTCGTAGGCTCCGCTACGCCAATGGCGTATGAGAGCTGGATTTCACATCGGTCGGCGAGGCCCGCGGCGACGATGTTCTTAGCGATATACCTCGCCATGTACGCTGCGGAGCGATCGACTTTAGTGGGGTCCTTGCCAGAGAAGGCACCCCCTCCGTGGCGGCCCATTCCCCCGTACGTGTCAACAATAATTTTTCGGCCAGTGAGCCCGGTGTCCCCGTGCGGACCGCCGATTTCAAAGCGGCCGGTCGGGTTGATATGCATCTTCACACCAGGGTTCCAGAGGTCCTTGAGAACGGGCTTTATGATATGTTCAATTACCTCGCGTCGGAGCGCGTCCTGGCGGTCATTCCACTGCGGATCATGCTGTGTAGAGAGCACGACGGTGTCGATTTCTACGGGACGAGAGTTCTCATAGACCACCGTAACCTGGCTCTTAGCATCGGGACGCAGGCCGGGGATGCGCCCTTCGCGGCGGACGTGGGCCTGTTGTTCAACCAAGCGGTGCGAAAGATCAATCGGGAGAGGCATCAACTCCGGAGTCTCGCGGCAGGCATAACCGAACATCATGCCTTGGTCGCCCGCGCCTTCGCGGTCTACACCCTGGGCAATGTCCGCTGACTGCTTGTTCAACGCGACCAGCACACCGCACGAGTCAGCGTCAAACCGCATATCGCCGCTAGTGTAACCAATCTCACGCACGACCTCACGCACGAGTTCCGGTATATTAACATAGGTAGAAGTCGTAACCTCCCCGGCCACTACCACCATGCCCGTGCAGCAAAGCGTTTCGCACGCTACGCGGCTGCGCGGGTCGTCCGCGATCATCGCATCCAGTACCGCGTCGGAAATCTGATCGGCCACCTTATCGGGGTGGCCCATCGAAACGGATTCAGACGTAAATAAACGAGACTCAGCCATGAAAGATAATCCTAAGCGAAACGGTCTCAGACAGAAGCAGACGGATCGACCACGATCCGGCCCGGGGCAACAGCCCACTGAATCCCCCTCCCCCAACACTCATCCCAAACAAACTCAGCGGTAACCCATCTCCCCCGCCAATAGCGCATCGTTGGCAACCCGGCACTGGCGAATCAAGAGGGCGCGCAGGGAGCGAGTAAATCGCCTCATCCACGATTGCGCCAGCTAAAGATTGCCGCGTTTTTCCTGCTCCATCTCCAAGCTTTGGAACAGGGCTTTGAAGTTGCCTTTCCCAAACGACTGGCTGCCGCGACGGCAGATAATCTCGAAAAAGAGCGTCGGGCGATCTTGAAGTGGTTTGGTGAACAGTTGTAACAGGTATCCCTCGTCATCGGCATCGACCAGTATACCCAAGTCCTTCACTTTCAGGTGATCTTCGCGCACTCCCTCATGGCCATGCTCACGCAACATCGCGTCCACTCGGCCCCACACCTGTTCGTAATAAGCCTCCGGGATGCTTAAGAAATCCACGCCGCGGCGGCGGAGCTCGGCGATGCTGTGAATCTCATCATCCGTGCGGAGCGCGAGATGCTGAACGCCGGGTGTGTGGTGGTGCCAGTCCAGATATTCTTCAATCTGGCTCTTCTTCTTTCCTTCGGCGGGCTCATTAATGGGCATCTTCAACAACCCAGAACCGCTGGCCAAAACCTTGCTCATGAGAGCTGAATACTCGGTGGAAATATCGTTATCATCAAAGTGCTTGAAGAGTTTGAATCCAAGCACATTCTCATACCAACTGACCCAGTAGTTCATCTTTCCCAGCTCGACATTGCCGACAAGGTGGTCGACGTACTTAAGCCCGCACGGGTGTACCTTGTTATATTCATTGACGGCCAGCGTGCCGGTCTTGATAAACTTGGGCCCAAAGATTCCGCCCTGCTTTACCTTTACAAGTTCGTAACCACCTCCGCGGGAGACGAACGTGTGAATCACGCGCCCGTAGGTGCGAATCGCGGCAGTGGTTACGCTTCCAAAATCGTCGGTAATCGTGCGGGGTTCGGAAGCCGAAACCGCACCGTTGCTGATCGCCCGCTCATAGGCGGCGGTCGCATCAAAGACGGTGAAGGCAATGTCTTTCACCCCGTCGCCGTAGAGCGCGGTCTCGAGCGCGGCGGGGTGTTCGCACGTGAGCGCCGATGTAAGCACAAGCCGGATATTACCCTGAGTTAACAGATAGTGAGCCGCGTCTCGCGCCCCGGTTGTAAGATCTGAATACTGCTCGATATGAAATCCAAACGCTTGAGCGTAGAAATAGGCCGCCTGCTTGGCGTTACCTACGTACAGCCGAACGTGATCGACGTCAACCAACTGAAGCGGATCAGAGTTTGCCGTGGTCGAAACGCTGGGCTGGCGTGCGATGGTGCTCATGCTCTATTTTAGGCTACGGATCACCCGCACTGATCCGCAATGAACCCGCTTGGTACTTAGTCGACGCCGCCGCGGATCGGTTCGCATTCTGGCCGGATGCGAGAACCACGGCAGCATTCACTCGCCAAATTCAAAGTTATTTCGCGGTACATCGCGGCAGCGCGTGCGTCGGGAAGCAATCAGCCCGACCGAATCTCCTACTATCGCGCGCCGATGATCGCTCTTACAAACAAGCCGATAGTAATAACAGGTGCGAGCAGTGGAATTGGGTGGGCGAGTGCTCTCCATTGCGCCCGTGCGGGTATGCTTGTAGTGGTAGCAGCACGTAGATTGGACCGCCTTACCACGCTCGTCGAGCAAATTCGAGCCGAGGGTGGCCAAGCCCACGCCGTTGAGTGCGACGTCTCTCGGGCGAGCGATTGCGAGCGGGTTGCCTCCGCGGCTACGGAGAGGTTTGGGCCGGTGTACGCGGTGTTCGCAAACGCCGGATACGCAGTCGAGGGTGGAGTGGCGGAGTCCAGCGACGAAGACATACGGCAGATCTTCGAGACCAACTTCTTTGGTTCATTGAACATTATTCGGCCGCTGCTGGGCCAAATGCTTAGCCGCGGTGAAGGCCACGTTTTGTTTTGTTCGAGTTGCCTTTCGAAAGTTGGCACACCATTATTTGCCAGCTACTCCGCCTCAAAAGCCGCGCAGGACCATTACGCACGCGCCATGCGGATTGAGCTCGCCGGAACAGGCGTCCGCGTTTCCAGCGTGCATCCCATCGGCACCCGCACCGAGTTCTTCGACAGAGTGAGCGAGGTAAGTCGTGATGCGAAGCTTGCGTTACGGACGCCAGCCCTGCTGATGCAGCCGCCCGACCGCGTGGCGCGCGCCGTCGTCAAAGCGCTGAAGAAACCGCGGGGGGAGATCTGGACGAGTTGGACAACCCGGGCAGCCTTGGGTTTAAGTGTTATTTTCCCATCTATCACCGATAAGGTGCTTTCCCGGCTGGTCAAACGCGATGGCGCGCCCGGTGAAAAGAGGGGTGGGCGTTGAAGGGTAAGCCGGACATAACAAGAGATCTCAAGTGCCACCCATCTTTCTCCAGTTCACGATTTTCCTGAAATGGATCGCGGCCTGCGCGACGGCAGATCAACCCCATGGGCAAAAATGCACATGAGCGGCGCAGGCGGCATCGATTGAGACGAGTTGCCCGAACACCAACCGGTCACGAGTTCGACCAAATTAGGTTGCTGCGGCTAAAACCGGCAATGACGCAACTCCGAAGGATCGTCAGCCAGATGCAGCGAAGTGCCGTGGGTTTTGAAACGGGACCACTGGGGGCGGTCGCAGAGGGATTGCGTGCCCCACGGGCAGGCTGAGAAGGCCAGCGCGCCAGCCGCCCTGGTCCCAAGAAATGCCGCCACGGAAGGTGTAATCCGCAAGTGCCGAGGGGCGGACTTGAACCGCCGACCTCCGGGTTATGAATCCAGCGCTCTAAACCAGCTGAGCTACCTCGGCCTAATCATGAGATTATAGCCTCTAATGAACGATTTTTTCGCGACTACCTCTGCGAACTGCGGCGAAACTGTCCCCGGCAGCTTGTGATAACACACTGGTTCGCCGAGGCTACGAAGGTGCCGCGGCCTTCCCAGCACCAATTGAATACTCTTCTCCGATTCTCATGACTCCCTCCCCCTCAGAGCCGAACCTTGAGCCGCTGCTCTTACGAGCAGTTGAGGGCGACCGTGCCGCCTTAGTGGCGGTGCTTGAGGCCGTCTCGCCGCGTGTCAGGGCGAGAGTAGAGCAAAAAATCTCAGCGGCTTTTCGCAGCTATCTTGATATCGACGACGTGATGCAGGTCACCTACATCGAGGCATTTACGCGGCTATCGCGATTCACGGGCGGCGGCATCGCGGGCTTTCAAGCCTGGCTCACCACGCTGGCCGAACATAACTTGATCGACGCAGTTCGGTCGCTCGAAGCCGCGAAACGCCCTGATCCGCGAAAGCAAGTCACCGCGGCAGCCAGCCCCAGCCGCGACTCGATGGTGGCACTTGTCGACTTGCTCGGCGTAACCACAACCACCCCGAGTGTTAACGCGGCGAACGACGAGGCGACTCAGCACCTTGACCGCGCACTCAAACAACTCCCCAAAGATTACGAGTTTGTTGTTCGGATGTACGATCTCGAAGGCCGCCCGATGGAGGAAGTGGCACGACAACTTGGGCGTTCCGAGGGAGCTGCGTACATGCTGCGAGCACGCGCGCACGATCGGCTGCGAGACGGCATGGGGCCGCCGCAGAACTTTTTCTCAAAGATTCTCTAGTTGCTCGCGTGAGCAAATGCTGCCGATCGCGTTCAAGGTACTGTCGTGGGTACTGCGGGGGAACGGCACTCCGCTATACAGGGCTCACGCGATGCTCGAACAGCTGGGTTACCTGCGAATCGCGGCCTGTCAGTCGCAGTTCGCGAGAAACTCGCGGTTTGGGCATATCCATCGATCTCACTCGGGCGCCGCAGGGGACGCCCGGTGAGATATTTTTCAAGGAAGCGGGCCTGATTCACAGGGGTCGGTTACATTCCTGATGGACTTTATAATTCGTAGGCCGGGCACGAAAAGGCAAATGGCGGCGCTCGCCGTAAGGGTTTGTAGTGACAAGCGATTCACCCCAACACAACAACTCCGCCCGCGGCGACGATGACGCAAACGACGCGAACGACGCAAACGACGCAAACGACGTAAATCATGCGAGTCGTCAGCCACCGTCCAAGAGTGATACCCCTAAGGGCGAGGACAGAGCGGTCAATCCGCCTGCCGCAGGGCACTCGGCGGGCTCGGCAGCAGTTCCCGGCGAGGTGGGCAAGAAGACTTCTGACGCCGCAGGCGGAAGTTCCCAGCGATCACGCCGCAAGTCCGACCGCGATTTGATCGAAGACGCGATGGATCAGGCATCGCCGCGTCCAGATTCCGCTGCCTTGGCGGCGGACCAACTGCCCATCGATGCGTTCCCTGGGTATGACATCCTTCGTGAGATTCATCGGGGTGGTCAGGGGGTGGTGTACCAGGCGTTACAGAAGACAACTAAGCGCAAAGTTGCTATCAAGTTAATTCATGGGGGCCCGTTCACCGGAGCTTCTGGCAGGGGACGGTTTGAACGGGAAGTTCAAATACTGGGCCAGCTCAACCACCCCAATATCGTGGGAATTCTGGACAGCGGCGTGGCCAAGGATGGGAGTTTTTATTATGTGATGGATTACATCTCAGGCCGCTCGTTAGATGAGGTGCTGAGATCTTCGAAAGAGCATGGGCACGTACGCGAGACAATTTCGCTGTTTATCAAGGTGTGCGATGCGGTCAATGCCGCTCACTTACGGGGAGTTATCCATCGCGACCTTAAGCCCGCGAACATTAGAATTGACAACAACGGCGAACCGATCGTTGTAGATTTTGGACTCGCCAAAATCGCCACGCCCGACATTGCTAACCCAGATCAAGGTGCGCGGGTAATGACCGCGACCGGGCAGTTTATCGGTAGCCTGCCTTGGGCGAGCCCTGAGCAGGCTGAAGGAGCTTCCGGGGCGATCGACGTTCGCACCGATGTCTATTCGCTGGGGGTTATGCTTTACCAGATGCTAACTGGTAAGTTTCCCTACATCGTCGTGGGAAACATGCGGGATGTGCTCGAAAACATTCTGCGAGCCCAGCCCTCAAGGCCAAGCACCTTACGCAAACAGATTAACAACGAGGTTGAGACGATTATCCTCAAGTGTCTTGCGAAAGAGCGAGACCGGCGCTACCAGAACGCAGGTGAGCTTGCCCGGGACCTGCGGCATTATCTTAGCGGCGAGCCGATCGAGGCCAAACGCGACAGTGGGCTTTACGTAATCAGCAAAACGCTCTCGCGGTATAAGGGGACGGTCGCTGCGGCGTCGATTCTTCTCGCAGCGTTGTGTATCTTCGCCGTCGCGATCACCATTATGTACCGCGAGTCGGAGCGCCAGCGTGGTCTGGTGGCGGAGGCGCAGGCGCAGACCAGGCTAGCGTTAGATGCCGAAACTCGTGAGCGGCGCCGTGCCGACGGAAACGCGCGGCAAGTTTTTGAGTTCGCTGTGACGACCACCTTCGCGGCTGCGGATCAGATAGCTATGTTACAAGGCGGCACGCCCGCGCTGCGGTCTCTGGTCGCCGGGTCGCTGACCCGATTAAAGGCATTTGAGCCACAGTTTAGTGCAGAGCCTCAGATGCTCCGCACGCTCGCTGAGGCGTACCACCGCCTCAGCCTTTTTCAGTCCGATCTCTACGACGGACGCGAAGGAGATGAGAAGGACGCCATCGAGAACCACGAGCGGGCCGCGTCGATCCGGCGCACACTTGTAGAAGCCAACCCCGAATCATGGATATTACATTACGATTACGCGCAGAGCCTACAGCGTTCAGCGATGCTACTGCAATCGCGTCGCGATTATTCCGCGGCTCGGCAAGGCCTTGAAGTCGCCCTCGAAAGATACGCGAAAGCGATCGCGCTCGCCGCGCGTGCACCGGCGGAGTCGCCCGCGCAACTAGACGCGTGCCGACGAGCCTGGATTCAGGCCCGTCGTGCTCACGCTTATACTTATGTTCGCACTGCTGAGGACGCTCCCCTAACCTCCGACGAGCAGGTACTCGCCGCAACCGAGTTGGTGGCGCGGGCGCAGCGAGCTTACGTCGAGTTCGCCGCATTTCTGGACGGGCTGCGTGCCACACCCGGATTTGATAAGCTGGTCGCCCGGAGCAAGGCGGTTGCGTGGGACGAGGAGAGTAAGTTGGCTGTGGTGCTCGCGGGCGTCCATGCTAGTGCGGGGGAGCTCGCGTTCGTGGCGTTAAACTCACAGGAGGCCGGGCGACGGTTCGACGAAGCGATCAAGCAGCTTGAGGTAGCGGTTGAGAAGGCCGCGCAAAGCAAGATTATTTTCGACGGTTTGAAGGTGACAGAGAGCCAGAGCGCCGAAGCTGATCACGACTTATTCATAAACTTTCACACCCAGGGCGAAGCGGTGGCAACTCGCGCGGCGCTGCGCGATGCGGCTGTAGAAAAATGCGGGCTTGAGCGGTTCGACGCCGCCCGGAAAGCGGATCATAACTCAGCACTTATGTTGTTCGAGCAGGCCCTCGCTCATGCTTCGCGAGCTCGCAACTCCGATCCGTCCCGCCTGCGCTACAGCCGCTCGCTGGCGATTGCCCAGTTAAAAGTCGCCAAGCAGTTGCTTGCGTTGGGCCGGTTTCAAGCCGCGCAGACCGCTGCGGACCAGTCGGTGCTCGGACGCCGCGAACTTGTGAAGTACGATTCGGTAGCTCGCCACCGCCGCGACCTCGGCGCGGGTCTGTACAAAGCGGCCGAAATAGCTCGAACGCTGGGAGACGCCGCCACAGATGATACTTTACGCGAAGGAGCGTGGGCCAGATCCGATATTTTAATAGCGGAAACCCGCCAGGTGTTTGAGCGACTTCGCGATGAGAAAATAATTGGAGTTGATGCAGGGGAAATTCGCCAGACGCTTCAAGAGCAGGCCACGCTTTGGATGCACATGGCAATTGCCGCGGCGAGCCGCAACCAAAAGGACCAAGCACGCGCGCTTCTCATGCAGGCGAGAAGTAATCTTTCGTTGGTTGGTGAGCCGCGGCTTGCTTGGCCCTGGGAGGCGACGCTCGCAAAGATCGAGAACGCCGTCGGCGGGCTCTGAACACAAGGGTGCTTGCGGGCCAATTTCAGACGAACTGTTTTAGGGCAGCCTCAAAGCAGCGAGTGTCAGATAACCTTCGGACGGACACCGGTTCTGTAACTCGAAGTACTTAGGTTGCATGAACGGCTGGTTATCTGCGGCAAGATTGAGCAACTGGACTTGATTTACGCGGACAATTCTGTACTGTTGAAAACTCGAGGGCGGCGGGCGGCGCGTTAGCGTGCCCGAAACCAAGGCGATCGGAAGAGAGAGACTCATGAATATTCGTAATATCCACCGTTTGTTATGTGCCAGCGGTTTGGCCGTTGGGCTTGCCTCGACCAGCGCGCGGTCGCAAGTGACGGCCACTTGGCTCGCCCCGACTTCGGGAACTTGGAACGACCCAACTCGGTGGTCGACCGGTCCGATTTTCCCCAACAACGCAGGGGGGCAAACTTATAACGCCATCATTGCCGTGAGCGGCTCCGCATTCAACGTTGATCTGAGCATACCAATCACGATCCAGAATCTGACCCTGAGCTCCGCCGATGCGACCCTCCGTCTACTTGGCTCCAATAATGTTACGCTGAATCAGGGGCTTACTCTCTCCGGGCGGGCTAACATAACCGGTCAGAGTTACACCGGCGAGCTGCGGGCACGCGGGGCGTCAACCCTTGCGGGAGCTCAACTCACCGGTTTGGGCATGACGTACTTCGACGGCGGCATTTCATTCGTTGGCGCAATCGCCGACGACATCAACGACACCTGCGTGGTGCACGGTGGAAGCGGCCAGTGGGCGGGCAACCGAGATATTCGGCTCAGCGGTATGGCCGGACTTATATTGACGGCCGGGTCCACCTTTACTATCGCGAGCACCGGTTCGATCATCTGGGATCAAATCGGGTCTACGGCTGCTGTCAAGAACAAGGGCACCCTCATCAAGACGAGCGCGGGAGCTACTAACTTTACCAACGTAACGTTCGACAATAGTAACGGCGTTCTGGACGTCCGCTCGGGCACGTTATCAATGAACAGTTACACCATCGTAGGGAATCAGCTCACGCAGGGTGCGTGGAAAGTAAGCGGTGGCGGTAATATTGATTTGCAGGGTGTCACGGTGCTCACTAACGCCGCCGATGTCACGCTCAGCGGCACGTCGTCAAGCTTTGCGGCCTTCAACTCGGTGACAAACAATGCCGCGGCGGGAACACTTTCTGTGGAAGGGGGACGGGTCTTCACAACGGCAGGAGACTTTACCAACGATGGTTTGCTCTCCGTCGCCGCGAGCAGTAACTTTACGGTGCTCTCAGGCTCTTCCCTGACAAACTACAACTCAGGCACGGGCACGCTCAGTGGAGGCACGTTCACGATCAACGGCACCCTCAAGTTTGACAACACCGGCGTAAATGTAATTGACAGCGCACTTACGCTGGACGGCGTGGGTTCTTCAATCTCAACTACGACCAACACGAACGCGCTCGCGGTGACCAACAAGATCACGACCAACGGGGCGCTCTCCCTGAAGAACGGCAAATCGTTCACCACCGGTGCGAACTTCATCGTCGAGGGCAACAACTCAGGGGTGCTCGATATCGACTCAACCAGCGAGTTTGCCGTGGGCCTCGGATTCACACTGGACAACTATGACAGCGCACAGAAAAAACTGAGCCAGGGCGACTTTCGCGTCGCGGGGAAGCTGCAGTTCCAGCACTCTGGGATCGAGATCCTTGATTCAAAGTTAACACTTGATGGCACGGGCGCGCAGCTCGTGGATGATGCGAACGTGGACGCACTTGTCGATCTCAAGCAAGTCGACGCCCTCGGCGCGTTTACGCTTAAGAACAACGCGACCTTTACCGCAAATCCCGCCGATAACTCAGGATTTATTTTCACGGTTGCGTCCGCTGGCAGAATTAATGTCGAGGACGGTTCGCAACTGGATATTCTGGGCGATCTGGTGAACTACTCCGCGGGCAGTTTTACTTCGGGCGAGTTTAACGTGGGCGGAACGCTGCGCGCCCGCAACATTACTAGCATCACAACTATCTTAACATCAATCGGCCTCGACAGTCCCACAAGTACGATCACCAACTTCTCGAACATCGATGTCTTCGAGACAGTGAACACGATCGCTTCAAGCGGTAGTTTCCGCATCAGCAATGGGCGGCAACTTACATTCAACGACGCGGTCGGTGTTGTCAATAACGGCTCGCTTACCGTGGGCCGAATTAGCGGAGTCAACGATACCGCCACGCTCACCATCCTTCAGGATTACACCCAGTCCGGCGGCTCGTCCCTCACGATCGTGCAGAACGGCGGGCGACTGATCGTTGAGGGTGATTATAATATGACCGAAGGAGAGCTTAGGATAGTGAACTCTAATACCAACGTCGTTGGCGACTTTAACCACAGCGGTGGAACGGTCGGCCTTGGGATCGGCGCTTCACTTAACGTGGTCGGCGCTTACGTAATGACCGGCGGCGATCTCGCACTGGGCGGCGGATCGCTCACCGCAGGCGCGGCCACGTTTACGGGTGGAGTTCTCTCCGGCGATGGCTTAATCAACGGCGATCTTGTGACCAGCGGCACGATCAACCCCGGTGGCGCGGGTGGCCGATTGGCGAGCGAGATGGGGCGAATCTTCGTCACCGGTAACTTAACGATGCAAGCAGACGCGAGTGCCTTTTTCGATCTCGCTAGCCCCACCCCTGGAAGCAGCGGCGGTTATGATCAGCTCAACACGTTCGGAACGCTAACTATTGAGCCCGGCGCGGTGCTCGTCCTTCGAACCATCGTGCGGCCAAGCGTCGGCGAGATCTTCGTGCCGCTCGTCTTCGGCACACTGGTTGGTCAGTTCTCTCGCATCGAGGGGCTGGTTATTAGCTCCACAATGTATTATGTTCCGATCCAAACGCCTAACTCGCTGGGGTTCATGGTCGTTGAAGTTCCCGGAACCGCTTCCTGCATGGCTCCGATCGGAGCGATGCTGATCACTCTGCGTCGCCGCAGGAGGTGAAGGCGTGACCCGGGGGATGTAAGCTGGCGCTAAATCGTTCTTCCCGCGGCCTCCGCGGCGGTAGCCTGCTATTGGTTCCCCAAGACCGAGCACGAATAATATTAATCAATCTCCCACTAGTCCTCGGTTGCCCGTTGACTTGTGCGAATCAGAGCTCCGTAAGCTTAGGTAAACTTAGAGTATCTGACTACTGCGCCGGGGCATGAATACTGTTGCCAGCCGCATACTGGTTGGCGCTCGCTCAGGATCTTCGAGTCGCTGAGCCAAAAGCGATATCGCTGCGGCACCTACCTGCATAGTGGGCACCCGCACGCTGGACAACTTAGGCCGAACGAGCGATGCGGTGCGGGTGTCGTCAAAGCCCACAACACGAATACTCTCAGGCGCGCTAACGCCCGCATCTTCCGCTGCCTGAAGAATGCCGAGCGCAATCTCGTCGTTCGCGGCGAGTACGCCGATCTTAATGTCTCGCCGCGCCCTCGCTTGGTACTCCACGTACCACTGCGAGCCCCACTCAAGATCGTACTTGCCGAACACCACCTGATCGGGACGGACGGTGTAACCCGCCACAGCAAGCGTCCGAGTGAACGCCTCCGCTCGTGCTTTGCTGTCAAAGTTCTCTTCCGGCCCGCCCACGAAGTAGAGGTGCTCGGGTCGAGTGCCGGCGATCAAATGCTCCGTCGCCTCCGTTGCGCCCACCGCGTTATCAATTAATACGCAGTCAACACCTTTTTCGTTGATCTCAACATCGATCAGCACAACGGGTATCGAATGATCGCCCGCGTTCTGCCACTCAAGTACACTCGGTTCGGTGATCATGATCGCAAGGCCATCTGCGAGCCCCAGGCCCAGGCCCGCCTTCTGGTCAGCAGTCGTCTGCGGCCTCGCTCGCGCATCGCTACTTACCAACAGGTGATAGTTGCGAGCGTGTGCTTCAGCGTCTGCCCCCCGGATGAGCTCGCTATAAAACTCGCCGTACATATCGGGAAGCGCAAAGCAAAGCACTCGGCTCTCGCGGGTAATCAGCCCCTGTGCAAACGGGTTGGGCACATAACCGAGTTCACGGATAACCTCACGTACTCGCACGGCGGTTGCGGGCGACACAACATCGGGGTTGTTGAGAACGCGGCTGACTGTCGCGATCGAAACGTTGGCCCTGTCGGCCACGTCTTGGATGGAAACGGCCGACCTTCCAGCATCGTGATTTCTGCCACGAAACTTCACGGGCGATGATAGCGGTGGTTTTTGCAGGGCTCGGGCGAAGGGAAATCGCCTCGATCCCGGTTTACAAGCGTACACTGAAAACGCTTTCAAGCATAGAAAACGCCTGCATGACCACAATCGCATTCCAAC
This sequence comes from uncultured Phycisphaeraceae bacterium, assembly GCA_964450325.1. GTDB lineage: Bacteria > Planctomycetota > Phycisphaerae > Phycisphaerales > UBA1924 > UBA2402. The sequence goes on along the minus strand of CAYVFW010000005.1, from coordinate 15,570 downwards.
ATTTCCGCTCTCTTTTACGCCCCGCGACTCGTCTGGCTCTCTGCGCCTTCGCAAGCCTCTCGCTCTGCGCGTGCAGGGATTCGCCGCGCCAGCACCAAGCGGAGAATGCCGGCCCAATAATTCCGAAGCAGCTGCAGACACCCGATAATGCGCGGCAGCGGCCACCCTTCCGGTTCTCAAACGAAGACAGTGAGTTCCTCGAACTGGTGCAGCGCGGCGCGTTCCGCTTTCTCTGGGAAGATGTTAATCCTAAGACAAAACTAATTCCCGACCGCACGAGCAATGCCGGCGTTGTCAGCGTTGCCGGGGTTGGCTTTCAGCTTTCTGCCTTGCCCGTGGGCGTGGAACGCGGCTGGATCACCAAATCGGAAGGCGAGACCCGTGCGCGCGATGTAATACGCGCCCTCTTAATCGATCCCGCGATACGAAAGGCCGGATTTTTTCAGCATTTTATTGATGCCAATACCGCCGGATTACATTCGGATCCAGGCCTCGAGCAGGTCGTAAGCACCATCGACTCTGCCATCTTGTTCGCGGGGCTCTTAACCGTCAGTTCTTATTTCGGTGGCGACATCGCGGCGAGTTCAGACGCGATCGTCGATAGCTCAAACTACGCTTATTTTATCGACACGAGTCCTAGCCTCCCCGATTGGAAGCGTGGTTTTGTTTCGTTAGGCTGGAAGCCCGCGTCTCTCTCCGACCCTTCGGGCGAAGGATCGTTGCTGCCCTATTTTTGGATCGACACCGGATGCGAGCACCGACTCGTAACTTTTCTAGGCGTCGCCGCAGGGATACCCCAGCACAGATTAGAAGCTTCCACTTACTACCGGCTCCGACGGACGCTCGGCATGGTCAATGAGCAGACCGTCGCGTGGTTCCCGTACTCGGGGGCGCTCTTCGTAAATCAGTTCAGCCATTGCTGGATAAACTACTCGGCGATCGGCAAGGATAATCCCGAAGCGTTTGGCTTCTCACCCGCGCGAAGAGCGCCAATCGACTGGTGGGAGAACGCATTACATTCCACGTTCCTGCACCAACAGAAAGCAGAATCGCTCGCGAGCAAATTCAAGACTCTCGGCCGCGACTCTTGGGGATTTTCAGCCTCCGATTGCCCCAAAGGTTATTGTGTGACTGGAGTCTTTCCAACACCGATCGCCATGCCGGGAGCCAGCCCGCTCTTGGATTACGCAACCGAACGTCCTAAGGACGACCCAGGCGATGGAACCATCGCGCCTTACGCCGCGGGCACCGCCATCATGTTCGATCCGGTCCGGTCGGTCGCCGCCCTGCGCCACTACGCGGCCCTCCAAGATGCGTCAGGCGCGCCTTTGCTGTGGCGCGACCCAAGCCGCGGGGGCAAGGGTTTGGTGGACGCCTTCAACCTCGACAAGCCCTGGGTTTCCACCGACGATGTTGCGATCGATCAAGGCCCCCTCCTGCTGGCGATCGAAAACGCGCGCACCGGCTTGATTTGGAAACTGTTTCACGCCCACCCCAGAGTTCGTGAAGCTACCCAACGGCTCGGCTGGCCCGACGTTGAGCGCGCGGTATCCAAAGGCCAATAACCAGATCAGTACAACGAGAAAGCGCTAAGGCCGCGTCCCAATTGGTGCTGAAGCGCTCGTCGCGACAGCAAAATGCCAGAAAACCATCGAGATTAAGCAAAAGACCCTTGACAAGGGGAGGCGGATCAGAGAGAATGTAAACGCTTCCAACAGGATTTTTCCGCCCTGTCGGCTAGCGTGCGTGTTTGTGTTCTCGTGTTGGAGTCGCCATCATCCGCCGCGTTCGTGGTGCGATGCTCTTGAGCGACGTTGTAGAGAGAGGAACAAGTTATGACCAATCGTCACGTTTTCGGCCTCGCCTTCGTTTTGGTTGCCGCTGGTACGGCCATCGCCACCGATATTTCAACCGTCAACAGCTTCAAGGTTGAAGAGCGGCTTTTTAACGACTTCCCCACCACTACCTTGGTGACCACCAATGCTTACCCCTCGCTTCGTTTCAACGAATCGTTTGAACAGGGCGCTGTCGGCAACTTTGCCAACAAGCATGTTGGTTTTCTGAGCAACGACGGCGGGACCACCCGTTTCCAGAACAATTACTGGCAGTCGTGGGAGCTCAACTTCACCGTCAAGATCGACACGGCGTTCGGTCAGGGCCAGCCCCGCAAGGAAGCTGGCATCGATGTCCGCAACCCTCGTCCCCGCCTCGGTTTCACCGATGAAGGCCAAGTTCTCATCGCCAGCGATGGCGAAGTGGCCGTGTTTGGCGGCGTCATGCCGTTCACCGGACTGGGTAACGTTTACACCTTGGGCACAACCGCAGCCGTGAAGTTTGAGTACTTCGCGCCCGGCCAGGTTGATCCCACCGTCGGCGCTTATCGCCTGACGTTCACCGATGCAATCACCGGGTTGCACTCCAGCGGCATCAAGCTCTGGGGTAGCGGCGAACCCGACGGTCTCTTCGGTTTCAACGATGGCGCTGAGTTCGGCCTCAAGGCTCAGAACACACGTAATCCCCAGATCGCCGACTCCTCGGACATCACCTACGGCGGCGTCTCTATCGTTCCCGCGCCGGCTTCGCTCGCTCTGCTCGGGTTGGGCGGCCTAGTAGTCGGCCGTCGCCGCCGCTAAACCGCTTTGTGCTCAAAGCAAGGGTAGTTGTGTTGGATAAGTGATACCCGGCACGACCCCGCTTGCATGAGCGATGACGGCAAGGCAGCTTAGTTTTCATGCACTCCGACGCCGACCGCTCCAACGCGGTCGGCGTTTTTCGTTCTCGCAGTCTCTCTCCCCGCCGCGATTTACGAAGCACCAGATGGAGTAAACGCGCGCGAGGAACCACAGGCCAATGATGATCTCATGATACCGACAGTGGCAGAAAACTCCGGAAACTCGGCGTCGCCCCGCCGGTCGCTTTCAGCGAGCGATCGCTCTAAGGAATACTCGCTCGCGTTGGATCGGGCGGACCAACTGGCTGGTCTGCGCCATGAGTTTTGCATTCCGTCAATCGGAAGCATCAATGCAGACCCGCTCTCAGCGCGGACCAACGAGTGTGTCTACCTGACCGGCAACTCATTAGGACTTCAGCCCAGGTCAGCGCGAGGCCTGATTGAACGGGAGTTGACCGACTGGGCCAACCTCGCCGTAGAAAGCCATATCTACGGCCGCGATCCATGGTTACGTTACCACGAATCGCTCCGAGGGCCTTTAGCTCGGCTGATTGGTTGCGGTGAACAAGAAGTCGTGGCGATGAACACGCTGACTGTTAACTTACATCTGATGATGCTTACGTTCTACCGCCCCACCGCTATTCGTAATGTTATATTGATCGAAGACAATGCGTTTCCCTCGGACTCTTACGCCGCGGCGAGCCAGGCTTCGCTCCACGGGCTGAGCACCCGGCAGGTTGTGCGACTCAAGCCCCGCGATAACGAGGTAACGCTCAAGACCGCCGACATAATTGATACGATCGACCGCTTAGGAAGCTCGCTCGCGGTTGTGATGCTCGGTGGGGTGAACTATCTCTCGGGTGAGGTGCTAGACATGCCCGCCATCACCCAGGCCGCGCAGGCTCAGGGCGCGATCTGCGGCTGGGACCTCGCGCACGCTGTTGGCAACATTCCTTTGCGACTCCACGACTGGAACGCAGACTTCGCCGTGTGGTGCAGTTACAAATACCTAAACAGTGGGCCCGGCGCGGTAGGCGGAGCTTATGTTCACGAAAGACACTGTCGCGATACTCAGCTCATCCACCCCGCAGGCTGGTGGGGCAACGAGGTAGCGCAGCGGTTTGAGATGAAGCCCGACTTCGTGCCGGTCCTTACCGCAGACCGATGGGCTTTGTCTAATCCCCCGGTTTTCAGCCTTGCCCCGGTCAAGGCCTCGCTTGAAATATTCGACCGCGTGGGTATCGACGTTCTACGTCGTAAGTCGCTCGCGCTTACCGGCTACCTCGAATCGCTTCTAGAGGCGATCGTCCCGGAAGTAAGGGTGCTCACCCCCGCAGACCCAGCGGCCCGTGGCTGTCAACTCTCGCTCCGGTTGCCCCGCACCGATGGCCGCACGCTGCTGAACACATTGAAAGCGAAGGGCGTAATCTGCGATTTTCGAGCACCGGACATCATTAGGGCGGCACCCGTGCCGCTATATAATTCTTTTCAAGACGTCTGGTCGTTTGTCCACATTCTTAGGGACGAACTGAGGAACGGAGGCTAAGACTCATGGCAGCACGCACGGCCTTAATTGTTGGATGTGGACTGGCAGGCTCTCTGTTGGCAAGGCTGCTAGCGCAGGCGGGCTGGAGAGTTACCGTCACTGAGCGAAGGGGTGACCCTCGCGAAAGTGGGTACCAGGGAGGGCGGTCAATCAATCTGGCCCTCTCCGCACGCGGGCGCTGGGGTTTGGCCGCGGCGGGGCTTGAAGAGCGCACTCTAGCCCAGGATGCGATTGCGATGCGCGGGCGGATGATGCATAGCAAGAACAGCGAGCTTACATTCCAACCGTACAGCGCGGACTTGGCGGATGCGATCTTTTCCGTCTCACGTGGTGGGCTTAACCTGTCGCTGCTGCATGCCGCGGCGGAGGATTCAAAGTTCGGCGGCGGCGTAGAGTTTATCTTTAACGCCGCGTGCACGGATATTAATCTCGATGAACGCTTGGCGTATTTCAAATCCTCATCCAACGCTCGATCATGGCACCAAACCGCGGACCTGATCATCGGTGCTGATGGCGCGTTTTCACCGGTTCGGATGGCGATGCAGCGCACTGATCGCTTTGAGTTCAGCCAGTCATACCTCGGTCACGGCTACAAAGAGTTACGCATCCCCCACGCTCACGACCCCCGCTTACGCACCAGGGCCGTACGGCCCGCCGCGTGGGGTGATTACTCGATGGATCCCAATTCGCTGCACATCTGGCCCCGTGGCGGCTCAATGATGATCGCATTGCCCAACCGTGATGGGTCCTTTACCTGCACACTCTTCTGGCCGTTCGCGGCGGAACAGCACAGTTTCGCATCGCTTACGAGCGAAAAGGCTATCGCGGCCTTCTTCGAGGCAGAGTACCCCGACGCGGCGGCATTGATGCCCGACTTAACTAATGATTACATCCGCAACCCGGTGGGGTCTTTGATCACCGTAAAGTGCGGGCCTTGGTATTATGGTGATGGGTGCGTTGTCTTGGGTGATGCGGCGCACGCGATCGTGCCTTTTTACGGACAAGGGATGAACGCTGCATTCGAGGATTGTCGCATCCTTGCAGAGTGCTTAGCGAACCACGCGGACCAGGGTGAAGCGCTGCGAGCGTTCTATGAACTCCGCAAACCCAACGCCGACGCCATCGCTCAGATGGCATTGGATAACTTTACCGAAATGCGCGACCTCGTGGGCGACCCCGAGTTCCTCTACCAGAAAAAGATCGAGCAGACGCTTCATCGGCTCTACCCCGATGAACTAGTGCCCCAGTATAACCTTGTGAGCTTTTCAACCACTCCTTATGCCACCGCGCTGCGGCGGGGCCAGGAGCTTACATTGCTCTATCAGCGCGTTATCGCGTTGGTACCCCGCCACCTTTTGAAGGAAATCGGTCAGGAAGAGTGGGTTGCCCGAGTCCGTATCGCGGCGGAGTCGCGCGCCCCGGCTGGCCAGCCGCCCGCCGCACAGATTTCAGTCAAGACGGACGCAATGCCGCGGCTTGACGAACTGACCGTAGCTTACGATATCTCGCCACTCCTTAACGCTTCCACCGGGGTTTGGAAAGGCGATACGCCTTTACACCGGCGCCTGTTGTCCGAACTTGCCAAAGGCGACAGCGTAACGCTGAGCACGCTTGAGTCCACCGTTCACTTAGGATCGCACGCCGACGGTCCAAATCATTATGTCGTTGGCGGCGCCGATATCGCGCAGATGCCGCTTATACATTACGTTGGTCGCTGCCAGGTTGTTTCGTGCAAAGTAGCCAGGGGGGCCAGGGCGACTCTCGCGGACCTCGACGGTGGCTTGGAGAGCTTAGTGTGTTCGCGAATCCTGCTACGCACCGGCACCTTCCCGGATCATCAGGCCTGGAACGATGACTTTGCCGCGCTCTCTCCGAGCTTGATTGAAGCACTCGCCGACCGAGGAGTTATTACGATCGGCATTGACACACCAAGCGTTGACTTGATGTCATCCAAGGATCTTCCTGCGCACGCAGCGTTTGCGCGGCGAAGGGTCGCTATTATTGAAGGGCTTACGCTAGACGCCGCTCCCGATGGAGAGTATTTTCTCTCCGCACTGCCTCTCAAGCTGGATGGATTCGATGCAAGCCCGATCCGGGCCGTGCTGATGAAATAGCAACGTTTGCTTCGTTCCCGAGTCGCAATGCTATAAGGTAAACCGGTGTTCCCGGCATTTAAGCCGCCCGGTGCGAGCTTTTCTCGGCCCTGCTCCTAAACCCACACCGTTCCGGACGGGCCATATACTTATTCTGTATGCTAATCGGTCCGAGTCTTGTTGCCAAAGGTGAAATTACGATCGCTCAGCTGGAAGCTGCGGTCCGTGACCAGCGGGTAACCCACGAGCGGCTTGATCGCGTGCTGCTGCGCCTGGGCCTCGCCGACAAGTCGACCGTACTTGCTGCGGTCGGTGAGCAGTTCCACATGCCTGTAGTTGACCTCGCCGGGCTTGAAGTCGATGGCGAGATTCTTTCGCTGCTTCCATCCAAAGTGGTCTTCAAGCGGCGCTGCGTCCCGCTGCGCCGGGACGGCCAGACACTTACGGTAGCAACCAGCGACCCGTATGACCTGGGCTCGTTGGATGAGTTACGTCTGCTGACGGGCTGCGCCATCGAACCGGTCCTCGCGGACGATGACGATCTTCAACGATTCATCCGCGATCATTACGGTGTCGGTGGAGACACTCTTGATGCGATGGCTGGCCAAGGCTTCACTTCCACTGAAGTGAAGCCGGTGGACGATGCCGAGCAGGCTCAGGAAGCATCTGTTATCCGCCTCGTAAATGAGTTACTTTCAGAAGCCGTCTCGCAGCGAGCGACCGATGTTCACATCGAACCTTACGAGCACGAACTCGTGGTCCGCTACCGCATCGACGGTGTCCTTGAGCGGGCCAATGTGCCGCCCACAATCCATCGATTCTCTGCGGCCATCATCAGCCGGCTCAAGATCATGGCCAGCCTGAACATCGCGGAAAAGCGCAAACCTCAGGACGGACGAATTACATTCAAAAGCCGCCAGCCGCAGGGGCCATCGCGCGAGTACGACCTCCGCGTTAGCATAATTCCTATGCTCTTTGGCGAGGGCGTGGTGCTGCGTATTCTGAGCAAGACGGCGGTGCTGCTCCCACTTTCAGATCTCGGCATGCCTCAGTCGATGCTCAGCAGGTGGGCCTCACTCATTAATCGCCCCAACGGGATTGTCCTGGTCACCGGCCCGACCGGTTCGGGCAAGAGCACAACGCTGTACGCATCACTTAACACGATTGTCAGCGATGAAGTCAAAGTCATTACCGTCGAAGACCCGGTCGAGTATCACGTCAATGGCGTGAATCAGATCCAGGTGAACGCGCAGGTAGGGCTAACTTTCGCGGCGGGCCTGCGATCAATCCTTCGGCACGATCCTGATGTCGTGATGATCGGCGAAATCCGCGACAAGGAAACCGCAGAAACTGCGGTGCAGGCCTCGCTCACTGGGCACCTCGTCTTCTCCACCTTGCACACAAACGACGCCGCAGGATCAGTCACGCGCTTGCTGGACATGGGCGTTGAGCCATTCCTGGTTTCGTCATCTCTCGCGGGCGTACTGGCGCAGCGGCTGGTCCGGCGGCTCTGTCCAGATTGTATGGAGACTTATATTCCTGATACGGGCGATGTGCCCTCTGATCTCGGGCTCCATTTGGACGAGGCGATCGCCCGCTCCACTGGCTGCCGCGCTTGCCGAAACACCGGTTACAAGGGCCGTCTGGGTATTTACGAGCTACTTACTATTTCTGATACGGTTCGGCACATGGTTATGGAACACGCTTCAGCCCCGAGCATCGCCGCCGCGGCGGCCCGCGATGGCGACCTCAGTCTTCTAATCGATGACGGCGTCGCCAAGATTCGCGAGAAGAAAACTTCGTTAAGCGAGGTTCTCTCTGCGGCGCGCCGTTCTTAGAGCGGTCGCGCCCTTTGCGCTCACCCGTTCCGAACACCGCGTGCTTGATGCCGCGCTCCGTCACGCCGCAACGAGTTCCGTGGCTGAATATAACCCCAACACTGCACATTCCGATACGTTTGTTGAAGGCGAGCGGTGTCGAAGTTTAACCAGTACGCCTTTATCTGTGCGAGTAATCCGTCCGAGTGCTTGTCGTGCTATCGTGCTGTCTTGGAAAGCACGCTCAAAAACATTCTGCTCATCCGCCCGAGCGCGTTGGGAGACGTGGCGCGGAGCGTGCCCGTGCTCGCTGCGGTACGTCGGGCACACCCCAAGGCGGAAATTCATTGGCTCGTCGAGCAGGGGTTTGAAGATATTATAGCTTATCATCCGATGCTTACATCGGTGGTTTCGTTTCCCAAGAAAGCGATTAAGGCCGCCGCCCGGTATCTTGATCCCCGACCACTTCTCGCGTTCAGACGCACGTTACGCTCATCGAGTTATGACTGCGTGTTGGACCTTCAAGGTTTGGCCCGCAGCGCAGCGATGGCTTACGCCACGGCTGCGCCGCTCCGCGTGGGGCTCGCCAACGCTCGCGAGCTGGGTTGGTTAGGTTACACCCACCGCGCCAAGACCGATCCGGGAATGCACACGGTCGATCGGATGCTGGCCATCGCCGCTTACATTGGGATACCCCCGGTCCACGATATGCGCCTATACACTCCTCCCGCTGCTCAGGAGTGGATAAGTAACGCAACTTGGGCCAAGGGCGACTACGTACTCATTGCTCCCACCTCACGCTGGCCGGGCAAACAGTGGCCAATCGAACGGTTCACTCAGGTTGTAGATTGGTTGCGTCGAGCCGAGGTGGGCGTGGTGGTCGTGGCGGGTCGGGGCGAACGTGAACAATGTCAATCGCTGCTTGATCGTTTCAGCAATGATGGTGGAGTCACCGACTTAGTAGGCACAACAAACATCGGCCAACTGATGGCGTGTATCGAGCGCAGTCGATTAGTAATCGCCAACGATTCCGCAGCACTCCACATCGCGGTTGGTTACGACCGACCGCTGATCGCGCTCTTCGGTCCCACCCGCTTATCGCGCGTGGGGCCGTATCAACGCGACCATGAGGTTCTGCAGCACACGACCCCGGAGGATGTTATGAACCATAAACTAATCTCTTCTGCCGCGCTCATGCAGCGTATCACGACGGACGAGGTCATCGGTAGGCTTCAAACTGTGCTAGCCCGGGGCGCAAGATATGCCGAGCGCCAGCCATACCAATAAAGTTTCCGAGCCGCTCCGCTCACCCTACGCTCACGTCACATGACTCCCGGCGAAAATAGTTTACAACCAAGTCTCATCGCTATTGCCGTTGGTAACACCCGCGCCCGCATCGGCGCTTTCGTGGCCACCGACCTCAATGCCTCCCAGAGCCTCCCCGCCGAGGACGCGGCGGCGGTTGCGCACGCAGTCGCTGAACTTGTAGACAAAAATCGCGACGTACCGATTGTAATTTCTTCGGTCAATGGGGCGTCAGCCCGCGCCATTTCGCAAGCAATCCTCGACCGCAGCGGCATCAGCGCCCTCTTTATTAACTCTGACATTCTCGTGCCAATGGCACACGCGCTTGATGATGCAAGCACACTGGGGCAAGACCGAATTCTGTGCGCGTACGCGGCATTCTGCCGGGTAAAGCAGGCCTGCGTTGTCGTCGATGTCGGCACCGCGATAACAGTCGATTTTGTAGACGGCGAAGGAACTTTTCAAGGAGGGGCGATCGCCCCAGGAGTTACGATGATGCTGCGGGCTTTGCACGAGCGCACCGCAGCGCTACCGCTGCTGGAGGCCACGATCCCGGATGCAGCACGCGGCGTGTTTGGTAAAGATACTCGCCATGCGATGCTTCTGGGTGCGAGGGCGGCAGTCATCGGTATGGTCCGTTACTTGATTGATCAGTACGCCGATTCGTACGGCGCCTACCCACAGGTCATAGCAACGGGTGGCGATGCGGCTTCACTGTTTGAAGATGAACCACTGGTGGAGCATATCGTGCCCGACTTACAACTAGTGGGCATTCTGGAGGCGGTGAAGGCGAACGATGCCCAGTCGCACGAAACACCTTAGGAATAGACTCACGGTGGTGTGTTTGTGCCTAACCAGACAGCCCATCGTAACGGCAGGACGGTTATTCCTTACCCCCGCCCGCTGAAATGCCGCGGACGAACTGCCGCTGCGTAAGAATGAAGAGGGCGAGCACCGGGGCGACCACCATGACACCCGCGGCCATGAGAAGGTTCCACGGGGTATTCCCCGCGCGACTCTGGTACATCTGCAATCCCAGCGCGAGGGTGAAGTCATCGCGGTGCGTGAGGAAAATAAGCGGCGCGAGAAAGTCATTCCAAACGTAAATGAAATGGAAGAGTGCCACCACCGCCAGGGCCGGGCGCGAAAGAGGAAGGATTACCCGAAAGAAGACACCAACGTGCGAGCACCCGTCGATTCGAGCGGCTTCGTCCAGTTCACGAGGGATGCTCATAAAAAACTGACGGAGCAGGAAAATGTTGAACGCGCCCCCGAACCACGCGGGCAGCCACAGCGGCTTTAAACTCCCGATCCATCCCAGTTGCGCGAAGATAACAAACAGAGGCCCCATCAAAATCGGGAACGGAATCATCATCGTCGCCAGCGTAATTGCGAAGAACAAACCGCGTCCCTTGAACGAAATTCGTGAGAACGCGTACGCCACCACCGCGCTGCTTAAGGTCATTCCCGCCACTGAAAGCAGAGCGACGATGAGCGTATTACGCAGGTAGAGAGGGAACGTAACAGAATCATCGTTCCACACCGCGCTGTAGTTGGCCGCCGCGAACTCTCCGGCGCGGTACGCCGGCGTGGGCAACGGCGATAGCCCGGCCGACGCGGCTTGGTCCGCCGGTTTGATACTGGTAATCACCATCCAAACAAGCGGCACCAACCAAACCGCCGCGGCCAAGACCAGAAGCGCGTAGACAAGAATCTTCACGCCCCCGCGTGCCTCGCGGGCGTTTGGCCCTTTACTTTCATCAGTTGAAGTAGCCATGGGTTACGCGCCACGATAGAACACGAACCGGCGTGACAGTCCAAACAGCAGGCCTGTAATTGCCAGCACGATTATCAGCTGCACAAACGCCATCGCGCTCGCGTAGCCCATTTTGCCGAAGATAAACGCATTATCGTACAGATAATGCGAGTAGAAATAGGCGACCTTATCCGGCCCGCCCTTGACTCGATCAAACAATACATATGGGATTACAAAGACCTGGAAAGCTCCAATGGTCAAGGTAATAACATTGAACAATACCACCGGGGAGATCATCGGCAGTGTTATATTAATAAACTTGCCGATGGCCCCCATCCCGTCCAGGTCCGCTGCCTCATACAACTGCTCGGGCACGTCCTGAAGCGCGGCAACATACAGCACCACCGACTGCCCCACGCTCCATAAACTTATGATCACCACCGCGGGTACGGCCCAGTTCCTGTCCAGCAGCCAAGCAGGCCCCGCGATTCCCACCGTCGCTAGCAAGCGGTTAATCAGGCCATACTCGCCATTGAAGAGCCACATAAATATGATGGCGCTCGCCGCCAGTGGCACCAGTGTCGGCAGAAAAATGGCCGCTTGAAAGAAGTTTCGCAACCTCGCTTTATTTAGCAGCGAAGCCAGCACGAGCGACACGAATGTACACACAGGGATCGACCAGAGAACATAAATCGCGGTGTTCTTCAGCGTCAGCCAGAAGTCCGAATCGTGCAGTAACGAGTTATAGTTCTCGAGCCCTACCCAGAGCGGACCTTCGATCAACGGATAATCGTGGAAGGAATAGTAAAAACTCATCGCAATGGGCGTGAGCAGAAAAAGCCCGCAGCCGATCACCCACGGCGACACCCACATCCAGCCCGAAATCGTGTTCCGGAGCGCAGCACGACGTTCTGAACGCGACTGAATCTGCGAAGTTGTCAGCGGCTTGGACAAAGAAGAAAAGATGATATCCCCCGGCTCGAGCCGCGCGCCGAGTACAGCACTCTGAATTCACCTAGAGTTTGCTGCAGACAGCGATAGCTGAACGAAGGCAGATGCTCCTCGACACCAGTAGCATCGCCGGGGGCCGCTCCGGCTGCGTACGATTTTTTTAGCAATGATTGCTCCATCACCCACCAACAAGATCGACCCCACCTACGCCCGCGGCCTTTTCGTCGGCGCGGTCGCTGAAACCGCCACCAAACCCGCTTACATCCGTTTTGCGGTTCCTGACTCTAGTTACGAGCTGCACCTCCGCTCGATGGGGACGATCACTTCCCAAACCGGCAAGCGACTTATCGGAATCATCCGTCTTTCAGCCCGGAGGATAGATATTACGGGCAGCGGTGGTCAATTCATCGAGCCCGTCGCTGGGCGTCCACGCCGCATCCAAGGCAGAGTTATCGCTATCGTCGACGGCGCTCTGGTCATTGACGTTGGGGTGCCCGTCTACTGCACACTCACCGATCCTCGACAGCGTGCTGAGCAGTTTGAAATCGGCAGCTTTGTCGGCGCTGATGTCATGGATGGCGCCAGCATGGAACAGCGCTAAGCGACAACCCTCGCCTCGGATTTAGCACACTACTTGAGCTCAGCACGCCGTGGGACGACTTCCCTTTGATCCTCAAAAAACCGCTGCGGCAAGGGCGGAACGCGTCACCATCGTCGCGGCCCCGCTCACCGTATCTCAGGTGGCTGCCAAGATCGGGGCCGTGATCACCAGCGGCTTGCCAGAGCCCCTGCGATTTGTCGGCGAAGTCTCCGGCTTCCGGGATCGCACCCATTGGTACTTTGATTTGAAGGACGCGGGCGCGGTGGTAAACTGCGTCTGCTTCCAGTCCACAGCTCGAAAAGTAGGGTTCTCCCCGCTCAACGGTCAGCAAGTGCTCGTCAAGGGGAGGGTGGAATATTATGCTCCGGGCGGCAAGGTCTCGGTTCTAATTGAATCGATGGAGTCGGTCGGAGCTGGTTCGCTTGACATTGCCTTTCGAGCACTCTGCGATGAACTGCGGGCTCTTGGGTGGTTTGCGCAAGAGCGTAAGCGGTCGTTGCCAAGCTTCCCCCGCCGCGTGGGAGTGATCACCAGCCGAACCGGTGCTGCGCTGCAGGACGTTTTAGTTACGATGAAGCGGCGCTGCCCTGCGGTGGAAATTTTAATAGTTGACGCGAAGGTCCAGGGGGCGTTGGCCGCGCCCGAGGTTGCTCACGCAATTCGATACCTAAGCGAACGAGCCACGACTCTCGGCCTTGATGCGATTCTGGTGACCCGCGGCGGTGGATCGATGGAAGACCTTGGGGCCTTCAACAACCGCGATGTTGCCAGCGCGATCATCGAGTCAACCGTTCCGGTGGTGGCCGCCATTGGCCATGAAACCGATACTACCATCGCCGAACTGGTAGCCGATGAGCGGTGCGCGACACCCACGCAAGCAGCGATGCGGTTAACGCCTGATCGCGAAGCGTTAATGCGGCAAGTTCATTCCACCATGCAGCGACTAGCGTCGTTAACACTTCGCGGCCTGCGGCGCGATGAATTGCGGTTACAGTCCATCCTTTCCCGGCCGTTATTCTCAGGGCGAGGTACTGGATTCTTGCGATCCGCGCAAGGGTTAAACTCCCTCTCGCAGCGGCTCAGTGCTTGTGGCGCGATGCTCGCACTGCGCAGGCGAAGCCGAATCGATCGGCTCGCCGCGAGATTGCAAGCGGGTCGTCCTGCTGCGGTGTATGCCCATAGATTAACATCCGTCAGCGTCTTTGCCCAGCGACTGCGTGCCGCCATGACGCTTCGTTTGGCTTCCGCGGCACTGCAGCTCGAAGGTCATACGCGGCAGTTGAGTGCGGTCGGCCCGATGCAAGTGCTCGATCGGGGTTATTCAATTACATTTTCGACCACGGGGGAGGTGCTCCGCAATGCCCGCGACGCTGCGCCGGGGTCGGTGATCCGCAGTCGGCTGGCAGATGGCGAACTCGAATCCACCGTCGGCCGCGCGACCGAAGCCCCGGCCATCCAAAGCACCCGACTGGCCCGCGGCAAACGCAAGCCCCGACCGCAGGACGGTCCAACTCTGTTCTAAATCCGCCAGCGGCCCTCTCCGCAAGATACTCTTGGGCTATGAGTAAAGCCAGGCCAAGCGATCCCCAGACGGGTGCGATCCACCCGCCCGCAGAAGGTATTGGCCAAATGAACTTTGAGTCGGCGATGGCCGCCTTGGAAGAGATTGTTGAGCGCATCGAAGCGGGAACGATTGGGCTGGAGGAATCCGTCAAGCAGTATGAAGCTGGGGTCAAGCTGGTAGAGCGGTGTAAACTTATCCTGGGACAGGCCGAGCAGCGAATAGAAGAGCTTAAGATTAAATCTGAGAGCTAAGCGGTTCGATCCCAGTGAAGGCAGCCCCAACGTAAGCTGTGGGGAGTTTAGCTCGGTATTGTGCGCGCAAGCCGCGGCCCTCGCGAACAGTCTTTTAGTAAACGCGGGCAACCCGGCATGTCCGCAATCATCGCCGTGACAAATGGCCGATAGCACATCCGCCCGCCGTCCCTACGCTGCATCTGATGGATAGTGCCACGTCCCTCCCATTTCTGCTTTCGCTCTTCCAGCTCACTAACGTGCTCTTTGCCTGCGCATTTGGCGCGTGCATCGGCTCGCTGATTAACGTTCTCGTCTACCGCATGCCGCTAGGTTTGGGTGTCGTTACTCCCCCGTCTCGGTGCCCGAGTTGTGAGACACAGCTGACTTGGCGAGAGAACATTCCAATCGTCGGCTGGATCTTGCTCCGCGGCCGGTGTCGGTTCTGTCGTTCGCCGGTCTCGATTGAGTACCCCATCGTTGAGTTAGTTGTTGCATTGATCTTCGGCGCGGTCTATTTGAAGTGTTACTCCGAGGGGACTTTTCTTTGGATCTCGTTTGATCGGCTCGAGCCAGCTTGGGCGTGGGCGGGGTTTGGCCTCTCTTCGCCTATGTTTATCTCAATACTCGTGCTGATCAGTTGCTTGGTTACGGCGACGATTATCGACGCCCGGACTTTCCAGATTCCCCTCGTACTTACGTGGGTGCCCACCGCCGCGGCATTGATCGCACACCCGGTCACATATTACATTTTTCAATATAGCCACCATGGCGGAATGCCACGCCGGTTGCCCGGGTGGGATTGGGTTATCGCGTCTCCGGGTCCCGGCGGCTGGGCCTGGGCGGGCGCGGCCGTCGGCGGGGTTCTTGGGTTGGCAATCGGAAACCTACTGCTTTATTCGAAAGTTTTTCGTCGCAGTTTCTCAGATTACGAAGCTTGGGCGACTTCTTCGATGTCCCCGCAGCCGCCGGAAGCAAGTGGCGAGGAATCGACCCACAGGACACCAAAGTCGCTGAACGAACAGCCCGACCTCAC
>CAYVFW010000004.1:0-51544 GCA_964450325.1 uncultured Phycisphaeraceae bacterium | reverse complement strand
GAATGAGGGGGCGAGACAAACTGCCCCGCGGTGAAGATCTGGGCGATGCCGGTATGGGTGAACTTCGCGAGAATCTTCGATTCGGCGATGAAACGTTCGGCCATCTGCGGCGTCGCGACACCGCCGCGAATTACTTTTACCGCCACCCGCCGGTTGAGTTGAGTATCTACTGCCTCGTAGACCCGGCCCATGCCCCCGGCACCGACCTCACGCATGAGCCGGTAGACACCTAGCTGCAGGGGCAAGCTGAGCGACCGCGAATCCGCGCCGGGGCGGGCACCTTCGTCTATATTGCTGCTATCGAGGCGGTGATTGGGCCAGGTGGTGGCGGAGGGCTCTTCATAGTGGGCGCGGGGCGCGAGCTCGTGCGGGGCCGGAACCTGTGATAAGTCGTGGGCGTCTTGCAGATCAACGGTGTTGGGTAATGAGACGCCGTGGGGGCGTTGAATTGGTGCTGAAGCGGGGCTTGTGGGTGAGGCAGCGGGGCGTGGGGCATCTGGACCGAGATTTTGGCCCTGAGATTGGGTCGGGATTAATTCGTTAGACTTTGACAAGGGGAGCAACACGGTAGTCTCTTTCTAATCGCGGGATACAGCAAGTGACGCGATTCGAGCGCGAAGCAGGCGCGTAGCTTGCTCGCGAAGAAAGAGACGGTTTACGGCTGCATCGGCGCGCTTAGGAGATTGCGGTGGCAATTTGGGAAAGAAAGCTGGCTTGGTGCGATGGCAGGATTAGGTAATCGTTTAAGTCTTTGGTAGAATGGGAACTTGGGAAGGTTTTATATAGCGAAATCTTCGTAGCGGGCCACCCCCGGGGAATAAGGGGGTGCAGGCAAGAGGGGCGGCGTTAATTAGTTGATTCAGGCGCACGGCGTGCGCTCGGACCAGTAAGCCGCGTAGGAGTCTGATAGATAGAGGTGGGTGTCGCGGTAAGACTCTATTATATTGTCTCCACGAGTTCTTATAAGTGATGCGGATGAAGTGAGGTTGGAAGTACTCGCGCATTCTCAGGGCGGAGTATGGCGGTCTCTGATGTTTATGATGCGCTGACTAGCAAGCGCGTGTACGAGAACGCGATGGCGCACGAGGTGGCGCGTGGGATTCTGCTTCAGGGTGCGGGGACACACTTTGACCAGCGGATCATCGATGCGTTTCTACGGGTTGAGGCGCAGTTTGATTATATTAAGATGACATGGAACGAGGACGCCCACGGGGACGGCCTGCGCGTGGCCGCCTGAGCGCGGCGGCGCGGATGCCGCGGCTGAATGGGGGGCCGCCCGCAGCGGGATTCATTTGCCGGTAAATGAGCTTATTGCGCGGATGTAACGCCGCGAGCGACGCGCCAAACTGCTTTTTAGGTTGGCTACCCCGGGCTCTGTGAAACGTGCCGGATACTGAACTCATCAGCTACTTACGTTGTGCGAAGAGCCACGCGGGAAGGCGAGGGTCGGCGTAGGCCGCGTCCCACGAGTTATGATTCACTCCGGCGAACTCTGTATACTCGATCGTGGTTGAGCCCGCCTTGCGCAGGGCCGCGACGGCGATGCGAGACTGATCGGGAAGAACGATGTCGTCGGCCCCTCCATGGAAGGCCCATGCGGGCATTTTATTCAGTTGAGGTATGATCCGCTGCGGGTCGATGTAACCGCAGATGGGCACGATCGCAGCAAACGTTCCCGGCGATTTGCTGCTGATGGACCATGTCCCCGCCCCGCCCTGCGAAAGTCCGGTTAAGTAAACGCGTGAAGGGTCGGTGCGATAGCCGGCCTGGGCCTTGGCGATGCCTTCCATTACCTGCTCAGTGTAATCTTCCCATTGCTTTTCCGGGTCGGGCTTTTGGGGGAATAAAATTACGGCTGGCCAGCGGCTGTAATTTTGCATCACCGCGCGGCCAAGCCCTTGGCTGACCTGTTTCCAACCGTCGGTGCCGCACTCTCCTTTGCCGTGCAGGAAGACGATCAGCGGGAGTGGGGGAAGGGTTTTCGCTGTCGGCTCTTGGGGGGTCCTTTCGGTGAAACTTCCCAGCGGGTCCGGGTGGTAGACGACCCACAGCATGCGAGTGCCATCGGCCGCGGCAATGGAGAGAGTTTTTTGAGTGAACCCTGCGGTATCTTTCGGACCCGAATCGTAATAATATGATTTATGAAGTGGGTTCATGTTCTCACGGTTGGCCGGAGTGGGGATGGCGGGGCTGGCGCAGCCAACGGCTCCGACCCCCCCGATCGCTCCAGCCGCGCCCAGCATCCCGATCATCCCCAGCAGAACGCTCCCGGCGGCGCGACGGAGTGAGCGAGCGAAATGAAAGAGATTGGTATTCACGGTGATGAGGAGAGTAGCCATCGGCCTAGCGGCCATTTGTCTTCTGTACGCTGGCAACAGGCGGGACACGCATGAAGGAAATCCGCCGCGATTCGCTCATAGGAAGGGCGGTTTGTGTTCGCGCGATGTATTGCATGGTTTAGCGGCTACTCTGCCGGTACACAGTGATGTGGAGCGGAGCGTTACACCTTGCTCACCCGGTGTCACCCAACCCCAGGTGCCGACCGTAAGCCTTGAGCATGCGCCGCAGCACGAGGTGTTCTTCCGGGCGGCTGAGTCGCGGGGATTCTTTGATCCACGCCGCGGCATCTTTACGGGCCATCGTAAGCAACTGACGGTCGCGGGTTAAGTCGGCCACTTTGAAGGGTGGCAGGCCGCTCTGCCGCGAGCCAAAGATCTGACCGGGGCCTCGTAGTTCAAGATCTTTTTCTGCGAGGTGAAAGCCATCGGTTGAGCGCTCGATGGTGGTCAGGCGCTCGAGCGCCTCGGGGGTAGTTGGGTCGGCGATCAGGAAACACTCGGATTGGGCTCCACCTCTTCCCACGCGGCCGCGGAGCTGATGTAACTGCGCGAGCCCGAAACGGTCGGCTTGTTCGATGACCATTACGGCGGCGTTGGGAACGTCAACGCCAACTTCAATTATGGTTGTGGCAACCAGGCAGTCGATGAGGCCTGCGCGGAACCGCTCCATGATGGCCTCGCGAAGCTGCCGCGAGAGTTGGCCGTGCATCATCGCGATGCGTTTTCCCGGAAGGTAAGTCTGTTCAAGGTCGGTCGCGAGCGTTGTAATATCGCGGAGAGGCGGCCCCGCGGACAGGGGCGGAGCGATACCGGCCGGAGCCATGCCCCCGATGCCTTCTTGAGCGGGAAGCGGCTCGATGGCGGGAAGGAAGCCCAGCTCGCCGTCGCTTGATTGCGCGCCACCGGGGGGGTAGATAGCTGGAGCGACAACGTAAGCTTGTTCTCCCGCGTTCAGGCGTGCTCTGATGTGGGCGTAGATTGCGGTGCGATCGGCGAAACTGGCGACCTTGGTGGTGATCGGCTTTCGGCCCGGGGGCAGGCCTTGGATGGAAGAGACATCCAGATCACCCAGTAACGTAATTGCAAGCGTGCGGGGGATGGGCGTGGCGGTCATCACGAGCACGTGCGGAGTTGAACTTACATCGCTGGCCTGTTCGCGGAGCGCGGCCCGCTGCACCACGCCGAAGCGGTGCTGCTCATCGATAATCGCCACCGCCAGCGACTTAAACCGAACTGTGCTCGTAAGTAGGGCGTGGGTGCCGATGAGAATATCAATGGCCCCCTCGGCCAAGCGGGCGAGCATCGGTTCGCGCGCGGCTGGGGCGACCGACCCGGTGAGAAGCTCTACCCGCACACGAGAGCCTTCAAGGATGCGGGTGATTGAAAGATAATGTTGCTCCGCGAGCAGTTCTGTGGGTGCCATGAGGCTGGCCTGCGCACCCGAGGAGACCGCCATAAGCATGGCGTACAGGGCCACGATCGTCTTTCCGCTGCCGACATCGCCCTGAACGAGGCGGTTGGTCGGGATGGTGCGAGAGAGATCGCGGGCGATGTCGCTGATCACCTCATCTTGCGAGGGGGTCAGGGTAAAGGGAAAGCGCTCGCGCAGATGCTTGTCTATCCCCTTGTTCCACTTGAGGGCGGGGGCGCGCAGCGATGTACGCAGGTGCGCTCGTTTCATCTGCACGCCAAGCTGTAACAAAAGCAGTTCGTCGTAAGCTAACCTTCGTCGCGAACGCGGCACATCCTCTTCGCTTGCCGGCGTATGCTGCATCTGGTAAGCCTCGCGAAGCTCCGGGAGCGCACGCTCGGCGCGATACTCAGCGGTCAAGTGATCCTCGATGAGCGGCAGGCCCACTGGCAATGCGCGCTCAATCAAACGTTCGATCGCGGCGGATTTGATGTTTTCGTTGGCGGGGTAGATTGGCCGCATGCGTTCTTCCCGAACGGGGGGCTCTTCCTCGCCGGGCTTAATTACTTCCCACTTGGGGTTGGCCATCTGGAGGCCAGGCCCACGTTTTTTCACCTTCCCCTGCACCCGAAGTCGAACGCCGGGTACCACCACTGATTTCATAAATGACTGATTGAACCAGACCAGATCGAGCCGCCCACCGTCGGTCCCGTCGTGGAGCACGGCCTCAAACCGCGGTCGCCCGGCGCGCACAAGGCGCGTGGCGGTTACATCGCCGCGTGCGGAAACCACTTGGTCGGGGGTTAACTCGCCGATGGGGCTTTCCGCCTCGATTTTTTCGTGCCGCATTGGCAGGTGGGCGATCAACCTACCTAGATTGGTAAGGCCCAGCGTCCGCAGCGAATCCGCCTGGCGTGGCGTGATGCCCGGCAGGTGCTCGACCGGAGTTGTAAGTTGGGCCGCGACTTCGCTCAAGGGTTGCTCACCACCGTCGCGGTCACCCTCATATCGGCACGACCGGATTCATGTAATGTTATGTTTTGGCAAGGATGACGGCTGCGTTCTGCCCCGAGAACGACCCCGAGCAGACCAGTACATGGGTTATGTTATGCTGTTCGTTGGCCCATTTCTTCCTGCCCGCGCCCAGCGGCGCGGTCGAGCCAGCGTTCGCCGGGCCCGCATCATCGGTGAATATTATTGCCGCCGCAGGGAGTGTGTTGTGATGTAAGCACAGGGCGGCGACTGAGACCGCCAGCCCGCCGCCGCCTGATGAGCAATCCCCCAGCATCGGCGGCAGGGTGACCAGTGGAAGGGGGCGATGGCCGAACACTTCGCGCAACGCGGCAATCTCGTGCCGATCAACTTCCGGCACTCCCAGCGCCTGGGGCACCACCGCGTCGATACTTTCCGCCGCCAAGCCCGCATCTTTTAACGCTGCAAAGATCGCGAGCGCGAGCCCGTTTCTTCCACCTCGGGTGAGACTCTGCGCCGCGCCGAATCCCACGATACCGGCGTAAGCCCTTGCCCCACGACCGCGGGCCGCCTCGCTCCGCTCTAACATAAGTAATCCGCCCCCCTCGCCCGGAACTGTCCCCGGTGAAGCGGGGTTGTACGGCTGGGGAACTCCCGACTCGGCCAATCGCCCTCGTAGGGCCGACCGAGCGAGACCCATCAAATTAACCTTTGATTCCGCGCCTCCGCTAAAGCAGGCATCGGCCGCACCCCGCCGGATCACCCGTTCGCTCTCACCGATACACAGAAGCCCGCTGGCCTCCCCGCATGTAATTGTATTGCTGGGACCCTCTGCGCCGTGCAGAATTGTTACATGGCACGCCAGCATGTTGGGCAGATACTTGAGCATCCAAAGCGGCTGCAAGTTCGCCATGCCGTTGCTGCCCCCGGTGGGGTCGCTCCCGGACCCCTCCAAACCTTCCGCCGGGGTCGCCACCGTGCCCCATTTACGAACGGAAAACTGGCCCTGCGCATCGATTGAACTCGCGAAGGCCGGACCGATTTCCGGTGCTTCCGCCGGTATTAAGCCCGCACCGATATGGCACCCGACGCGAGAGCTGGCGTAGGTAAGAGAAACCCCGGACGCGTCTCCCGCTTCGGGAGTCGTTGCCCTGGTGACCAGCTTTGCGTCCGATACCGCGTTCGCCGCGGCGATCACCGCCAGCTCGGTATCCCGCACCATCACCTTCACGGCCTTGCGGTAGTGCTTGGGTACAAAATCCTTGGCTGAGAGGCCCGCAGGCACTTCACTTGCTAGGGCACAAACCCCCGGAGTATCACCGACTTTTACTCGGCGAATCGGCTTTACCGCTGTCGGGCCTTCGTTAAGTCCGGCCCAGAGCAGTTGGGCACCAACTCCGTAGCCACTGATGACGCCGAGTCCTGTGATTAAAACAGAGGCCGGGCGAGGCGTGAGCGGCGTTCGATCACCGGGGCGTGCGGAAGCCCCGGGCATCACCGGGGCTGCTGGGATGACCTGGGTTGAGGAGTTCGTTGAAACCATAACGGGCCTAAGTTTAGGGACCGCGTGGCGGCGGGCGAGTTTGGGCCGAATGGGTCAGTTCAGGGTGTTACCAAGGAAGGACGGTAGCGGCGTGTTCACGGGTATTATCGAGCGAGTGGGGGTTGTGAGGGCGAAGTTACCCGGGCCGTCGGGGCTCAGGATGCACATCGATGCCAGAGGCTGGTCTTACCGCGCTAAGCGGGGAGATTCGGTCGCTATTTCAGGGGCGTGCCTTACCTCAGTGGCGGACGTGGGTGAAGACGGGTTGTTGCTCTTTGATGCCGTTCCCGAAACGCTCGCGGCCACGATGCTCGGCGGGCTTGAGGTGGGGGCAAGGGTCAATTTGGAGTCTGCGGCGACGGTGGGGACGCTACTTGGGGGGCATTTAGTGCAGGGGCACGTAGATGGGTGCGGGCGGGTCGTGAGCATCGTAACGGAAGGGGAGTGGCGAGTACGTATTGCGGTACCGTCGTCGGTCATGGGATACTTGGCACCCAAGGGGTCGGTGTGCTTAGATGGAGTTTCATTAACTTTGGCGAGCGTTGATGTCGGGGCCTCCGCCATCGAGGTTGCGCTGATTCCTGTCACGCTTGAGAAGACCACACTGGCGGCGTGGCGAGTGGGTCAGCAGGTCAACATGGAAGCAGACTCCATGGCGAAGACAATCGTTCACTATCTCCGGCACTTTTCCGTCGGTGGAATGTCGAAGCAGGTTGATTGAGCGCGATACCTTACGCGAGAGTTATTATGAGAGACTATTTGCTTCATTTAGACTTGCGGAGCACCAGGCGCGTTAAGCCCATCGGACTATCAGCCGGGGGTGATCGGGGAATCATGAGCTGGCTAGCGCTCGCGATCAGGCGAGGTTTGTTGCGGTTTCGGCCGGGGTTCGCTGCGGCCTCATTGATCCTAAGTTCTGCGGTCGCCTTCGGTCAGACGCGGTGGGAGTCGTTTCCGGCGAGTGTAAGTACGTTGCCTGATGCAGCCGCCTTGCAAGCGCCTCCCTTGGTGTGGCCTCCGCGGCTGGGTGGCCAACCAAAGCTGGAGGGGCTCATTGAAGAGATCGATGCGCCGCTACGGCTGCGTGGAACCTATCAGCGGTTTACATTCTCGCAGCGAGAAGATGTGCATCATGAGGGCCTGCTCCGACTCAAGCAGCGGGCGGGGCTCACCACTCCACTTCGATACGTCCTGCCCGCCGCGGGCTCATGGATCTATTATGTTCCAGAACGACCAGCACCCGGCCCCGATGGCAAGGTAAGGATTAAGAAGAGCGATCGCAATCCCGCGACCATGACGCTGCAGTTTACATCAGCGCGGGTTACCGGCGTCGATGAAGAGGGCAAACCCGAGGTCGTGACGCTCGACAAGACGATGTTTTATTACTTGAAGCCCTCGTCCAACACCGCAGAACGCGGCGTCGCGCTTATCATGCCTGGGTTGCTCGGCACCCCGGAAGGTCCGATGGGCAAACTCACCACATTGCTTCGCGCGCAGGGGTGGGGGGTGCTGCGAATGCTCGCTCAGCCAGCAACTTTCGTAGAACCGGCGAGCTTTGAGCTCGACGTCGGGCAGCCGCCCGAGGCGCAGTTGCAGGGCATCATAACTTTGGCGGGCGAGCGGACGGCCGAGTGCGCCTACAGCGTGGAAGCCGCGTTTGGTTACCTGGAAACCAAGTTCCCGCAGTATGCCTCACTCCCTCGCGTGGCCGTGGGCTTTTCCGGTGGAGCACTCACGCTCCCCACCGTCATCTCGCGCGAGCCGGCGCGGTACGCCCGTGCGGTGCTCATCGGTGGGGGGGCCAACTTCTTTCTGATGACCCTCGAGACGAACTACAAGAACGTTACCAACGTGAACTATCATTGGAAATCGAACCAAGCCGATGCGCCCGCGCCCGGCGACCTCGCGCGGTGGAGCCAGGCGTATCTCTCCAAAAGCCCGCTAGATTCGTACTTTACCGCCGCGGTAATGAAAGATAAGCCAACCCTCGTCATCATGGGCGAAGCGGATTACGCGGTGCCAAGCCCCTTGGGCGATCTCCTGTGGGAACGGATGGGCAAGCCCGAACGGATCGTGGTGCCCGATGGCAGCCACGAGTTGCTCTTCGTGGTCGTGCCGAATTACTTTGATCGAGTGATGGAGTTCATCGGGGGGAAGTAAGTCAACGCGTGAGATGGGGCCGGAAGCGAACTAGCATCTCGCGGAGTGAACGGGGTTGCTTGGGGTTGGCGGAGCGGAAGGCCCAGCTCGGTGGCGAAACTGAGCACAACTCAAGCCCGTTGCGACTTCCGCCCGATACCATTCCATGCCCGTAGCGTCCCCCGATCTGTGTTCGCTTTCGTTATCTCCCGCCGTGCCTGCATTTCGCTCAACACAACACAGAGGTGAATCGCCGCAGCCGCCCACACTCGTAGATGTCGCGGGTAAGCATCTCTACTTCATCGGCGTGGGTGGCTCGGGCATGTCGGGCCTCGCGCAGATGCTCGCCAAGCGAGGGGCCATAGTTGCCGGGTCAGACAAGGAAACCTCTGCCGTCACCGCCGCGCTTGAGGCAATGGACATTGCAGTCTCGCTTGACCAGCAGTTTGGCACCCTTCCCGCGGCGTGCGATATCGTGATTGCTTCCGCCGCGATCAAGCACGATCATCCTCAGATCCTTACCGCGCAGTCACGCGGCGTTCCATTGATGTCCTACGCGCAGGCGCTAGGTCAGACGATGCGAGGTTCGACGGGGCTGGCAGTCGCGGGAACACACGGCAAGAGCACAACAACGGCGATGCTGGGGTGTGCCTTGGTGGATGCGCGGCTCGATCCAAGTGTAATTGTGGGTGCCACCTGCCCGCAGCTTTCGGATGGCTCGCTGGCGCCACGCACCGCCCCGGTGGGCTTTCGTTGCGGCTCGAGCAGGGTGCCCGCGGGCCTGCTGAGTGGAGCTCCGGGGCTGCTGGTGGCGGAGGCGTGCGAATATAACCGCTCGTTTCATCACTTTTACCCCACGCTGGCTTGTATTAACAATATCGAAGCGGACCATCTTGATGTCTACGGCACGCTCGACCAGGTTGTCGCATCTTTTCGGGAGTTCGCAGGGCTGCTTCCCAGCGCGGAGGAGGGCGGCAAGCTGCTTATTGGTCACGATGGCGCGCACCGCCGCGAAGTAACTTCGGGCCTGAAGTGCGAAGTCCACAGCATCGGGTTTCACCCGGGGGCTGACTGGTGCGTTGCTTACGATGCTCGAACGCGTGAAGTTCTCGTCACGCACGAGGGCCTTGTCGCGGGCTCGTGGATTAACACGCTGGCGGGGGCTCACAACGCAAGCAACGCCGCGAACGCTTTTGTACTTGGCTTGTGGGCCGGTGCCGACCCCACGCTGCTCGCCGCGTCGCTGAGCAAGTTCGCGGGCGCGGATCGCCGCATGCAGTTTATGGGTCAACGTATGTTGCCCGCTTCGCAGGGCGGGGGCAAGGTGCGGGTGTTTGATGATTATGGTCACCACCCTACAGAGATCGAAGTTACATTGCGTGCATTTCGTGAGAGCGAGGCTCCGCACCACCGCGATGGCCGGCTCATCGTGGTCTTCCAACCGCACCAGCACAGCCGCACCCGGCACTTGCTCGAAGAGTTCGCGGCGAGCTTTGAGAACGCCGATTTGGTGCTGGTCCCGCATATTTACTTTGTTCGAGACAGCGAGGAAGAACGCCAGCGCGTAGCCGCGGGTGATTTGGTTGATCGCCTTCGCGCCAAGGGAATTAACGCGATGCATCTGTACCCCTTTGAAGCCATTACCCAGCACCTGCTCGCGGCGGCGCGTGATGGAGACGTGGTGGTGGTAATGGGGGCGGGGGACGTCTGGCGCATCGGCAAAGATTACCTCGCCGCTTGACGTGAAGCGTTTCTCCTGCCGGTCGCTTTCGTAGTGGCCGTCTTCTTGCGAGCTGCTTTCGTTCCTCCTACGCCGGGGAGCGTCTGCTCAAGTTCAAAGTAAGCCTTCCACGGGTCTGGGCTGGCGGATTTGCTTAGTATTATGTTTTGCACCGTGTGGGCGGCGATGTTTGTGAGTTGAGAGAGCTGCGCCCAGGTGATGGGTACGGAGACAGGCCCCCGCTCGCGGGCGCGCGCTGAATACGCTGCGATCGAAGTTGCACCATTGGTATTGCGGAGGTAATCAACATAAATGCGCCCGGCCCGCAGATCCTTGCGAACCAGGTGCGTGAAGGCCTCCGGTTGCTCCGCAGACATAAGCGTTGCCACCGTCCGCGCAAAGTCATGCGCCGCCTCCCAAGGGCATGCTGGGCGCAGCGGTGCTACCACATGCAAGCCCTTGCCCCCGGAAGTCTTTACAAAACACGTAAGTTTTACCGCCGCCAGAATCTCCCGCACCCAACGCGCCCCCTTACGCAGCTGCGTGATGCTAACGCCAACGCCGGGGTCAAGATCAAACGTAATAGAATCGGCAAGCTCGAGCCGCCCGACTGCACAACCCCACGGATGAAACTCCACCGCACCCTTCTGCACCAACGTGATAAGCTCCTCGCGTGTTGAAATCATGAGAAAAGGTTTTCCTTCCTCGTCAACAGGTGCGGCGGGATCGCCAAATCCCGGTTTCGCGTGGCGTTGAAAGAAACAGTCGATTCCTTGCTTGCCTGGCGCACGCGCCGATGTACACCGCAGGATGCTGAGGGGACGACCTTTGAGGTAGGGAAGAATTAATTCCGCAGCGCTATCGTAATATTGGGCAAGTTCAAGCTTAGTGGTGAGCGTGTTCGGGAAGACCGGGCGGTCGGGATGACTTATCACCACCCCGGCCACCACGACTTTGTTGAGAGCCGGTCGCTTGGGCGCCCCCTGCGGCGAGATCGAGACCGAGACGAGGCCGCTCGGCTTATGTCTGGAGGGAGATTTGGGAGGGTTGCCGCGCTTCATCGGTGAAGCAGCCATCGCGGCTGGCTCCTTATGAACTGGTTTGCTTGCCCGGCCGGATCGCCGCAGAGCATCGCCTTCCTTCGCAGTTACTTCAATGGTTACATCTCTAAGCGCCTTATCGCCGCGCACGCCCCGGAACGTTGCGTGCCGAAGTCGAATGTCGGGTGTCCACGCGGCGAACTCAACCTCCACCACGGTGGCTGGTGCGATCCAACATAATCCTATTCGCTCTTGGGGGGTTGGGCCGCGGTTAAGAAACGGGGCGGATGCCTGCAACTTGCTCAGGCGAGTGAACAGCGCAGCGCGGGTGCGATCGTCAAACCCCGTGCCCACAGCACCCACAAATGTAAGTTTATCGCCTTGGTACGCGGCGAGCGCGAGCGAGCCGACGCGGCGGGCATCGGTCGCGAGCGGTGTATAACCTACCACAATGAACTCCTGCCGATGAGAAAATTTACATTTCACCCAGTCCCCGTGACGCCCGGAGAGATAGGGGCTGTCCGCGCGTTTGGAGATGATGCCTTCCAGACCCGCAGCGCGGGCGCTCTCAAAGACGAGCTCCCCTTCGCCCACAATGTAATCACTTATGACGCACCGAGGATCGGTGAAGCTCCCGAGGAGATCGCTTAGCGCTGACTTACGATCCAAAAGTGGAAGTGATGTCAGGTCCCTTCCGTGCAGATAGAGCAAGTCGAATGCGCAGTAGGTTATGTCGGCCGGTGCTCGTCCCCCCACAGCGTTAGCCAGCCGATAAAACTCTGATATGCCCTGCGTGTTAAGCACCACCGCCTCGCCATCGATAATGTAACTAGCGGAATCGACCTGCTCGAAGGTGCGCGCCAGCCCGGCGAACTTGGCTGTCCAGTCAAGGCCCGAGCGGGTCATGAAGGCCGCGGGCTTCCCCGGTTGTTTCATAATAACTAAGCGGTACCCATCATACTTCACTTCATGGACCCATTGGGCACCCCTAGGCGGCGAAGCAGCGAGCTTGCAGAGCGCTGGCTTTATATTCTGAGGAAAGGCCGCAAGCTGACCCGGCGATTCGCTTGACGCTTTAGTTCGCTCCTCACGCTTACGCTTCTTCGTTCCTGTGGCTCGCTTCGCTGCATGAACACGATCCCCCCCATGGGCGCGATCGTCGTACACCTGCGCTGGAGTTAATGTAACAGGTGGCGCACACCGGGCCTTATGGGCACGGGCTTTCGTGCGAGATTGCCTACCCGCATCAGTGCTCTTCGAGAGATTTGCCGCGCCCGAAGCGATCTCCTCCATCGTCCGCCCCGAGACCACACTCGTCTGCTCCTCGCGCACCAGAGAATCCCCGTCATCCTCGGCACTCTCATCAGGCGATTTCATCAGCAACCACATCGGCTTCGCCGCGTCCGCCTTTGCTGTACGTCGGAGAAGCCACTTTCCAGCGAGCCGCGTCCCGTGCAGTGTGAACGTAAGCGATCCTTTGCGTAGCGCGGCGGTTATGTCAGTATCGTCTGGTTGCCAAGTGCCCCTATCCCAGATCATCACCGTCCCGCCACCATACTCTCCCTGAGGAATGGTGCCCTCAAACGCGCCATACTCGACGGGGTGGTCTTCAACTTCGACAGCCAACCGCTTGACGGCCGAGTTGATGGATGGGCCTTTAGGCACCGCCCAAGACTTCATCACTCCGCCATGTTCGAGCCTGAAATCAAAGTGAAGGTGCGACGCGGCGTGTTTTTGAACGACGAACGAAAGCTCAGCGGCTGAGACCGCTGGTTTACCCCGCGGCTCTCCCGTGGTCGTAAAGTTTCGTTTACGTTTATACTCACGCAGTGTCATCGCGGCTTCTCAAACCTTTGGCTTCTCAAACCGCTTTTTTCTTCCCACGATTGGGCGCTGGCGCGGGAGCACTTTTGCCAGCCGGGGTGGCGGGTTTCTTTTTCTTGGGCACAGGCTTTTCGCCGGTGGCGCTGGCCTTTGGGGGTTGGGCTTGCGGTGGTGAAGGTAAGCCTTTGGGCTTGCGACCAGCCAGACTGCGCTTGAGCAGTTCCATAAAGTTAAGCGGTGCCGTTGGTCCGCTCGCGGTTTCTGGCTGAAGGGCGGGGGGCAACCCCTTGCCGCCCTTTTCGGCGCGTTCGCGAATGTAGTCCATAAGCCTCTGCCGGTACTCATCCTGATATATTTCCGGCTTCCATTTGGTCGTCATCTCGCGTACCAACATCGCCGCGGTTTTGCGCTCCGCAGGCGAAACCCGCACGCCAGCCAGTGATGCCAGGCCTTGCAGCTCATCGGGCTTGCGCAGCTCTTGCGAATAACGGAGCAATATAAGCAACAGGTAATCGGGCCGGGCAAAGAGCCCTGCAATATACTGCCGCGTGCGAATGACTACCCGCGCGATTCCCGCACGCTGCGAATCAGTAAGCGCCTCGCGCAAGAGTGCGTAGCCCTTCGCTCCCCCTTTACCCGGGTCCAGGTAGTACGGCCGATCGTAGTAGATGGGATCTATCTCCTCCGCCGCGACGAAGCTCTCAATGTCGATGGTTTTGGTCACCTCTGGTGCTGCGTTCTTCAGCTCAGAATCTTTGAGCACGACGTAGTTACCGTCACTCACTTCATAGCCGTGAACTACCGAACTCCAAGGCACTTCCTCGCCCGTGTCTTCGTTGACGCGCTCATAGCGAACCCGCGCCTGGTCGCGGCTATCGAGCAAATGCAGTTGTAGATCACTCCTCTGTTCAGCCGGGTAGAGGTTGACCGGAATATTAACTAGTCCGAAAGTGATGTGCCCAGTCCAAAGCGGTCGTGCCATAGTCATTCCTCGTGCAGTCCACGCTTCCAATGTTTCAAGCCGACGCGACCGCTTGAAGATACCGATCCCAGTAAAAGCACCGGTTTCTTCCATCCACCGATCCCCCAAAATACCCATCCACGCTGACCGAACGCACGAACACGCTCTCGGGGACGCTCTGTATATAGATAGCGCAATAGATAGACCCGATTCTGAAGAACTGCGAGGGGTTGGGATGAACGCGATCTCACTCAAGCGCGCTCAGCAAACCACATGCACGTCAACTTCACCAAACAATCCGAAAATCATCCGAACAGACGGCGACGCTTCGCGTATTATTTCTCAGAGCCTGACAGCAGAGCACCCGTATGCTTTTCAAAGGCTGGATCGGTTGGCGGTTTATTTGAGTGTCGTGGTGTTCAATCGTGAGTCTAAAAATTGTGGAGGCCCGATATGAAGGTTACCAACGGCGAGTGCATCGGCGTTCGAGTTGCAGCGTTCTGAGGCGGTACTGCCTACTCCCTTTCAAGATCAAGGACTACCGTGGATCAGGAAGCAACTTACCAGATTGAGAACGCAGGCCGCCACAAGGGGTCGAACCATCCCGACTTCCACCCGGTAGTTGGGTCGCTTATCAAGGTTCGCCGCGCTGCTAGGGTCCAACTGTTTTCCCAACGCTCGGTGGTCATACTCGCCATCGTGGTTGTCGCGGCGTTGCTCGCCGCAATTCTCGACTATTTCCTCCGGTTCCCGACCTTCCTGCGGTACGCGCATCTGGTTGCGGGGCTTGTCGCCGCGGGACTGCTCACGCGAAAATTGCTCAAGCCAGCAGTCGCTTTCCAGCCTTCACTCACCGATTTGGCACTGCGTATCGAGCGGCAGCACGGGGCGAAGAATGCTGGCCTGGCCGGTCTTCTGGCCAGCGGGGTGGATTTCGCGCGGCGGCAGGACCGCAGCGACGGTGCTTCTGACGCGCCGATCGTTCCCGACGACTCGGGTGCCCGGGCTGATGGTGCCACGGTTCGAGGCTTGGTGAGCCAAGAAGCTGCCCTTCGATATGCAGCATTCGCGCAAAGCGCCAGCATTTTGGAGCGCAAACCTCTCTGGCGAGGGCTGGGATTCTTGATCCTCTGCCTCGCGGTACTAGGAGGCGCGGGGGCACTCGCACCCGCGCTGACAAAAATTGGCATGCTGCGCACGCTAGCGCCGTGGTCAGACGCACAGTGGCCCAAACGCACTTACATTCTTTCGGGCACCACAGGCCGGGCGTTCGCGCTCGGCTCCGCGCTTCCGGTGCGCGCGGTGCTCGTCGATACAGATGAAGCCGACGGTAAAACTGATGTTACCTTGCACTATCGCATCATCGATCCTGCGGGCACGGCCGGTGAGCGCCAAAAACTCCTGATGACTCCGCAGGGAGTTCGCGGGGCAGCCGTCGTCGACGGCGAGGTCGTCCCCGGCGAGCTCTATGAGCGGTTGCTTGATCCACAAACGCTAATCTCCCCCGAGTCCCTCGCAGCGCAGCAGCGAGTGATGCTAACTCAGGGGGCGCGCAAGCAAAGCAACTACAACTTCACTTTCGAATACTGGTTGGAAACCAAAGACGACGAGAGTGAACCCGACAGCCTATTTCTGGTTCCCCCACCGGCGATCTTCGCCGCACGCGCCACGGTTACTCCGCCGGTCTACGCGAGCAAGCTACTTCTCGCTTCTGCTCCCTCCGCAGCGGGCGGGCCAACATCGCAACCACGATCAAACCCTTGGATGAGTGGCGATGTGGACGCCGCGCCAGCAGGTCCTTCTCGAGGCGTTATTGGCCCGGTTCTCGCTGGTTCTCAAGTGTCGTTAGCCCTTACCTTTAACAAGCCCTTGGACGCGGCGACCTTATCAGACCTTGGCAAGCTTCTCCCGGGTTTTGATTCGCTTGAAGATGCAAAGTTAACCTTTGCTCAAGACCAGAAGGACCCATCGCTGGCACCGCTATTGGTTCTTACGTTCACGGCCACACAGACCGTCCGCTCGCCCCTGATGCTGACCGATGAGTACGGCATCGCAAGCGCAGATGACGCGGCTTTCCGCATCGAAGTGCTCGCCGACCGTGCGCCCGTCGCAGCGATCATCGAGCCCTCTCAGGATGAGGCCGTCCTCGTGACGGCACTTGTTCCGGTGACAGCCGAAGGGCGCGACGATGTCGGTATAAGTCACGTGGCACTCGTCCAGCAAGTCGCGAAAGTGCCCCCCGACTCGGCGGGCGCGCCGCCTGTCGCCGAGGGCGGCCCCCAGGTGCTCACGAAAGTAAACGGGCACGGGCCTGAGCTTGCTGGCGGAACAGCGGACGCCGGATCGGACAGAGCGGCCGTCTCTCAGCTCTCTGCCGAAGCAACCGTCGATCTTTCGACGCTTACGCTCTCGCCGGGAGATGAAGTGTGGCTGATAGCGCAAGTGAGCGACTTAATGATGTCGGCCAAGGGCGAACCGGCTATCGAAAGCGTGAAGCGTCGATTACGTTTAATCGCTGAGAGTGAGCTGATTGAACAAGTCCAAGCCGAGCTTGGCGGTATCCGCGAGGCAGCCCGCCGAGCGGAGGTAGAGCAGAGCAATTTATCTTCTCAGCGGGAACAGAGCCGCGCCGACGCGAAAGCGGCCGCGCAGCAAGTGAGCCGCCAGCAATCCTTGGGCGATCGCCTCAAGCCGATGAGTGACGCTGTATCCCGACTCTCCTCACGACTCCAACGCAACCGCCTGGCGAACGAGGGACTTGCGGGGCTACTTCAGAACGCTGGCGATCTAGCGACCGAGGCGAAGGAACAAAGCGAAGCCGCCGCGGATGCGTTGGATCGGCTTGCGACCAACCCCGCGCCGGATCGTAAGTCTGACCCTAACGTCGCCGCGCAGGCCGATGCGCTCGCGAAAGCGCAGGCAGGGGTTGAAGAGAAGCTGGCAGAGTTAGCGAACATTCTTGATCGAGGGCAGGATGACTGGGTCGTCCGCCGGGCGGTTGAGAAACTAATTACCCAGCAACAGCAGCTCGCGCTTCGTACCCAGGCGATTTCGCAGGAGCTCCAAGGCAAAAAGCAATCGGATTTGACACCCCCAGAGGCAGCGGATTTGGCACGGCTGGCCAAGGAGCAGATGGATCTTGCCCAGCGTTCGCATGCCACCGTGGCGAGCATGACACAGCGTGCCGAGCAGATGAAAGCCAACGATCCCAGCCAAGCGGCGGGGCTTGAATCCGCCGCGAGCACCGCGAAGAAGGAGCAAGTCGGCGAGAATCAGGAGAAAGCGGCAGCTGAGATCGCGAAGAACAACGGTGGCAATGCGCAGCGGGCCCAGCAGCAGGCAGAGCAGACACTCAAGAAGATGCTCAAGGAGCTTGACAAAAACCAGGAGCGGAAGGACGATGCGCTCAAACGGGTCCTCGCAACTGTAATTGAGTCAATACAAAAGTTGATCGCGCAGCAGCAGACGCAACTCACTCGCTTGTCGGACGTCATGGCGGAGAAGTCGCAGGCCACCCCGCTCGCTCTCGCCGAAGGAATGATCACATTACATTCCAACACGCTGGGCACACACGCCCTGGTGAAACAGCAAGTGAAGGAAGGCGCCGCCACATTAATTGATTTGCTCTCCTCCGCCGGTGAGGCGCAAACTGCGGCGATTGTTGCATTACGTAGCTTGCCAGGCGACACTACCGAAGCCGACGTGAGCGAGCGAGTGAGCTTAACCCGCCTCAAAGAGGCTCTCGAAAAAGCCGAAGAGCTAGAAAACAAAGTGGAAGAACGCGAGGAGGATCGCAAGCTCGATGAACTTAAGACCATTTACGGCGAATGCGTCGAGCTTCAAGCCGCGATCAACGCCGAGACACTACCGCTCTTCAATAAAGAGCTTTCGCGGCGAGAGTCGCGAATGGTGCAATCGCTGGGCGGTCGCCAAGAAGAACTAAGACAGCGGCTTGAAGACGTGCGAAGCAAAACTCAGGAACTTGCCGATGCCACCCTCTTCATGTATGCCCACAGCCGGTATTCTGCTGTCGCCAGTGACGTTGCGATCGCAATGAACAAAGGCGTGGCCACTCCATCGGTTAAACGTAATCAGAACACCGCGCTGAGAGTATTGCAAAGCATACTCGCGGCGTTGGAAGAAGCCCAGAAGAAGAAGACCGACGATTTCAAGGAAGACGAAGGCGGAGAAGAGGGCGGGGGCGGTGGTCCCGGCGGCAAACAGCCACTTATTCCGCCAATTGCGGAACTTAAACTTCTACGCGCCATGCAGGCAGAAGCCGCAGAACGCACCCGCGCACTCGAAGATGCGGTCGATGCCGATGGACCCGCCGAACTCGCGGCGACCGCTCAGTTACAGAAGTCGCTCGCGGAGAACGCCACCGCGCTTCTCGAAAAACTCAAGCAGCAGCAGGAACCCGCGGACGCCCCGCCGATTAAGGAGCGTAACTAACCATGCCAAAGCAAGATCAGAGCCGAACCACGCCGCGACGGGTGGTCGTAACGAGAGTTATGTTGACCATTGGCTTGTGCGTCACCTTTGCACCGGCGCTCGCCCGGCCTATTTCGACAGTCACCCAGCCTACCAGCCCGCCCACTAAACCGACCGCATCTCCCCCGGCCCCTGCACCCCCCACGTCCAGCCCAACTTCAGCACCTCCATCCGCACCACAGTCACCATCCGCCGACCCAACGCTGGATGAACTGCTCGGTCTCGCCAAGCCCGAAGAGCGAAAAGAAACTGAAGATGGCGAGGCAACACCCGCGATTCCGATCGATCCCGCATCTAAAGCAATCAATGATCGTTTGTCCAAGACAGAGGAGCCAAACGAGTTTGAAGCGGCGGTGGAACTGATGAACGAAAGCTCGCGCCTGCTGAATGATTCAAAGGATGTCGGCATCGCTACCCAGCGCGTTCAGGAACAAACCCTGGCAAAGCTGGATAAGCTGCTTGATCAGGCCCGCAAGCAGCAGAGCAAGAAGAAATCGAAAAGTAAGTCACAGCAAAACGAAGATCAGCAGGAAAAAAATCAGAAGCAGCAACAATCAAGCCAGCAGCAAGCACAGCAAAAACCCACTCCGGCGCAGGGCGCGGCGGGAAACCCGAGCGTCCCGGGCGGAGCAGCGAAGATGAATCCACCGCCGGGGGCTGGTGCAGCGTGGGGTAACTTGCCGCAGCGATTGCGCGATGCGTTGACTCAAGGTTCGAGTGATTACACCAGCGCCAAGTGGGAGTCTCTCACGAGAGAATATTACAAACGCCTGGCCGAGCAGCCAGGCACTTCAGCGACGGATTCAACCGGGGGCCTGAACCGATGATTCCGAAGACTTCACCGTGGCGAGCCGCGTTCATCGGCGGGAGCATCGCCGTTGCCCAGCTTGCGCAGCCGATCTCAACAAGCGCGCCGCTCTTAGCAGTTACGTTTCAACCGTTGGCGCTCCCCCCAGCCGAGGGCATTCCCGCGGCGGTATCTACCTCCGCCGCGAATAACCCGCTCGAGAACGAAATGACGGCGCAAGTGGATCGCGCTGTGTCGCGCGGGCTCGCCGCGTTGGCGCGCGAGCAGATGCCAGATGGGTCGTTCGGCCGCGCTCAGTTTTCTCGCAACGTAGCGGTGACGAGTCTGGCTTGCCTGGCATTCATGGCCGATGGTAACTTACCCGGCCGTGGCGCGTACTCAGAGATAGTTACGAAGGGCCTTGAGTATGTTCTAAACCACGCAAGCCCGGAAACAGGGCTTCTGGCGAGCCCCAACACCACGAATCCGATGTACGGCCACGGCTTCGCCGCGCTATTTTTAGGCGAGGTGTATGGAACGACTCAGGGGGGAGGCGATACGCTGCTCGCGAATCGGGTGCACGGTGCCCTGCTGCGCGCTGTGCAACTCATAGAGCGTACGCAGAACGACGAGGGGGGTTGGCGTTATAACCCAACGCCCGCAGACGCCGATGTAAGTGTAAGTATCTGCCAGATCATGGCGTTGCGTTCCGCGCGAAACGCGGGGCTCGAAGTTTCAAAGAAGGTCATTGACCGCGCTACCGAGTATGTTCGCGCCCTCCAGAACTCCGACGGCGGATGGCGCTACCAGACTCCCAGCTCGCCCAGCGCGTGGCCCCGGTCCGCGGCGGGGGTAGCGAGTTTATATTACGCCGGTATCTACGAGGATCGCGCTCTGAGCAAGGGCCTTGCGTACATTAAAGGTACCGCGATGCCAGGTCAGGTTGATACCCAACAGTACCACTTTTATTATGGTCACTACTACGCCGTCCAGGCGATGTTCCTGGCCGGCGGGCAGCACTGGGCGACATGGTGGCCAGCCGTTCGAAAAATGCTCCTTGGCATGCAGCAGGCCTCGGGCAAGTGGAAAGATGATTCAGCGGGGGACGAATATGGCACCGCGATGGCGCTGATAGTCCTCCAAATGCCCAAACGATACCTACCGATCTTTCAAAAATAATTAAAACAACCCGGGATATTGGGTGAGAGCCGCTGTCTCCCACCGTAAGTTAACCAGAAGCGCAGCACGCGGTATGAGCAATTCCATGCCTCCACGTACTACAGCAAATCTCGCTCTCGCCGCAAACCTGCCCCGCATTGCCGTGGCCGGGTTTATCGCCGGGCCCTTTCATGGAGTTATCTTTATTCCCTCTGAGGCGCGCCAAGCATCCCGCGCAGTACCGGCGTGTGTGCCTCCCTTTACCTCGGGCAAAACGCAACATAAGTGGATCGCAAAGGCGGCCGCCGCCCTCGTGGCCATGGCGAGCACGGTCCCTGCGGTGGGCTCCGCTCAACCTCTTCGCACGGATCAAAGCGGCTCAGGCGCGGATCTCCAGCGCGCCGACGCCGGTCTTCGCATCGTTCTGGGTCCTGATCTTTCCGCAAAGCAAGCTTATATTCAGTCGGTCCAGCCCGACGGCACCGTAACGCTCCGGTGGTCGCAAACGGGCAAATTACAGCGGCTCCCGCCGGGCCAGGTTCTCGCGGTGTTGCTCCCTCTCAGTGCCCCAGTTACGGCGCAGCGCGAGCCCGCATCCAGCCTACCGGTCGCCGGAGCCGAGCAGTTAACTTCGGGGCTTCTGGCTCTCACCGATGGTCAGGTCTTCCCGGGTTCGGTGCTGCCGCAGGCCACGGCCACGGAAGAAGTTCGATGGCTCAGCCGTCAGCTTGGCGAAGTGCTGGTGCCGCTGAAGATCGTCCGGGAAATTACACTGTCGCCCGAGGTCGTGGCATCCTCCAGACAGCCGGGGCGCAACTCGGCCGTCTCAAACGCTACCTCCTTACCATCGGAAAACCGCCAACCGCTTGACCCGAAGGCAGGGCAACAGGCAGATGATCAAGTGTTCATGATCAACGGTGACGTCGCCACGGGCTTTGTCGCCAGCATCGGTCAAAATATTACCGTGGAGTCAGGACAGGCCGCGACGGAGATACCAATCGAGCGTGTCAACCGTGTGCGCCTCGCGAACCCCCCTGTTCCCTCGTCCGGAGGGCGCTTGTGGCTTGTGAACGGCACGGTAGTGGCCGTAAGTTCTCTTGCGTTGCAGCCCTTGCCCATCGATGCTCAGGGTGCTTCATCGTCATCGCAGCCGCCGCTCGCTGAACCTACTTACAACCCCGGGTCCGTTCGCGGCGTGTTTACTACGCCGTTGCTCGATCGACCCGCGGAGGTGATTCTCTCTGACCTAACCGCATTCGTCTTCAACACAACGAAATTAGTTCCGCTCGCGTCACTCTCATTTGTGTCGGGGGCATCCAGCGCGCCGGTAGATGGGGCCGCGCGCCGTTGGGTCCCCGCGCCGGTCGTTGCTGATGCCCGCGTCGCCCCACTTGGCGCGGCGGATATTCTGCTTCCCGGCCCGATGGCGGTGACCTGGCAACTCCCTGCCAACGCGGCCCGCTTCGCCGCTTCCATCCAGCTTCCGCAGGAAAGTATCGTTTGGGGCGATTGCGAGGTCATCGGCGAACTTGTTACGCCCCAAGGCTCCGTGAGACCGCTCTGGCAGCACCGGCTCAACAGCGCCAATCCCGAGATTGATATTAATATTTTGATAGTCGCTCGGCAACCCGGTGATCTGCTCCGCATCCAAGTCCGAGAGGGCGAACGTGGCCCGATCTTTGATCGCGTGCTTTTGCGCCGGGCTTTATTTGTGGCGGAGGTCGAGCAGTAATTTATTCATTTTATTTCGCGCCGCGCACGGCGGTCAAATCGCAGTCTTCCTAGAGGCAATAAATGTGGGTCCTTTGACACCCCCTTAACTCCGGAGTCTGAAAATGCCCGCTGTGCCTCTTCCCGAACTTCGGCTCGCCTTCGCGATGGGTGGCGGCGTTTCACTGGGTGTTTTCAGCGGTGCTGCGCTCGGAGAGACTCTGAAGATGGCCGTGCTGAGCACGGTTAAGTTTAACAACGTTCCTCCGCAATACTCGAAGGTAGAGGTTGACGTCTTCAGCGGCGCGAGTGCTGGCTCGCTCTCGCTCGCCTTGATGTTACGAACGCTTCTCGCGCCCCCGAGACTTCCGATCCCTAATGGCGAACCCTGGGATTCACTTCGCGCGCTCGCCAATCAACTACAAGTGCCCGGTGATCCGTGGGACCGCATCGCACATGCGTCCCTCACTAAAGACCTCGGCCGCGCTTTCATCGATTCACTTTCGATGCTTCATCCCGTTCCTTACGCCCAGCTCATAGCCTCTGAGCGTGTGCAGCTCGTGCAGGCTTGTGCGTGGCGCGACCGCGTCACCATCGCCATGCTCTTAGGCGCGACCCAGCCCAACGGGCGCATCGGCGAAGGCGTTGCGGGCCTGGTTGATCGGGCAGCAGTAGATGCGCTCGGCGATGAAGCTCTCGGATATAACACGTACGACTTCACCAAACGTCAGTTGCTCGCCGACCGCCTCATCTACGCCTGCACCATCGGCCGGCTTTCGCCGCACATGTCAGATGCACGCGGCGAGTTTGGTGACGACGCCCTGACAAGGCTTACATTGTCCGACGGGATGAGAAGTGCCGATCATGCGGATGTTCGCGTCTTCGATATCCGCCTGGGAAGCGAGGCCGCCAAGACGCAGGCGCAGTCGCTCACCGATCCCTCCCGCTGGGTGCGAGCCCGCGATGGTGCCGAGATTCCGGGTTATGTTGATTCGCTCGCGTCCAAGAGTTTTTGGCAGAAGATACGGGCGACCGCCGTCGCCTCGGGGTGTGTCCCGTTCGCCTTCGAGCCGGTGGTGCTTGATCGGCGCTGGTACGAGCTGCCCCCGGATGTAAGCGGAGATGTAACATACCCCAACCCCAAAGCCCCACAGCCTCCGCACCTCAAACGTTACGATGTCTGTTACGATGGCGGCTCGTTCAATAACGAGCCTATCCGCGAAGCCTTCCGCCTCTCCTCTTTTAAAGATTCGCTCTACCCCGATGTGCCCTTTGTGAGACGCGTCGTGTTCGTCGATCCCAACGCTAACGAAATACCCGCGAGTAAGCGGATAGCCGTGCTCGAGCGGTTCCGCCGTGACAGGGATGCGGGGTCCAGAACGGCGTCCAGCGGCGACCGATTGCTGGCGTTCGCGGGCCCCCTCGTCGCCTCGTTCTGGGGTCAAGCCCGGATGGTGGAGGGGACCAAGATCGCCGCGACCCGCAAGCGGTTTGCCGAGCGAGATAAGATGCGGGCCAATCTCGCCCGATTCTCCTCGCCGCTGGCCGCGCCCGAGGCCAAGGACCTCGCGGACATGGCCTTGGAACTTTCGCTCTCGCTCTTCAACCAGCGGCGGGCGGCGCTCATGCCCCCCGGCGGGCTTGAATTAAGTTACGAGCTCCGCCGCGTCATCGTCGAAGAACAGGCGGCCCTCTTCCCGAATCTTAAGTTAATTCCGCGAGATCAGTACCCGATTGATCGCAACGGGTGGCTCGCCGCGCAACACCTGCACGAATGGGGGCTGGCGCTTCAGTTCGTGCAACTTGACGAGGCCATGGATCTGATCGGGAAGCACAGCCAAGCCAAGCTCGTAGGCATCTCGCCCATCGACCCCGATAGCGTGCCGGTCGGCCCCCCTCAACCCGGCGAGTTGAAGCCCTTCGAGCTTCTCGGAAGCCCGTTCTTTGCCTTCGGCGGCTTTTGTTCACCCGCCGCCCGCGCCCTTGATGCGAGTATGGGCAAGGCGTGCGCTCGATACTTAATATCGCTCGATGTGGGTGCCGACGGAATGGGCCACGCCGCGGCGTCGCTTCGGCCACACTCCAAAGGCCCCCAGGCTGGCGGCCCTCCTGACCTTTGGCCCGTGGTGGACCGAGCCACGCGCGAGCGGATAAAGCGCGAAGTCGCGGCACAGGTTCCGGCGATCAAGCAGCGTGTGAAAGATGTCGCCGCGTCGATGTCGATCGTCTCTGATTCTGGCTGGCTGTCGCGCAATGTAATGGAAATAATTATTGATAAGGCCGTAGACAAGATTATCTCCGATGGTCCACCGGAGCCCTTTGACTTTGAGTTTATGATTTATGTTCCCAGCGCCGCTTGCCAGATGGTGCAGCCCGGGCTGCTGCTGAACGACGACTCGCCCCGGCATGAGAATGGGCGCTGGTTCTTTCGCACGTTCGCCAAGTGCCAACCCAAAGGTAACATAAGAAGGTGGGAGGGTCCGCACATCAGTTCGGGCACAGATCAGTTCGTGATCGACCTGCCCGGCATGTGGAGTGATGTGCGGGTTCCGCTGCCCCCGGCCATCGCCGATGAACGGGCCTACGAAGCGTGGGAAGCCGAGCAGGTGCGCTCGCAGACTTGCGCTAGGTTTGAATGTAACTTAAGGGGCGATGGCTCGTTCACGCCCTGGGTACTCATGGGCACCAACTTCGCCGACGATGGGGATTGACAATTATAACTTAAGTTGAGGCACAACGCCGCTGCCTCAGCTGCAATCCGCATCCGGCACTACTCATTGGATTATTACTTACGTTATTGCCGGAGGATGTCAGACCCGCGCTGTCAGTAACGATTCTCGCTCAGAATGAGGACTTCTCGCGTCGCTTGGCCGCAGCACTCCGCGCCGTCGCCCGCCTGGTCAGAAAGACTCCGGCGATCATCGGAATCACGCCCACCCCCGCGATAGTTACGCCCCGGTACATTGAGGCCTGTGCTTGTTTCTCCGTCCCATCTGGCAACCCCAGGGGATCAGCGACGGTTTGGTTGTATAAGCTTCCCAAAGACAAAATCGCGAAAATAACCCCCCCAGCGACAATCAGCCCGCCGCCAGACATAAGCAAGATACCCAGGCCAAGCCGTCCGCCCGAAGGTCGTGCCACGGGTGCGTCCCGCGGATCCCATGCCCCAGCAGACAAATCTTCAGTCGCCTCCCCTTCGGACGGTTGAGGGTTTGAAGAAAGCGGGGGAGTGGAGGGCGGAGGACGCATCTTGCCCGGCATGATAGCCGCGGCGCGATCCACTGCACTTGTAAGTTATCACCAAAGCCGCGATGTGCCCCGCGAGAGTGAGGATTGCCCCGCCGCCAGGGCATACCGTGTTGCAATGCGGAAGATGATGGATTTAAAGATTCTCGCGCAGCCCGACGACGTCTCGTGCGGGCCAACGTGCCTGCACGCGCTCTATCAGTATTACGGTGATGATGAACTTACCATTGATCAGGTAATGCGGCAGGTGCAGCGATTCGACAATGGCGGCACCCTCCTGGAGATCCTCGCGTGCCATGCCCTTAAACGCGGCTATGCCGCGACCATCTACACCTACCACGTCCAGATGTTTGATCCGACCTGGTTCGCGGCCGATGGTGGGGCGCACAGCAATGCGTATCTTGCCGAGCGGCTTAAAGAGCAGTTAGCCGCCAAGAAGGGCGATGCACGCCTCAAACTGGCTACCCGCGCGATGCTCGAGTTTCTCGACCTGGGCGGAGAGATCAACATGCGCGACCTCACGCCGCGGCTGATTTCCGAACCTATCGCCGAAGAGATCCCCATTATCACGGGGCTTTCCAGCACCTTTCTATATCGCCAGCGACGCGAGTACGGCCCGAAGGACATCGAGGACGATATCAAGGGCGAACCGCAGGGGCACTTTGTGATGATAATTGGCTACGACTCGACCAAGCGCGAGGCGTTGATCGCCGACCCGCTCGACCCCAATCCTCCGTTTCACACTGCAAAGTACCGACTTTCGATCGACCGGCTTCTCAACGCGGTGTTATTGGGCATCCTGACCTATGACGCAAACCTGCTGATTGTCCGACCCAAGGCGACGGAATAGCATCCCGTAGCGACAAAGATTGTGGATAAGCTGTGGGCGCGC
Source organism: uncultured Phycisphaeraceae bacterium (assembly GCA_964450325.1). Lineage (GTDB taxonomy): Bacteria > Planctomycetota > Phycisphaerae > Phycisphaerales > UBA1924 > UBA2402. Next base: position 25,311 of record CAYVFW010000004.1, on the reverse strand, counting down.
TGTGGGCTTATCTCCTTTTTGGTATCTATTACCACAATAGGTAGTTATAGCAGGTGTCGACGTACCCGATGGGTGGTATGATACCTCAGTAAAAGGAAATATTCCCCATGAAGGTAATCGTTGATCGTTCGGCACTTTTAGAAGCTGTGAACTTGGTATCCAGCGCGGTGGCGGTGCGCACTCCCAAGATCCAGTTAACTTGCATCAAGCTGACGGCTACCAAGTCCAGTTCGGGCAGCGAGTTAACCTTAGAAGGAACCGACGCGGAGGTAGCACTCCGCCTCTCCATCTCGCAGGTTGATGTGCAAAAGCCGGGGACGGTGCTTATTCCTGCGGACAAGTTCCGCGGCATTGTCGCGGGTGAGGACGCCGAGCCAACACTTACAATTGAGGTCAACGCTGAGGATCAGTGCATCATCCGCGGCTCGGATGCCCACTTCAAGGTCTTTGGTTCGCCGGTTACCGACTTCCCAACGATGGCCGACTTTGCTTCCACCGTGTCGGGCAAGGCCGAGGGGGTCGTGAAAGCCACGATGACGCACCCCGCAGGTTCTCTCGCGGAGCTTGTAACTCGGACTCTCTTCGCGACCGCCCGGGAAACGTCCCGATACGCCATTAATGGTGTTTTGTTCAAACGAGATGGAAAGCGGCTTGAGATGGTGGCGACTGATGGTCGGCGGCTGGCGCTCGCCCGCGCGGCTTTGGTCGGCGGAGAAAAGGATGCCAAGGCGGTGCAATGCATCATCCCCACCAAGGGCCTCAGCCTGCTCCAGAAGCTCATCAAAGAGAACGACGAACCGGTGCAGATCGTCATCACCGACAACCAAATTATGTTCTCCTTCGGCACCGCCGCGAGCCCCGGCCGCGCGGTCTTGATCAGCAATCTGGTCGAGGGTTCATTCCCCCCGTACGAGGATGTCATCCCCAAGGACAACGACAAGCGAGTTACGTTTGATCGTGACGTTGTGATGTCCGCCGTGCGGCGGGCCGCGTTGCTCACCAACGAGGAATCTCGCGGCGTGCGGATGGCGTTCAACCCCAAAGATAAGCAGCTCGAGCTCTCCAGTCGCGCCCCAGAGCAAGGCGAAGCCAACATTAAGGTTGATCTTGTGGAGTACACGGGCGAGGCCGTCGAAATCGGCTTCAACCCGATCTTCATCACCGACGCGCTCAAAGTAATGACCGACACCCAGGTCGTAATGGAACTCAAGGCCACCAGTAAACCCGGGCTTATCAAGAGTGGAAACGATTTTCTTTACGTCGTGATGCCCGTCAGCCTTTCGTAATCAAAGGCAACGCTTTGCCCGCCCATTACCCTTCTCTTCCCACGGTCGGCGGTTTGCCGTTGGATGTAAACGGTAACGCGGGCATACCGGATTCTGTTGGCGGCGCAGCACCACAGCACGGCTTCGCAAACATAACACGGCTGGCGCCTTCACCCACCGGTGCATTGCACCTGGGCAACGCACGGACCTTTCTCGTGAACTGGGCTCTAGCGCGGCGCCTTGGGTGGCAGATCGTGCTACGCATCGAGGATCTTGATACCCCACGTGTCAAACCGGGGGTAATATCGCTTACGATTGAGCTGCTTACGTGGCTGGGCATCGACTGGGATCACGGCCCGTTCATCCAATCTTTGGACCGAGCTTCTCATGTCCTCGCGATGGAGCAACTCGCGGCGAAGCGGTGCATCTTCCCCTGTGATCTTTCACGCAAGGAGATCGACGCTGCGGCGTCAGCTCCGCAAGAGCAGTCGGTTCGCGGCGGTGGCACGGAGGGTGAAGTTGGGGCAGGGACACCAAACGAGGGAGAGAACCGTTTCTCTTCCGCTTTGCGACCGTCGGTGCTGCCCGCCACCTTTGTAGATGGTGCCTCGTCTTGGCGATTTTTGGTCGCGGATGAGATTATTACGTTCAAGGATCTCTTCGCGGGAGCGCAGCAGCACCGGCCAGCCGCGACCATCGGAGACTTTGTCGTGTGGACGAAGCGCGGGCCGGACAAGCCGGGGCAAGCCGCTTACCAACTCGCGGTGGTGGTGGATGATGCCAGGTCAGGGGTAACGCACATCGTCCGGGGCGACGATTTGCTCGATTCAGCCGCCCGCCAGTTATTGTTGTATCGCGCCTTGGAGCTTCAGTCGACTCCCAGTTACATTCATCTGCCGCTGGTGCGGGGGGCCGACGGGCGGCGTCTTGCCAAACGGCACGGCGACAGCCGGTTAGACACGTACCGCTCGAAGGGGGTACAGCCACAACGAATTATTGGCCTGATCGCCGCGTGGTGCGGCGTGGTTCCCCACCCCGTTGAGATGGACGCCGCGGAGTTTCAGCGGCGTATCAGCCTCGATATCATTCCGCGGTCGGCGGTCGTGTTGACGCCAGAGTTAGAGGCTTGGCTTTTGAGCCGTTAACTTCCAAGTCGCTTCGTCCATGGTTTCTAAAGAGGCATCAGTTATGTTTTGTATATCCATACGGGCGAGCGTTCAACTCAGGTGCGTTGCAGGCCTTTTAGCTGCTGGGGTTACGTTGCTGAGTGGTGGATGTGAGCATCAAGAGGGCAAAGAGGCGGGAGACGGAGGAAAGACCATCAAGACCGCGGCACAGAACACGGGAGATAGTAACAAGAACAAGATGTCAGAGGACAAAAAGAAAGAGCCGGAGAAGGCCCCGCCGCTCGAACGGGTGGTGATCGCGGGGCGCACTTTTCAACTCGAGCCCGTGCTCGACGACCAGACGCGTTTCAAAGGACTTTCCGGGAGAACTCAGATCGCGGAAAATGGTGGCATGCTCTTCGCGTTCAAAGAGCCGCGTGTGCTCGAGTTTGTGATGAGAGATTGCCCCATCCCCATAGATATAATTTATGTCGATGGTACCGGGCGGGTGACGGCGATGCACAAGATGGTCCCCGAGCCTGAGCGCACCGAGGCGGAAAAGAAACTTTCGCCCCCGTTTCAGCAGGCTCCGGATTGGACGTGGTCCAACGAGACTTATGAAAAGCGTTTAAAGAAGTATCCGAGTAAGTTCGCCGCGCAGTACGCGATCGAGCTCAAGGGCGGCACGTTGGATGGGCTTACCCTCAAAGAAGCAGATAAAGTGGAACTTGATCGTGCGGGCCTGAAGAAGCGGGCCAAGTGATTCAGTAGTCTGCACGGCGAGAGTAAAAACAAACTTACGATGTCAGCGCGCGGTTGCGGTAGTAAACTTAGCGACGAGTAGATGCACCTCTCCCGCGCAACAGGCGATCTGACGGCTCATCAAACTGATCACGCGACGTTCCGAAAGCTTTCGTTTTGCGCGCCAGCGCGGGCCAGTGTTGCGAGTGTTTTGCGCATCGCCTCGGTCAAGTTTCGAAACTCGATCCCTGCTTCGAATCGAAGAAACCCGCAGCGACGCGTCCACACGACCACTCCCGAAAATGTAATTTCTCCGTCAAGGCCATCAACGTTTGTCGTAAACTCAAAGCCCAGCGGCGGCGGCTTTGAGCCGCATCGCACCCGCATGCCGGAGGCGGAGATATCCAGAATCTCCCCAAGTGTGCAATCAATATCCTGACACACCACGCGCCCGTGGCGCCGTTGCTGGTCCTCACGATGTTGCTCGCGGTATGACATTTGAAAGAGTTGGAGTGTGGGAGTCTTCATCGCGAACAGTGCATCGACGAGGCCGTCGGCGTCGCACAGTTCAAAGGTGCGTAACCCTGGATATCCCCGCGACGTGGTGCTCTCTGCGTGGGCTTTGCAGCTTGTTCGGATTACGCCGCGTCCGAATGCCAATCCACGGGAAACCGCTCAGAGATAAAACCGAGGTCGGGAGGCTCCGCGGCGCGATGGACCCCTCGCATTTATCGCTTCTGTCGCCCCCACGAGCCTTTGGTGTTCGCCAGAGGAGGGAACCGGGCAGCCGGTGAATGTACCAAGGCGAAGGTATTCAGGTAATATACTTATCGTCATGCCTTACGCCTCTCTCCCTTTACCTTATTGGGTTCTCCCCACCAGAGCGACAGGTCGCTGGTGCCGAACACTGTTTACATTAATATTATGTTTTACCGGTGTCGCCGCGAGTGAGGGTTACTCGCAGTTGGCTTCACGCGAGCCGCAGCGGCGGTACTTCGGTATCGGTCGTTCGATTCCAATCCATGTTGACATACCCGACCGGCCATCGCCAAAGGAGCCCGGCACAGACGCAGTGTTGACCGCCGCTGCGGAGCCAGCGCTGGACGCAGGGGGCGAGCCCGCGATTGATTTGTATCGCTGGGGTCAGCGTTCGCCGTACGCGACCGCTTCTGTAGTTAAAGGAGGGGTCGATCTGGCGGCCCTCTTCCCGCAGCTCTGGGCAGAAAAGGCCCCGGTGGTTTACTTCGCCCAGTTGCGCGTGGGCACCGCGGAGGTTGGTAGTCCGCTCGTGCTCACTCCGCTGATCACTCCCCAGCGGGCGGTGCTTTACAACGCGAAGTTAAACCAAGGTTGGTTTATAAATCCTAAAACCGGTATCCCCAGCTTTGATGCCCTCAAGGACTGCGAGCTGGAGTTCTTGAATCCGCCGAACGCCGTGAACTATGCGGGGGTGCGGATAGACCCCGCGCAAATAGTTATATTTAAGACTTCCTTGGGGGCTATTACGTTTCTTCCACGGTGGGATCAGGCGCCCAACACCTGCGCGAACATCATCGAACTGGTGCGCACCGGGTTTTATAACGAGATCCCGGTGCATCGCATCGTAAACAAGCTACCCACCGGCCACCCCTTCGTGGTCCAGTTCGGAGACCCAACGGGCAGCGGCAACGGCGGCCCGGGATTTAACATTCAGATGGAGAATAGCAAGCTGCCCCACGACTTTGGCGTGCTGAGCATGGCACGCGACGACGACCCGGATACCAACGGAAGCCAGGTTTTCATCTGCCTTTCGCGCGAGGGAACAGCGCGGCTTGATGGGAAATATACTTCGTTTGCGCAAGCGATTTCGGGCGCGGATGTTATCATGGCGCTCAGCGCGGTCAAGGCCGACCCTAAGACTCAGCGTCCAATCGGGCCGATGCCGATGGTCGTTTCAGCGCGGCTGGAACCCGCGCCAGCGTTCTCCAAGTGGCCCGCCCCGGTGGTGCGGCCCGCGCCTTCTGGGCGATAACTTGATCAGTATCTAACGTGGTTCAAGCGAGCGGCGCTCTCTGCGCGAGTGAACCTATCGAGAATCATCCCCATAGGCCTCGATGATCCGCTGCACAAGGTTGTGTCGCACGATATCCTGCTTCGCGAATGTAATCAACGATACGCCGGTGGTGCCGTGAAGTTTATCCGCCGCGTCGATCAGGCCGCAGTCGCGGATATCATCAAGATCGGTCTGTGTAGGATCGCCGGTGACGACCATTTTGCTTCCGTGCCCCAGGCGGGTCAAAAACATCTTCATCTGCCCTTTGGTTGCATTCTGGGCCTCGTCAAGAATTACGAACGAGTGATTGAGCGTGCGCCCGCGCATGAACGCGAGCGGGGAGACTTCCACCACGTCGGTCTCCATGAACCGGCGCAGTGTGTTATATTCGATCATGTCGTTCAAGGCGTCAAAGAGCGGACGTAAGTAGGGATTGACTTTCGCCCTTATGTCGCCCGGCAAAAAGCCCAGCCGCTCACCTGCTTCCACCGCGGGGCGGGTTAACACGATCCGGCGCACCCGCTCGGTCTTGAGCATGTGCACCGCCGCGGCGACCGCGAGATAGGTCTTGCCGGTTCCGGCCGGCCCCATGCCGAAGACCAAATCCTGCTCGGCGATGGCGCGGATGTAAAGATCTTGATTAACGGTGCGGGCCTTGACGGGTCTCCCAGCAACATAAACGTTCAAGCGACCGTCCCAGGCGGCCTCGTTGAGCAAGGGATCGCGAAACGAGGTTGACGAAGTTGCCTCTTCGTCTGACTCAGCGGTCATGCGTTGAGATTCGCCGCTGATAAGGTCCAACACCTGCTGGCGCGTGAAGGTTTGTTCATCGGCCGCCGCGGCGTTGAGAGCCTCCAGCACATTGCGCGCGATGACCACAGACCCGCGCTCTCCGGCGACGGAGACCTTGCCATCGCGCGAGGTAACTTGCACACCCAGCGCCTCGCGGATCATCTTAAGGTTGCGTTCGGCAGGCCCGACCACCCCCGCGCGTTGCGGGCCGTTGATTAATCGTATGGTTACTTCCACTTCGCAATGGTATGCGGCCTGTTTAGGTAGCTGCGGATTCAACCTCGCGCAGGCGCGATGACGGAGCTGGCGCCGAGCGACAGAGAGTTACAAAGTTTTAACATTTGCGCCGTAAGGAAAAGCGAGGAGGCGGGTACGGAGGAGCAACTACGCCGCGACTGCGCCCTGCCGCGTGCGCAGGCCAACGGCGTACTGACCGTCTTCAAGTCGTTCGCAGCGGACGGCGATTCCGACAGCTCGGGGCATCATCGCCTGGTCGGGAATAAGTGTAAAAGATGTGCCCGGCTCAACGGGTACGGGCGACTTAAGTCCTAACCCGGTGTGGCTGCCATCGGTGAGTTCGACTCGTACCACGCTGCCAGCGCAGAGCGAGCGTGTAAAAATCGCCATCGCCCCACCTTTCATAATCTTGCGTGGCAAGCGGCGGCGATTAAACGTAAGCGGTCCGGAGTCGCCCGCGGCCTGCGCCCAGTCGCTGCCGCGTCGGTCGGCTTCGACACATTCCGCCGCGGTCTGCCCGCGGGGAGAGCCCGACCTCAGGCTTGGGAAAGCATACGTGTCGCTCGTGCACGCGGGGCTGAAACTTGCGCAATCAGATAATAGGGCTGTCATTGTTCCCTCCTTGGAACGCAGTGCCATCAACATAACTAGTAACGGGCACCCATGCCGCGGTTACCGATGATGGGTGGACAAAGACGGAAGAAACCGTCTGCCGGAAGCGACCAACGTATCTTCCTGCTGCACAGCTTGTTTCGTTCCGGGCACCACCCCGGTCCGAGCCGCACACCGATACGTCGGCAATGTTCTTCCGTCTGGCCAACCACCACCTTCCACGCTTGGTATCGGGCGAGCACGGCGGGTCGCTTCAAGTTGTAATCAAGCGCGATGAAGGATTTCTCATCACCGGCGCGGGGGATTGACCCGACGAGGGCACCAACCATGTGCCAACCGTCGGGGCTCCTCACGAGCGGGCACGTCCTCCCCTGGACAGAGTGTAACATAAGTAAGTGTCTGCTGCGGCCCCCTGTCGCCGCGTGAACAACCCAGCCGCAAACGCGGCGGAAGGACCATGCGAACCGATAGCAGCCCTATGCGCGATACCAACTTAAACGCGGGCCAAACGCTTTCTCTGGTGAACAAGGCGGGAATGAGCGGCCACCCCCTGGCGAACAAAAAGAATATGGCAAGCACCGAGCAAGCCCCTGAGTCGCCCGTCGTTGGTGAGCTGGGTGCCGCACTCAAGGCACTGCAGCGCGGAGCATTGGATGAGGCTCATAAGCTGGCGAGCGCGGGGTGGCGGGGCGATGGCGATCTCCGGATGGCTTATATCGCGGGACTTGCGCTGGCACGCATGGACAGGCCATATGAAGCCGCGGAATACTTACAGCTTACAGTTCAAGGCGACTCTCCCCAGCGTGACTGCCTCTGCGAGTACGGACGCGTGCTGATGGAGACGCAGTTGCCGGAGAAGGGGATCGCCATGCTCGCGCGGGCGGTCATTGCCGATCCGGCTTCTCCCTACGCTTGGCGCTGTTATGCGGAAGCCTTGGCTTCATGTGCTCAGTTCTCCGCCGCGATCGTTGCGGCGGAACGCGGGCTCAACGTCCTGCGCGACTTACAACTGCCGGGAGCGCGCGAAACTGCCGCCGACAACCAGCAGCGGCTGCTCCACGCCTTGGCAATATCCTGGGCGGGGGTGGGAGACGTAAGCCGCGCGGGCGCGGCACATGCGCGAGCACTTAAAGCCTTTCCCCAGTCGCTCGCAACGACGACGGCCTGGGCCTCGTTTATAAATTATGTTGATGCTTCAGAGGGTGACTCACGCACCGCGTTAGAGCGGGTCTGCTCCGCCGCGGCGGCCTTAGCACCGTGCGGAACGGCGCGGCTCGCCGACCCTTGGACGCCGGGGTCTCGCCCGCTGCGTATCGGGCTATTAACCCCTGACCTGCGCGACCATCCGGTCGCGCAGTTCATCACCCCTCTGCTGGCCAACATAAACGCCGCCGATGTCAACTGGTTTATTTACGACTGCGCTCCCGTCCGCGACTCGGTGAGCGACCGGTGCGAGCGGCTGCTTGGGACCGGCTCAAAGTGGCTCTCTTGCAGCGCGTGGGACGCAGCATCGCTGGCCAACGCCATAGCCTCCGACAGCCTTGATGTAATCATTGACCTCGCGGGCTGGACGGCGGGCTCGCGTACCGCGTTGCTTACAGTCCGCCTTGCACCCTTGCAGTTAGCGTATTTGGGTTATCCGCAGGCCACCGGGCTTACCCCTGGTGTCGCGGGAGGCATCGACCGGGTAATCGCCGATGCCACCGTATGCAGTTTTGGCAATGCCGGGCCGCACGGCGTGCTTACGTTGCCGGGCTGCTTCATGTGCTGGGAGCCGCCCACGATGATGGACTCTCCGGTGCCGCAGCGAACCCGCTCCGCTCTAGTCGGCCCCGACGAAGGGATTGTCCTGGGTTGTTTTAACAACCCCGCCAAGATATCCCCGCGTTGCGGACGCGTGTGGGCCTCGATTCTTAAGCGTCTTCCCACCGCGACTCTGGTGATAAAATCGCGCGGCCTTGAGCACGCGTCCAATCAAAAATTATGTTATGATGCCTTGGGCCGCCACGGTATCGATCTTTCCCGCGTCATTCTTCGGGGGCAGCAGACCGGCCGCCGTGAGCATCTGGCTCAATATAACTCTATCGACCTTGCCTTGGATACCTTTCCGTACAACGGCGCAACCACCACCTGTGAAGCACTGTGGATGGGGGTCAACGTCGTTACGCTTGCGGAAAGCACGATGCAGTCGCGTGTGGGCGCGAGCCTGCTCGCCGCGGCGGGCATCGAAAGTTACACCTGTGATACCGAAGAACGTTATATCAACCGTGTGGTCGCCGCGGCGGGTGAACTCGCCGCGTGCCGAAGCGGGAGAGCCCAGCTGCGCGAGTCGGTCGCCGCGTCGGCACTGTGCGACGCGCCGAAGTTTGCACCACTCTGGCTCGCGTGCGTTCGCGAGGCCGTAGAGACGATCGGCAACGCCCTCCCCCGGCGTGATTACCTTCCGACGCAAGCCGCGACGCAGCAATGATGATAACATTGCTTCTATGCAACCAAATACGCCCCGGCATGGACAACAACCGGCAAAGTTAACTCCGCCCGCGAAGTCCGCAATGCCTTCGGACTTAGTCACAAACGCGAAGAGGCCCACCGGCGGCCACCAGACTAGGGCGATCACGGCGAACGCGGCACCGACCACCGGGCGGACGGCACCCGCGCCATCCAAGGACGAACGAACCGGCCAGAACCTCGCAACGCGGACGGATGGAAGAAACACCACACCGAACGCATACGGAGCAAAAGGTGCTCAAAGTGGAGTGGGGGGTTCGGCGTTTTCAGCCAATGGGCCGGGTGCTTTCGCGAGTCAGCCAGCACCCCGGGCTATGCCGAAGTTACAACCCGTGGGAGCCGGGGGCATCCGGCTGACGCCTCGAATTACGATTCCGGTAAGCTCGGTGAGTTTCACGTTCTCGAACAGTTCCGGGCCGGGCGGTCAGAACGTCAATAAACGCGCGACCAAGTGTCAACTCCGCATCGCGATCACCGCGCTCCCGCTGACCCCAGCCCAAGCCGCGCGATTGGAAGGGCTTGCCTCCATGTATCTCACCGACCGCGGAGAGCTGCTTATTTCTCGCGATGAACATAAGAGCCAGCCGCGCAACCGTGAGGCCTGCATCGAGCAACTCGCCGACCTCGTCGCCCGGGCGTGCGTGGCGCCCAAACCTCGCCGAAAGACCAAGCCCACCCGGGGTTCGGTTGAGCGAAGGCTTACAGAAAAGAAGATCCGCGGCGATCGCAAGCGCGGCCGCGGGGCTGAGGACTGATTTGTGCGTGCGTTCCCCCGCCCGGGTTGCGAGCGAGAGGTTGCCGCGGCAACCGCCAGTCATCACTTAACTTACGTCTATTGTGTGAACAAGAAGTGTAACGTTCGGTACGATCCCTCGCATGACCCTTGGTGTTACCCATTCCGGGTCACTTCACAACCTTAATATTCATCTCGCCCTCGCCCGGCCTGCCCGGCAGTGCCTCGACTACGACCTCCCAATCTGTACCGGCCACATCCGTGCCCATCATCGCCGGATCGATAGGTCCGTTGGTCTTAACATTAATCATCTGGACCACCGCAACGTTCCCGCTGCGAGGAGCCATGGTGCGCGCCATGCGAGGGAGCAGACGGCGAGAGGTGGGGCTGCCCGCAGCCTCAACCGAATCTCCCTCGCGATACCACATCCGAATCTCGCTGAACTTTTCCGCTTCCGGCGTGTCCGCTTTAGGCACTAACTTAAGCTGATACGAACCCGACACAAAGCGGCGAAAACGCGCGGTCTCCTCCTGGTCTTCGCCCTCCAATTCCTCGATATCTTTGAGTAACGTAACATCAAAGCGGCTGAGCATATCGGCTTTCTTCTGCCCAATCGGCAAGGGCAGGGGCCCTTCACCGATCTTAAGCGGATCAAAGTTGCTGCCGGGGCGCGTCACCTGTCGCTTGATAATTTGCTTGTTCTTTGGCGTTACTTCGATCAGCCACTCGCCATCAAAGACGAAGAGTTGCTCCTCTTCCTCGCGGCGGCTCCCTAGTTGTAACGAATCGAACCGCACCGAGAATGTACGGCGGCCCTTAGCTCCATCCGCAGCAGAGGCGGCGTCATCAAAGGTCTCAACGTCGGTCGTGACCTTGGGGGGCAGGCTGTTCTGAAAGAATAGTTTGCCGCGGCGTGTCTGTCGGTCTCCCGTTACTCCGTCCACCTTGTCGTACTGGATGTCCGCAGTGAGGGTGCGAAGATTCGCGTCGGCAGTCTCAAGCAGGGTCAGGAGCGAATCTGCGGATGTAACCGAAATGCTCGGAGCGGCGATGGGGACTGCAGGCAAGGTCCGGGGTGCCGCACCGGCTGGCGGAGCCTTGATCGGTGCGGGGGTTGGAGGGGTCCCAGATGGCTGAATCACGGGCTTTGTCCCGGGCGTTTTTGCGGGTTGCGTCACCGGCTGAGCCATCATCTCAGACGCATACGAATACGCTCCTGAAGCGACCACCGACGAAAATAGGCCTGCCGAAGCACTCTGCATGGGCGAACCGGGCAACCAGCAAGCAGCCGCGGCGAGCGAAAGGAGCGGAACTTGAATCAGCGGGAAGATCATGGTGCAAGGTTAGACGCTTGGCCGCGGCCTCGGTTCCGATCCGCGCCCACCGGTGCTGGGGGCCTGAGAGCCGTCTGCGGTCAGTTGCGTTAACGCGAAAGCATCGCGGCTAGATGGGCGAAGGTGGGGCGGACTTAGCGGGTGGGCTATCGGTCGCGCTTATCCCGCCGTGCTCTTCATGGCTCGTGGAAGACCCAATGGAAGCAAGGAAATCTCGAAGAATAACCGCCGCGGCGAGGGCGTCACGGCGCAGTTTCTTCTCGCCGCGAGTCATGCCAGATCGCGACATTGACCAATCCGCCGCAGCGGTCGAGAGGGTTTCATCGTGGAAGTGGAAAGGGGGCTGGGGTGTCAGCCGAGGTCGCAGGCGGTCGATGAACGCACGAACTATTTTGGCGCGCGGGCCTTCCTGATCGTGCTTGATAAGCGGGAGTCCGACGACCACCTCGGCGGCTCCGTGCGCCGCAATGGCTTCAGCGAGGGCGGACAGCAGCGCTTCGCCCCGGTCGTGATTGATGGGCACCTCAAGCACTTTAAGCGGCGAGACGATGTTGGTCGCGGCGTCGCCCACGGCCAGGCCTGTGCGCTTGTCGCCCAGATCAATGCAAATATAACGTTTGGGTGCGGTTGGCCAGGTCACGAGGTTTCAATCATAAGCTGCGTGCGACCTGCGTGCCACCGCGCTCTCGTGCCACGCCGTTCCCGGTGTTGCAGCGGTTGCCGCGACGAAGCGGCGGCGTGTCTGCACATTCCTGCCTTGGTGATTACGATCGCCACTCCACCCATCTTTCCGCTTTCGCGAAGCATAACATCGCCTCGTGCGTGTCTTAGGCATCGATCCAGGGTTGCGGTTCACCGGCTATGGCTGCATTGACACGGCAAGCGAGCCCTTCGTGCTGGTTGAGGCCGGAGTCTTCCGCCTCACCCACGGCGCGGGCACCACCGCCCTCTCGGTCTCCGCACGTCTGCACGAGCTTGACAGTGACTTTCGTGCGGCGATGAAGCGCCTTCGCCCTGATGTTGTTGCCGTTGAATCGCTCTTCTCTCATTATAAGCACCCGGCTACGGCAATTATCATGGGGCATGCGCGAGGCGTGCTGCTGTTAGCTGTCGAGCAAGCGAGTGTGAAACTCGTTGAGTTAAAGCCCAATACTGTCAAGAAGGCCGTGACCGGTTACGGGCACGCCGATAAATCGCAGATGCAGCGCGCGGTGCAGGCTTGCTTTTGTTTAGCGGAGCCCCCTGAACCACCCGACGTTGCCGACGCACTAGCGATCGCCTTGTGCGCGGGCCAGCGGCTTCGGTCCACGGTGTGATAGGCTACCGCGACTGACGGCGATCTGTTGCGGTAGCGTGGGCACTACGCTTTTGCGGAATGAACCCCCCATTGCACACAGCAACACAACCCACTTCTCCGACATTGGCTCACCTCGCCGTGGAGGGGCGCGTCGCGAAGTTAACCCTGAACCGACCACAGTCGCGCAACGCGCTCTCGCTCCCGTTGCTAGAAGCGCTGCACGCGATCGTGGATGAGCTAGCCGCGAAGCGAGATGAACTCAGCGTGGTCGAGGTTACCGGCGCGGGAAAGTCATTCTGCGCCGGAATGGACCTTAAAGCAGTGCTTTCGGACCCTGCCGCGGCGAGCAAACTTTTACATTCACTCGCGGACTTAACCTTCAAGCTTCGCACGCTCCCTCAAGTTACAGTCGCCAAAGTCAACGGCGCGGCCATCGGCGGTGGCTGCGGCTTGGCGTGCGTCTGCGATATCACGCTTACCCACGCGGATAGCAAGATGGGATTTCCCGAAGTTGACCTTGGCGTCTGCCCGGCAGTAGTCGCGCCATGGCTCATGCGCAAGATCGGGCCGGGCCGGGCGCGGCGAGTGCTTCTGGCGGGCGGGCTGCTCTCGGGTCAGCAAGCGTTTGAGTTGGGCATGGCCGACGCAATCTGTACTGAAAGCGCGGGGCTCGATCAACTCGCCCAAGAATACATTGAGCGCCTCAGCCGCGGTGGGCCGATGGCACTCGCCGCGACCAAGGGCATGCTGAACCAGTTGGATGGCTCGATGGATGCGGACGTGCTGCGGCGAGGAGCCGATCTTTCCGCGAAAATTATCATGAGCGATGCGACGCTCGCGACCCTGCGCGAAAAATTACGTTAGATTACTACGCGCGAAAGTACACTACACAGCGGTGGGGGCCTTTATAATGCGATTCACGTTCCTAGGTACCGGCACCTCCGCAGGGATCCCCATGATCGGCTGCCACTGCGCCGTCTGCACCAGCGATGACCCGCGCGATCGGCGGTTGCGAGCCAGCGCGTGCGTTCGTTTTATCGACGCGGGCGGACACGAACGAGTGATACTTCTGGACGCCGGCCCCGATCTGCGGCAACAAGCACTTCGTGAAAAGTTACAGCGGTGCGATGCGATTTTGTTCACCCACAACCACGTTGATCACGTCTTCGGCCTTGATGAGACGCGCCGATTCAACGCGGTGCAGCAGAGTGCCATCGAGATACATGCCGACAACAACACGATGGACAGCCTCGAGCGCGTCTACAAACATATCTTCGACAAAGACCGTAATGTTAATGATTCATTCGTCGCGACGCTCCTGCGATTCCGCATCAGCGATGATGAGGTGCAGTCTTCAACCCCCCTCTCGCTCTTCGGGGTCAACTTTCTACCGATTCCTCTCTTGCACGGCCGTCTTCCCATCCTCGGGTGGCGCATCGAGCCGTCCGGCGCACTACTGACCGGAGCCGCGAGCGATGTCTTTCCGCTGGCGTACTGCACGGATGTCTCGGCGATTCCTAACGACACCTGGCGACGCATGAAGGGATTAAAGACGCTCGTGCTTGATGCGCTCCGCCACCGATCGCACCCGACGCACTTCACCCTGGCCAACGCAATCGCCGCGGCGGAGGCCATCGGCGCGGAGCGGACTTACTTTATCCACATGGCCCACGATTTACCCCACGCGCAGACGCAGGCTACGCTTCCTGAGAATATGTTTCTGGCTTACGATCAGCTTACGTTGCCGGAGATGTAGGCACTAGCGCCTACCCGTTCCTGCTCCCCTTTACCACCAGCACAATGCCCAGCACCGCTAACGCGCCACGGATGACCCACGCAATATTCACGCCCCACGTATCGATCCAAGAGAGTATTATAAATTGGATTCCCAAGTGCGGCAAAATGGCGGACCCGACCGCCATGATAATGAAGAAGATGCCCCAACTTTTCATTCTGTACTCCCTTGTTTCCCGGTAACTTCTATCCAGATGATCGCATCCAGTCACTTGTATTCATTTACTTGCATCCACTTACTTATATCCACTTACTTATATCCAATCACTCGGACCCAGTTCCTTGTATCCACTTACTTGTACATAAATAAGTCGCCGCCACAAGAGTGTACCCCGTCGGGGCACTAGGCGTTCTGATACTTCCGGGGATGAGGCGACACCGATACGCCGACGCGGCTGCGTGGAAAAATCTGGCGGTTGTCCGGAGATTGACTTGTTGTGCCCGAGATGCTGATGGGGTCGCGCGTGTACGTTCGCGATCCTAGGCATCGCCGCTAATCCGGCGTGGAAGCCAAACAAGCGGACCAACGCGGGCTATCTTCGTATTTATGCCGCGAGCCGTCGCACGACCGCCTCGGCGCGCCGCTGTATGAACAACGCGGTGATATCGTCGGAAGGGTGAAGGCTTCCGGCCTGCTCATCGATTACCAAGTCGAGCCATCGGCTCATTCGTAAAACATCAGGCGAGTCATTATCAGTGGGTACCGCGACCGAATTCGCGAGTAACTCAAGGTGCTTCAAGTGCGGGCGTTCGCGGTCGCGCATCGAGGAACCAGGCGGCGCATCCGGAAAGATTCCTTCCAGCCCGTCGCTGTAGACGCAGCGCACATCCTTAGTAGTTAACATCAAACGGTTCTGTGTAAAAATCGCGTCGGGGGCGATTCCAAGCACCGGCCCTGCAGTTACTATCTCATGCAGCGATTCCACCGGGGGGCCGTTGCGCCCATCGCTGAGCAGCAGCGGCGGCGGATGCCCAGCGCCAGCGATGACCAGTTCACCGCTATGAACATCCAGCACTCCGTAAACCGCCGTGGCAAACCAGCCAATGCCGCGGCAGTGAGCGCACACCCGACGATTAAGATAGTCAAGCAGCGCGGCAGGCTTTAACATAAACGATAAATCGTCACCGGGCGGGTGCGCCGCCGCGGTATCAAGCGCGTGCGCTAGTACCATGGTGAGCAGAGCGGCGGGAACCCCGTGCCCCGCAGCGTCGCCAAGAAAGAATGTTAAGTGATGCTCCCCGTGGCTGCGCACGCACACCATGTCGCCGCTTACGAAGTTCACGGGACGGCTGAGAACGTGGAGATCAACGTCGCTACGACTGGGCAGCGCCGGCCGGGTAAACTCTCGCTGGATAGACGCGGCGAGTTGTAACTCTTCGTGTACCCGCTCCATCTCGCCGCGCACGGTCGCTGCGCAGCGCTGGGTAAGCCGCACTTCCGTGAGCAAGCGGCACACCTCCCGCTGCCGCTCGCGCAGCGTTTGTAACATAATCGCAAGTGTGGACGCAGGAACCCCACGAGCTTCAAACATAATTCCGCCATGCTGAAAAGGCTGCCACATGCACGGGCGCTCGCAGATGATCACCGCTGGCAGATGCCGGGAACGCAGCGTCTCCGCCGCGATATCGATTAAGTGAGCCGATGTGTTATCGTCAAAGACTAGCAACGCTACGGAATGATCCGTCTGAGCGCACGCGTCGGTCCAACTCCCATCTCCCGCGGCGAGCACCTCGAGCAGCGCTGTGATGCCCACCGGAAACACGTTCGCGGGAAAGCCCTCTCTCGGCCATGCCTTCTCCAGTGGAGTTAATATGCACTGTCGGATGGTGGTAAGCGAGGCGGGCCCCGCCGCGACTACAAGCTGAGATTGCATTAGCGCCGAGCGTTGGTCCATGCGAAGAATACCTAGATAGAGATTAAATAGAGGCGGTCCCCGGTGGATTGCCCGCTATCACGTCTCATTCGTCGGCCATCGAAACGCGCGGCATGAGCGCATCAGATCTTCAACCCGCTGTTTTGAGCCACTTTCAAAATCGAGGGTGGTTGGCAGCCTCTTAGCGCGCGGGGCGTCGGGATGTAGCCAGCGGTGGAGAAGAACACGTGCATCCCCCGGTTAAGGCGGTCTCGCGTCGCTGCGTGGCCATGCAAGGGCGCCCAACACCCCGGTTTGAAAAAAGCGTGGCCGCGTCGAGTGTTACATTTTGCTTCCGGCCAGGCTCTATTTACGCCAGCGCATAGCTCAGGTCGGCGATTAAGTCCTTGGCATCTTCAATTCCCACACTCAGCCGCACCAATCCGTCATCGATGCCCAGCTTGGCGCGCGCGGCAGCGGGGATGCTCGCGTGAGTCATAATCGCCGGGTGCTCGATAAGTGATTCAACCCCGCCAAGAGACTCAGCTAGCGCAAAGAGTTCCACCCGTTCGAGCATCCTCCGAGAGGACTTCAGCCCTCCCTTGACGACTACCGAGATCATCCCGCCAAAGCCGCGCATCTGCTTCTTTGCAAGCTTATGCTGAGGGTGCGACGCCAAGCCAGGATAGATTACATTGGCGATTCGCGGGTGCTTCGTTAGAAAGCGAACGATCTCTCCCGCGTTCTCGCAATGTCGCTCCATCCGCACGTGCAATGTTTTGGCACTGCGAAGCATCAGGAAACAGTCAAAGGCACTCGGCACGGCGCCCACCGCGTTCTGAGTGTACTTGATCTTCGCGGCGAGCGTTGCGTCTGATGTCATCACCGCGCCAGCCACAAGGTCGGAATGTCCACCGATGTACTTCGTGCACGAGTGCATCACCACGTCCGCCCCAAGCGCCAGCGGGTTCTGCAAATACGGGCTTGCGAATGTGTTATCAACCACCAGGAACGGTCGGACAATGGGTAAGCCCAAGGGACCCATCGCCGTGTCCACAATCCCCTGCCCTCGCGAACTTATCTTCGCCCCGGCCGCGCAGATCGACTTCACTCCGCGTATATCAATTACTTTCAGCATCGGGTTGCTGGGTGTTTCGAGCCACACCATGCGAGTGTTGGGCCGCATCGACTCCGCAACCGTCGTGAGGTCCGTCATATCAACGCGGGTTGAAGTTAACCCTAAATGTTGAAAGACTTTATCTAGTTGGCGAAAGGTGCCCCCGTACACATCGTCCGAAAGCAGCACATGGTCGCCCGCGCGCAGAAGGTGGAGAAGGCAATCCATGGCCGCCAGGCCCGAGGAGAATGTAAATCCGTGCTCGGCACCTTCCAACGCGGCGAGATTCGATTCTAACGCTGTGCGGGTGGGGTTCTTGCTGCGAGCATAATCATAATCATCGATCACCACGCCCGGTGAGGACTGGACAAACGTACTGGTCAGGTACACCGGAGTCATAATTGCTCCGGTGGTGGGGTCGGGAGATTGCCCCGCGTGAATCGCATTGGTTGCGAAGCGATGAGGAGCGGAGTTGCCGGTTTTCTTTGAGACCTTGGTTCCCGTGGCGCGATTGTTCATTAACGCAAGCGTAGTTGAGCGAGATGGCGCGGGCTGAAAAGAACCAGAGCGGTCTGACCGCTGGGGCGGCAGCCGCTAGCGGCCGCGTTTGCTGAGAAACTCGATGACATCGATCTGGCTGACGACGCCGACGATGCGATCGTTGTCCACCACGATCGCAACCTGATTGGTTTCGAAGATACGATATAACTCTTCAATGCGGGCTTTGGGGTAGATAAGACCCCCCACCGGCTGGGCAACAGCGCTCGCGGCGGAAGAAATAGTCGCCGATCCCAGTTGCAGTGCTCGCAGAATATCCACCTCATGCACCAGGCTCTTCACGCGGCCGCTCTCGTCGGTGATAGGCACCTGACTCACACCGTTACGTTTCATCGTGTCGATGATGGTTCCCACCGTGTCAGAGTCTTTGCCGGTAATCACGGGGCGGTTGGTGCGGAACGTAAGTACTTCCTCAACCAGTCCCAAATCGCGGTCAGAGCCCAGCATACCGTAATCTTTCATCCACTGGTCATTCAGAAACTTCGTGGTGTAGCGTGTGGCCGAGTCGCACAAGATTGTGACGATTGTCTTGCCCGCTCCTAGCTTTTTGGCGAGCTCAACAGCGATATGAACATTGCTGCCCGAAGAACCGCCACAGAAGAGGCCCTCTTCGCGCACCAGGCGGCGGGCCATTGAGAATGATTCCTTATCATTAACCTGATAGAACTCATCGACGACCGAGTAGTCCATCGCGTCGCAGAGGATATCCTCGCCGATACCCTCGACCTTATACACGTGCGGGGTGGGCATCGTTTTAGTATAAAAGTAATGATAATGCACACTGCCGATTGGGTCAACGCCCACGACCTTGATGTGAGGTGCTTTCTTCTTCAGAAAACGGCCAACCCCCGAGATCGTGCCGCCCGTCCCGGAGCCCGCGATGAACATATCAAACTTACCTTCGGTGTCGTTCCAGATCTCCGGGCCAGTGCTCAACTCATGAGCATCGATATTTAACTGGTTATGATACTGGTTCACATAAAAACCATTCGGCGTCTCCCGCGCTATGCGCTTGGCCGTCTCTACATAATGCTGAGGGCTGTCACCGGGAACATCGGTGGGCGTAATTACCACCTCCGCGCCGAACGCCTTGAGCATGTTCACCTTCTCCATGCTCATCTTGTCGGGCATCGTAAAAATGCACCGATATCCCTTCACCGCAGCCCACATCGCCACACCCTGCCCCGTGTTGCCGCTGGTATTCTCCACGATCGTCGCCCCGGGCTTGATCAAGCCCTGCTTCTGACTTTCGTTTAAGATGTGTACCGCCATCCGGTCCTTGATGGATCCCGTAGGGTTCATGTACTCGCATTTCACGAGCACCGTCGCCGCCCCCGCCGGGACGACCTTTTGTAACTTTACAAGCGGGGTGCCGCCGACGGCGTCAAGGATGTTGTTGAACTGGCGCATGGGCTACGAGGGTATCACCTTTCCGTACACCACAGATCATTTCTCGTGCATCGCGGCGGGTCCCCACCCATCAAGCCCCACCGGCACTTACAGTCGCAGTGCAGGGCCGGGTTCGGCGCGCCAAACCCTCGCTCGCACCTCAGCTGTGCTCCTGCCGCGGCGTAGGCCCCCGGCCCGACCCCGAAAGATCCTCACTCTGAACCCGCGTCATCACAACTGGCACCAACTTAGACCCCCGGCACGCCGGGCACGGAATATACCCACCGCCCCGAACCCACTTCCCGCTGCGAATCTGGAAATCCTCATTGGGCAGCTTCCCCACCCCGCGGCAGGTCAGACACAGCTCTCTTTCAAAGGTATCGCCGACGAGTCTCATGAGGTTCCTACACAGTAAGGTACGCAGATGCGGGTAGCCTTATTACAGAAAACCAAAGCGGAGCCCAAGTGCCCAGACTTTTCGGACGTTGGCTGGTCCAAAGTGCGAGTTGGTTCGCCCCCCCAGCGCGAAACCACTCCCTCATGCCAAAGCGGCTAACCGAGCGCTAAGACGTCGACCACACCGCGGTTCCTTGGAAGGCGGCCAAGACGCGGTGGTCTCAAGATTACGCCTCAGTCGCGGTCAAGTTGTTCAGCAGCGTTTCTACTGCCGCAGCCGAAATCAGTTTGTCGGTAATACCTCTCATAATAATGTACGGCGGAACTAGGGGGTCATGGAAACGGTAGCGATAGGCGCGAGCAACGCCCGCTCGTTCGAGAACCTTGTTTCGCTTTTCGGACACGAACTCCGTGAGGTGGCCGTTGAAAGTGGCAATCTGAACGCTCTTGTTAAGGATCGTCTCCAGTGGGTCCACGACGTCAACTGCTTGAAAGTAACCGAGCGCGCTATCTGGAGCGAGACACGCCGTAACTGCGCAGGCCAGCAGGACTTGTACGAAGAGTGCGCCGGAATGGGCTGAATGAATGGCCGTTGCATATGTCTCGGCGACAGTGTGGTCTGCTTGCTTCACGGCGGTGGCAAAACCTTTGTCCACATCCGCGAAGGTTACCGTGAAGCTGCGACGGTCGCAGGCGTTCCGAATAGAGTGCTGACCAACCAAATGCGTGTAGTGCGGAAGCCCCTGCGACATTCTTGCAATACGAGACGAAGCATCTTCATCGAACTTCATCCCCAGTGCCTCGGCAGCCTTTAACAAGATTTCTTTGAGTTCCGCAGTACTCATTCGGGGCATATTCACTTCAACGAGCGCGCGAGGAATGGAGGTGTGGTCTTTCACTAGGCCGTCGATCGAGTCCGCAACGCCTACCAGTATGACGGTGGACGGCACGGCCATGTCCGAAAGAACCTTGATAAGGTCGGTGAACTGTAAGACGTACTTTTTGGGCAGCCGCTCAAACTCGGCAATAACAAACACAGAGTTAGGCAGGCGAGCAAGGGTGCGTCGAACCTCATCAATGGTGGGATGGTCGCTGACGCCGAACGCTTGACGCAGAGTGACCCTTTCTGTCTCCTTGGTATTCGAGAATCCAAACACGGGCCTATCATTCTCAAAACTAATTTCATCAAAGGCCTTCGCCCAAACGGACGAGAACGAATCTTGGTGATTGGCGTTGATCCGCACGACCAAGCGCTGAATTTCCTGAGCCATTACCTCCAGTAGCGGCTTAGTGATGTTGGCAAGGGAACTCTTACCGACGCCGCGCTCCCCGAAGATCACGACATGAAGCCCAGAGTGTGCGATAGCGTCAACCACAGCGTAGATTTGGCTCGCAACGGCCAGCAAACAGCGCCCGCGTGTTGACAGGGGTCCTATAGGCGAGAAGACTATGGCTGCCTGTACCGACTTATCGCTCGCTTCGTCGTCGGTCATCGGCCGGTTGGGAGCCATTGTGGCGGTTGTCTTCATCGAGCACTATTAGGATGGTGTTGGGCAAGTAAGGAAGCTACTTTGGTAACTTCCAATCATACTTAGACAACTGCGTGATTCTTAGCGAAGAGTTCACGCAGGAATATTCGGTCTGGATTTCGCCTTTATTGCCAAAGCGGGTTCTTGCTGACCATAGATGGGCCACGTTCACGAGCGGGACGTTACCCCCGTCTTCAGGTGGGACGCAGACTACACCGGAAAGCCGCGAAAGATTTAAACTGGGACATTGACGCTTCTCGAAGGATTCTGGCCCGCGCTCCATCTTTAACCTACGCTGCTAGGCCGCCGCGTCTATTCCTCTGCGAACTCATTTATGAATCACACCGCATTCTCCGTCCGCCGCTTGTTGGCGGCCGCCGCCACGCTTTGCACCGCCCTCCCCGCCCTAGCCGACGAAGGCATGTGGCTCATGAACGCTCCGCCGACGGAGGCGATCAAATCCGCCTACGGCTTTGACGTAACCCCGGCATGGCTGGAGCGCATGCAAAAGTCTGCCGTTCGCTTCGAGACCGGTGGTAGCGGCTCGATCGTAAGCAAAGACGGTCTGGTCATGACCAACCATCACGTGGGTAGCGACATGCTCCTCAAGCTCTCCACCAAAGAAAACGATCTGATCAAAAACGGTTTCACCGCCAAGTCCCGCGACGAAGAGCTCAAATGCCCCGACCTGGTCGTCGATATTCTCTGGGAGATCGAGGACGTGACCGCTCGGGTGGAAGCCGCCGCCGCGGGAACGCCCACCGACGCTTCCGGCAGCGAAGCCGCGGCGGGCGCGGCACGCCGCAAGGCCGCCGCAGCCATCGAGCAAGAGAGCAAGGATAAGACCGGGCTCAAGAGCGAAGTCGTAACTTTGTTTCAGGGCGGCAAGTATCACTTATATCGCTACAAGTCATTCACCGATGTCCGCTTGGTCTTCGCGCCCGAGGAGCAGGCGGCCTTCTTCGGCGGTGATACTGACAACTTTGAGTTTCCCCGCTTTGACCTTGATTGCTGCTTCTTCCGCCTCTACGAAGACGGCAAACCCTTTACCGCCCAACATCACCTCAAGTGGAGCAAAGATGGCGCTAAAGAGAACGACCTGATCTTCGTCTTCGGGCACCCCGGCCGCACCCGTCGCCTCCACACCATGGATCACTTACGATTCATGCGTGATGTCGAGATGCCCACCCGCCTCGCCTCCTTGTGGCGGTCCGAGGTGGCGTTCCAAGGGTTCGCGGCCCGCAACGCCGAGAACGCCCGCATTGCCAACGACCACATGCGCGGTATTGCCAACTCTCGCAAAGCGCTCGTCGGCCTTATCGCGGGTCTGCAAGACCCCGCCCTTCTCGCCAAAAAGCAGGCCGAAGAAACCGCCCTCATCGATCTGATCGCAAAAAAGCCGGATTTGGCCGCCAAGTACAGCGGTGCTTGGGAAGCAATCGCCGGTGCCCAAGCCGAGTACGTGAACTTCTACCCGGAAAAGTTCGCACTTGATCGCATGATCCGCGGCAGCAATCTGCTCTCCAAAGCACTTACGATCGTCCGGCTCGCGGATGAACTCCCTAAGCGCAACGAGGATCGCCTTCCTGAATATAACAAGGCCGCGCTGGATGAAGTCTACTTAAGCTTATATTCGCCCGAACCTCTCCACGATTCCCTTGAAGCCTTTAATCTCGCCCTCCATCTCTCCAATCTCGTGGAGCAGTTCGGCGGCGACGATGAGCTGGTCAAGGAGCTGCTCGCGGGAAAATCTCCCACCGTTCGCGCAGCGGAACTGGTGCGAGGCAGCACCCTGAAGGACCCCGCAGCACGTAAGTATCTGGTCGATGGCGGCATCAAAACCTCCGAAAAATCCAAGGACCCGTTGATCGCCTTCGCACGCCTCATTGATCGAGAGCAACGCGCCCTGCGCACGCAGTATGAAGACACCGTCGAGAGCGTTGAACGCAGCAACTACGCCAAGATCGCCGCGGCGAAGTTCGCCGTGCAAGGCGATAGCATCTATCCCGATGCCACCTTTACATTACGTTTATCCTACGGCTCAATCACCGGTCTGGGTAGCGGCGCCGATGCGATCAAGCCCTTCACCGATCTCGCCGGCACCTACACCCGCGCCGCCGAGCGAGGCAACACCGGCGAGTTTGCACTTCCCGCTTCGTGGGAAGCAAAGAAGAGTGACCTTAATCTCGCCACGCCTTACAACTTCATCTGCACCGCCGACATCATCGGCGGCAACTCGGGCAGCCCCGTTGTCAACAAAGCCGGTGAAGTGGTGGGGCTTATCTTTGATGGTAACCTCGAATCGCTGGTGGGCGACGTAATTTACGATGGCACCAACAACCGCGCCGTCGCCGTCGACTCCCGGGGAATGATCGAAGCCATCCGCAAAATCTACAACGCCAACGCCCTCGCCGACGAGATCACCAAAGACTAAACACCCCCTCCCCTCCGCTTAAGTTCCCCCAAGTGTCCCTTCGCTCGCTCCCTCCCGGGCGATAGCTGTGGCTCGGTCCCGGTTGCCGCTCCCCTCAGCTTCACACACCTCTCTTCGCCGAGACGGGCGACAGTCGCGGCTCCCCGCTCCCCTCCCGCCAACCATTGCCCATGCTTCTCCCCGCGCCTTCGGCTCACTCCGCGCACTGGGCCCTTGACCCCAAAGTCTGTTTTCTTAATCACGGCTCGTTCGGCGCAACGCCCCGCGCGGTTCTCGCCTCGCAAGACCGTCTCCGCGCTCAGATGGAAGCCGAGCCTATCCGTTTCTTCGTTGAGGAGTTTGATGATCTCATGGACATCTCCCGCCGTACGCTCGCCGACTTCGTAGGATGTAACTGGACCGACATCGCGCCGATACTAAACGCAACCGTCGCCGTCGCCACGGTCGTGAAGTCTCTAGTGGACTCCGGTTACATCGCGCCCGGCGACGAAATTCTCATCAACGAGCATGAGTACCCCGCCTGTCAGAACAACATCCGCCGCGCGGCCCGCCGCGCAGGCGCACACGTCCTCACTTCCTCCATCCCCTTCCCCTGCCCAAAGCCCGCCGCCGCCGCAGAAGCCATACTCTCCAAAGTTACCTCCAAAACCCGCTTGGTGCTCGTCAGCCACGTCACCAGCCCCAGCGGCCTCATCCTCCCCGTGCGGTCAATCGTCGAGGAACTCAACGGCCGGGGAATACTCTCCTTGGTCGATGGTGCCCACGCCCCCGGCATGGTCCCCGATCTTGATATTACGTCTCTAAAACCCTCTTTCTACACGGCCAACTGTCACAAGTGGATCTGCTCACCCAAAGGTTCCGCCTTCTTGTATGTACGCGAAGACTTACAACGCGACATCCGCCCCCTAGCGCTCTCCAACAACGCCGAGAAGCCCAAGCCCGGCCGGCCCCAGTTCCTTACCGAGTTTGATTTCCAAGGCACCGCCGATTACACCTCATTCATGTCCATCCCCGCAGCGATCTCCTTCATGAATGCCCTCTTGCCCGGCGGGTTTGCTGCCGTCATGAAACACAACCACGAGTTATGTATTGCCGGACGTAACTTAATCTGCAGTAAGCTAAGCATCACGCCCCCAGCCCCAGACGAGATGATCGGCAGCATCAGCACCATGATCCTGCCAGATTGGATGGGCCCCGTCCCCCAGCGAATAACCAAATACCACGACGCGACCCAGGACGATCTATTACATCGCTACGGTATTCAAGTCCCCCTCTGGGGAATCCCCACAAGCCCCGCTCGCTACATGCGGATCTCCGCGCAGTTATATAACACCCTCGAGCAATACGAATATCTCGCGAGTTGCCTCCTGGATCTTCACAAAAGCCTTGCTCCGCCCAACGCGTTCCGTCTCTGATCGCAACCGCACTGGCCAAGCCAATCGACATTGCATGAACGCTCTCGGCGCGGCCTGAAACATTGGTAGTAGCTCCACCTCACCCGCCCCAGCCTCCTGGGCCATCTTCCCACCCCTGAACGATCTTGGCCGCTACGTTCAGACCCCCCAAAACAGCTGGTGGCATTCC
>CAYVFW010000003.1:14264-59496 GCA_964450325.1 uncultured Phycisphaeraceae bacterium | reverse complement strand
GCTGGTGACGGTCCCAGCGGCCGCTCCCACGGGAATCGCCCGGCGGCGGTCGACCCACCGGCAACCCACGGCGAGCGAAAGGAACCAGACAAGAAGCACAAGGCCGAGTTGCAACGCGTTGGGGATTTGGACCCACGGAATGTGAGTGAAGAACCAAGTGGTCCACATAAGAGCCGCGGCCCCAAACCCTAGGGCAACAGCGGGGGCCAAAATGACCGACTGCGGATCGCCCGCAGAAATCAGCGGGTGAGGGGCCAGGGTTTCCAGCGGAGGGGATGTGGGCATATATTCTGACTCAGAGCAAGTCGGTGCATCAGACTTGGGAAGGAATCCTGAATTTGTTAAATCACGGTCAAATCAATGCACAAACACTTGACAGCGTAGCGGTCAGACGGTGAAATTGCTGCCAGACAGCAAAGTCTTTTGAATTTCTGGAAGTCACGCCGATAAGAGGTTCGTCGAAGTTGAGAAAGCCGATGGCAGAAACTGCTATTGTTAGAAACTTGGGCGGGGTCTGTCTACTATGTGTGGCTGATGGGTTGGGTTAGAGTCATGAACCAGCGGTTAAAGGCTGTCCGACACCATTGCGACTGAGCCGAAGTTCCGGGCAGCATGGGAGTTTGTGGGGTGGTACGAGGTGGCTTTAGGAAGGAGCGTCCGTGTCCGCACTATTTCCGAAGTGGATGAATTTTCTGCCAACCATCGCCGCGGTGGGGGGGCTGCTGGGTGCTTCTCTCGTAGTGGGCGGGTTCTGGTATTACGCCACGCCGAAGTATTTTAAGGTTGGTTATATGCCCACGCAGCCGAGCGGCGGGTTTAATCACCAGCTGCATGCAGGCCAGCTTGGTATGGATTGTCGATATTGCCATACCAAGGTGGAGGAGTCGCCTGAGGCCAACATTCCTAACGTCGCGACGTGCTACGGCTGCCACGCGGAGGCGAGGCTGGCCAAGTTAACGACGAGCGAAGAGCATAAGACCAAGACTGAGTTTGTGCGAACAGCGTTCAAGGCGGACGCGCCCATTCAGTGGCGGCGCATCCACAAGCTTCCCGACTACGTTCGCAACTTCCCCCATAACGTGCATGTCAACGCTGGGGTTTCATGCTACTCCTGCCACGGACAAATTACGGCGATGCCTATCGTGTACGAAGCGGCGTCGCTGTCGATGGGATGGTGCCTCGACTGCCACCGCGATCCAGCCCCGTATCTTGTTCCCAAGGATCGCGTGACTCAGCTTCAATGGGTGGAAGCGGAACTTAATGATCGCACGGCGAAGAACGATGATAACAAAACAAGCCCTGAGGCCAAGCGGCTGTTGCTGAACCTTCACACGATGCCGCCGCAAAACTGCGGGGCGTGCCACTACTAATGTAAAATAATGTTATGACTCCCCTCTGCGGCTTTATGGCCGCGGCGGAGCGGGCGGGTTGCCCGGGGCGGCCTCTGCGGGAAGTAAAGCGTGTGCGATTGAGTAAATCCCATGACAGACCAATGTCCATCCACGGTTGAAGGAAGTAAGAAGCGGGCGGGCAAAGCGCAGCTCAAGGAGTTACGTCGAGCTGTGGGCACGGCGAACGGGCTTCCGATCTGGCGCAGCGCTGAGGAGCTTGCCGACACGGGCGGCTTCCGCGAGCATCTGGAAAAAGAGTTCCCGCACGGTGCACTTGAGTTTGCCCGAGCGGTGGAGGCCGGTGGTGAGACACGCCGCGACTTTCTTAAGATCATGGGCGGTTCGCTTGCGCTCGCCGGGCTTGCGACAGTTCCGGGCTGCCGCCAACCCGACCACAAAATATTAACTTACAGCCGCGAAGTGCCTGAAGATATAATCATCGGCAAGCCGCTGTTTTATGCCACGAGCATGCCGCGGCCTGACGGTGGCGCGGAAGGGCTTTTGGTGGAGAGCCACGAAGGGAGGCCCACGAAGATCGAGGGTAATCCGCTTCACCCCTCCAACAACGGAAAAGTCTCGTCGTGGGCGATCTCCAGCATCATGGCGCTTTATGACCCCGATCGGCTTAAGTTCCCGATTTACAACAAGCCACTTGAAGGCCAAGTGCCCGCGACCTGGGACGACTTCCGAGCTTGGGCGCAGACACACTTTGCTGATTATGTTAAGTCCGGCGGTGAGGGACTGGGATTCATCGTCGGAAAGGCTTCTAGCCCGTCGCTGGAGGCGGCCAAAGCCGAGGTTGTGAAGAAGTTCCCCAAGGCCGCGTGGGCGTGGTGGGCACCGGCCGAGGAGACGGCGGCGATTGAGGGATCGCGGCTGGCATTCGGCCAGCCGATGCGCGAGCGGCTGAACCTAAGCAAAGAGACCGTAAACGTAATTGTTTCGCTCGATAGAGACTTTCTTTACCACGAGCACGATGAGCTTACGAACGCTCGTGGATTCTCTCGCAGCCGCGAAGTGTGGGCCGATAACGACACAATGAGCCGGCTGTACGTCATCGAGAGCGGTTTCTCGCTGACGGGCGCTCAGGCAGACCATCGGCTGGCGATGGCTCCCTCCAGCATCGAGGTGCTGGCGGTTGAGTTAGCGAAGGCAATCCTGCCCAAACTGGCGGACGCAAAGGCCAAGCCGCTCGCGGATGTGCTGGCAACGGTTACAACGGCGGCGGGGCATGTCAGCGCTGTAAATGCTAAGTTTATTCAGGTGATGGCCGAGGACCTGTTGAACCCAGCGAACCGCGAGCGGGCGCTCGTGCTCGCCGGGCAGGGCCAATCCGCGGCGGTCCATGCATTAACTTACGCGATGAACGCGGCCTTGGGCACGCTTGGCAAAGCCCAGGTCTTTCATCCGCTTACAGAAGACGAAGCGGCGAATAGCGGGGCACAGCTCGCGGCCCTCACCGCGAAGGCTGCGGAGGGATTGATCAGTTCGTTGGTAGTGGTTAACTGTAATCCGGCTTACGATGCCCCGGGCGATTTGGAGTTCGCGGCGGCGTGGAAGAAAGTGGCGGCAACGGTAACATTAAGTGTGGGGCAGTCGGAGACGGCCGCCGATTCCACTTGGTCGCTCAACGGCGCGCATTACCTCGAGGCTTGGGGCGACACCCGCGCGGTAGATGGAACCATCGCGCCGATTCAACCCATGATCGCGCCGCTATACGACCCCGCTGGCTCTCGTGCGGTGTTAAGCGAACTCGAGCTTCTCATGCTCTTCGCCGGTGGCGATTTCGCTGCGAAAGTCGATGGATATGACATCGTGCGCCAGGCATGGGCAAATGTGAGTGATGGCAAATTAACGAGCAACGCAACCGACGAAACGAACCCCGGCGGAACCGCCGGGCTAAGCAGGAGCGATGCTGCGTGGCGGCGGGCTCTTCACGACGGTTTGAAGACTGGAAGCGCACGCACCGCCGTAGCACCTCCGGTGCGATTCGACGCGGTTGCGGCCGCAGCGAAGCAGTTGGGGACGGTTACCGCGCCGACCGCGAAGGGGTTAGATGTAACTTTTGTTCTCGGCCATCTCCATGATGGGCGGTATGCCAATGTGGCGTGGCTCCAGGAACTTCCTGAAGTGGCCACACGCACGGTTTGGGATAATCCCGCGCTCTTAAGCCCCGCCACCGCGAAAGAGTTGGGTCTGCTGCCAGAGGGATTCTCTGATAGCAACGCCTCTGGGATCTACACAAGTGTTAAGTATCCGACGGCAAAGTCGGCGGTGTTTAACATCAATGGCCGCGAAGTTACGCTCCCCGTGTGGCTCTGCCCGGGCATGGCTAACAATACCGTTCAACTTACGTTGGGCTACGGGCGGCAGGTCTGTGGTCGAGTGGCCGACGGTGTCGGCGTGAATGTGTTTGGGCTTCGGACCACCGAGGCTGTTCGCTCCGGGGTCCGCACCTCACACGGGGGAACGTTCGCCGCGGCGTCGGGCACTTACATGATCGCCAGCACGCAGAATAACTGGTCGATGGAGAACCGGACGGCGCTAGTGCGTGCGGTGGACCTTCCTGCGTTCCAGAAGCACGGGAAGGACGTGCAGGAGATTGTCGATGGATTCTACGGCACGAAGAGTCAGATTAACTTTGCCGAGCGATTGGGTGAGCTTTCGCACCACCCTCCGAAGAAGTCGATCTATCAGAACCCTTACAACGCGAGCGATGATAACGCCGCCAGCAACTCGGTGTTTGCAACTGGTCAGCAGTGGGCGATGACGATCGACCAGACCCTATGCACGGGCTGCGGTAACTGCACTATCGCCTGCCAGAGTGAAAACAACATTCCGGTGGTGGGTAAGAAGGAAGTAGCTAAAGGGCGCGAGATGACGTGGATTCGGGTCGACCGGTATTTCACCGGAGACTTTGACTCTCCCCAGAACATGTTTCATCAGCCCGTGGCGTGCGTCCACTGCGAGAACGCGCCGTGCGAGGTCGTTTGCCCGGTGAATGCGACGGTACACGGCCCCGAGGGTTTGAACTATATGACTTACAACCGCTGCATCGGCACGCGGTACTGCGCCAACAACTGCCCATACAAGGTACGCCGCTATAACTTTTTCGAGTACGGTAAGCTCGGGTTCAATGGCGACTACATGGGTAAAGATATAATTGATAAGCTCGGCGACATCGTGCCGGGCCAAGGCGTGGGTCCCAACGGATCGCCGGTGCATAACAAGATTAATATTAATCTGATTCCGCCCCGTCTGCGAGACAAGATCCGCGAGATCGAGCAGATGCAGAAGAACCCCAATGTCACGGTGCGGATGCGTGGCGTGATGGAGAAGTGTTCTTACTGCATACAGCGCATTAACGAAGCGAGGGTCGAGACCAAGCTCCAGGACCTTCCCGGTATTCCTGAAGGGTTCTTTCAGGTTGCGTGCCAGCAGGCGTGCCCCAGCGATGCCATTGTCTTCGGCGACATGCTCAACGCCAAGAGCCGCGTGTATGCCACCAAGGCCAACGCGCGTTCTTACGACCTGCTTGGATTCCTAAACACCCGCCCGCGTACGAGCCACATGGTTCGAGTGATGAACCCCAACCCCGCGCTGTGCAGCGATGAACGTAAGCACTCCTGGGAAGATCCTTTCCATCATGGTGGTCATGATTCGCATGACTCGCATGATTCGCATGAACCCCACGGCTCGCCCGATGGGCACGGCAAATCTGCAAAGCCGGGCGAGCATTCGGGAGCGATTGACCCCGCCGCGTCGAGCATCGTGGGGGAAGCGGCGCACGGCAACGTGGAACATGCATTTATTGACATCGCGAAACGCGCGGGCGACCGGGGCTACGCGATGAGTCTGCGGATATTAGGAACGTAAGTCTTGTTGTTGGTCGTCCCGGGCCCTATGGCTCGCCGGGTGAGAAGTGGAACGTTTCGTTAGGTCGGTACGAAGAGTTTGGTTATCATTGAAGGGTTCAGGCTCCATGAGCACGATTCACCCAGATCAGTTGACGGCAGAGCGGCTCGCAGGGCGAGCGCGTCCGCCCGCTAGCACGCCCGTGGGCGGCGACGACGGCACGACTCGAGATAAGCCGGGCGAACGCGCGACGCTAGTCTTGAACGATCGATCGTTCAAAGAACTTACCGACATCATCTGTGGCTACGCCGAGAACCCGCCCCCGCGCTGGTGGCTGCCCATCTTTGGCATGGCCGCCTCAATCGCGGGCTTAGGTAGTGTTTTCATTGGTTATCTTGTCATTACGGGGATCGGCGCTTGGGGCCTTAATAACCAGGTCGACTGGGCCTGGGATATCACCAACTTCGTATTCTGGATCGGTATCGGCCATGCCGGCACCCTTATCTCCGCCATCCTTTGCCTGCTCAAGCAGAAGTGGCGAACGGCCGTCAATCGGGCCGCTGAAGCGATGACGATTTTCGCCGTCATTTGCGCTGCAACATTCCCGGGCATCCATGTGGGTCGCCAGTGGATGGCCTGGATGCTCTTCCCAATTCCCAACGCCAACGCAATCTGGCCTAACTTTCGTTCGCCGCTCCTGTGGGACGTCTTTGCCGTAGGTACGTACGGCATCGTTTCCGCTCTCTTCTGGTTTATGGGAATGGTGCCGGACTTTGCAACACTCCGCGATCGTGCTGATCGAAGGCTGCGGGCCAACCCCACGGGTGGGGCCGTGCTGCTGCCAATTATTCCGATCCGCACCGACCGGCTCCGTGCCACAATCTACGGTTTTTTTAGCTTGGGCTGGCGCTTTAGTGGTCGCCACTGGCATCGCTACGAAGTTGCGTATCTAGTCCTCGCGGGGATCAGCACACCGCTGGTTCTCAGTGTTCACTCCATCGTTTCCTTCGACTTCGCCACCTCCGTGGTGCCTGGCTGGCATACCACGATCTTCCCGCCTTACTTCGTGGCTGGTGCCATCTTTGGCGGCTTCGCGATGGTGCTGTTGCTGCTGATCCCCTCGCGGGAACTCTTCCCGAATATGAAGGAGATCATTACCCTCCGCCACATCGAGAACATGGCAAAGATTATTTTGGCCACGGGCATGATGGTGGGCTTTGCATACTCGATGGAGTTTTTTATCGCCTGGTACGGGGGCAACGAATACGAGTTATACGCCTTCACGAACCGAGCCGTTGGCCCCTATTGGTGGGCCTACTGGACCATGATTAGCTGCAACGTAATTTCTCCCCAGTTCTTCTGGTTCAAGCGGATGAGGACCAGCGTGCTCGTGGTGTTTATAGTTTCGGTCTTCGTAACTATCGGCATGTGGTTCGAGCGATTCGTTATCATCGTCTCATCCCTCCATCGCGGGTTTCTGCCCGGGGAATGGAGCATGTTCAGCCCCACAGCCGTTGACATCGGGATCTTTGTGGGCTCCTGTGGCGTCTTCTTAACACTCTTCCTTCTCTTCCTGCGTTTCTTGCCCGCGTTTCCGATCGCGGAAATCAAAGCTGTGTTGCCACAGGCTAGCCCGCACTACGGCCATGGAGATGGCGCTCACGGGCACGATGATGATCACGATCATGCGGATAATGCAGCTCATGCGGATCATGCGGATCATGCGCTTCCACACGGCGAAGGTACCGCGCAAGGGGATAAGCACTAATGGCAAATCCAATTTACGTTACTGAAACCGGCGAGCGACTCTACGGAATCATGGCCGAGTTCGCCAACCCCGGAGCCCTCTACCACGCAGCGGAGCGCGTGCGCGACAACGGGTATCGCAACTGGGATACTTATTCCCCTTTCCCTGTGCACGGCATGGAAGAAGCGATGGGAGTGAAGCGCACGTTTCTGCCCGTGCTTGTGGCCGTCGGCGGGCTCACAGGGGCGGGTTTGGGTTTTACGATGCAGGCATGGATGGCGGGTAAGGACTACCAGATGATGACGCAGGGCAAACCGTTCATGTCGTGGCAGGCGTTCATACCAATTACGTTTGAGTGCGGTATTCTGTTCGCCGCGTTTACCGCCATCATCGGGATGCTCGCTCTGAACGGGCTGCCTCGTTGGCATCATCCCCTCATGAAGAAGGAGCGGTTTCTCTCCGCCAGCGATGATAAGTTTTTCGTTTGCATCGAGTCCAGCGACCGCAACTTTCATCCGCAGAAGACGCGGGAGCTGCTCGAAAAGGCCGGAGCCACCAGCATCGAACTCGTCGAAGAATAAAGGCAATCCCCTCTCAGTGTAACAAGTAAGTGTAGTTAAGCCAGCAACACGCAAGGCACACCGCGATGAAGATTACGAACTTTAAACCAGCCGCCCTCGCCGCTTACTGCGGAATCGCTTTATTGGCCGGCTTGTTCACGACGGGCTGCCGCGGCGACCGCGAGGACGCGCCGCCCCGCCAGCTCTTTCCCGACTTGGACGATCAGCTAAAATGGAAGCCGCAGACCGGCAGCGAGTTCTTCGCGGACGGTCGGACGATGCGACCGGCGGTGCCGGGAGCCGTCGCCTTCGGCCGCACTTCGTTTGTCCCCGCAGCGACCGGACCGGATTGGAACGCGACCTACGTTAAAGAGCGTGAGCAGCTGCTGCGCAACGACCCGGAGATTTACGAAGGTCGACAAACGACCGGAAAGCTTGTTGTTAAAATCCCGGTGCCCGTATCTATGGGGATGATCCAGACGGGTCAGCAAAAATACAATATCTATTGCGCTTCGTGTCACGGCTACCTCGGGGATGGGCTGGGCCAGGTGGGCTTGCAATGGGCCACCCCGGTTGCCAACTTCCACGATGTTAAGTATCAGGAGAAAGCCGCCGACAACGGCGAGAAGTGGACCGATGGTCACCTCTTCCGTACGGGCATGTTCGGCTATTACGACGAGCAGCAAAATCAGAAGATGCCCGGTTACGCTCACGCGCTGAGCGCTGAGGATGCTTGGTCCGTGGTTGCTTATATTCGGGCGTTGCAAGCAAGCCGCGCCAACTCGCTGGACTCGGTTCCCGCGGATCAGCGGCCCGCGCTCGATAAGCTGCGTGCCTCAGTGCTGAGCCCACCCGCCGCCTCTGACTCTGCTCTCGCATCAACAGGGGGTGCTCAATGAGTCAAGCCGCCGTTCGCTTTCCTGACTTACGTTCAGATAATATTTCGTTCGCTCCCGGTGCTGGCTCGGGGGCTGGCGTGTTCCTCATGGTCGTCGGCGTGCTGGTCGCGGTAGCCACGGCGTTCCTGGGCGTTAACGAAACCGCGGGGATGACGGCCAAGCATGCGATCGCGGCGTACCACATCGGGGCGATGTCCGTGCTCGCGATGAGCTTGGGCGGGCTTTTCTTCTGCTTGGTTTTTCACCTGCTGCAAGCCGGATGGGTAGCCACCATCCGCCGCCAGTTTGAGAATGTTGCCAGCTTCCTGCCCTTTGCTTTTCTCTTGGTGATGCCCACCATCATAATAGAGATTGCAACCGGCGGCATGCTTTTCAAGTGGTTGACCGATGCGAAAGCAGGAGACCCGGTTCTCCTGCACAAGGCTTTCTTCTTCTTTTGGACGGCACCGATCGCTAGCGGCACGGTTCCTTTCCCAACATTCTTCGTGGCTCGCGCGATCATCTACGGCGCCGCTTGGTTGTATCTCTCGCGGCGTATCGTCGCCCTGGGCCGCGCCCAGGACGAAGCGGCGACCCGCGGCGATGTCACCCCCTTCGCACAGGCTCGCTTCACCTCCGCCTGGGGCATGTTAGTTTTCGCCCTTACGTGTGCGTTTGCAGCGTTTGACTGGCTCATGAGCCTCGATTATAAGTTTTTCAGCACGATGTGGGGTATCTACTACTTCGCCGGAGCGGCCTTTTCTTCTGCCGCGGTCATGGCGCTCATTCTCTCCATCCTCCGCGCTAAGGGCAAACTTGAAGGCGCCGTCACCAAAGAGCATTTCCACGACCTCGGAAAACTAATGCTTAGTTTCACGGTGTTCTGGGCCTATATCTCGTTCAGCCAGTATTTCCTGATCTGGTACAGCAACATCCCTGAAGAAACCGCCTTCATGAAGTTCCGCAGCGAGAACTGGACCAAATTGGGAATCCTTCTCATGATCGGCCACTTTGCCGCTCCTTTCCTTATTCTGCTTTTCCGTAAAGTGAAGCGCACTTACAAACTACTGGCGTTGGTCGCCGTCTGGGCGATTGTGATCCACATCTTGGACATCTACTGGATCGTGCGCCCCATGGTCTACCTCTCCCCAACCGAAGGGCCTCAAGGCCCAATGGCTTACATCACAGACGTTATCGGGATAGCTGGCCCAGTCCTGATTTTCGCAGGGTATCTCGTCAAGCGTGTGGGGGGCAACCCACTCGTGGGAGTGGGTGACCCGTTCATGCACGAGGCTTTACGACACAAGAACTACATCTAGTCGGCCCGATCGAGAGTTGAGAAGTCAAGTCGGACGGAAATGGTTTGGTATTCTACGATTTAACAGTAATCCATCTCGTGCTACAGCACGAATCCTTGTAGGTCTGGCGCTTAAATCCGTAACTGCAGAATTTCTTCGATAGACGGGATCGGTTTGGGATGGTCGGATAATCGCCGCGGCGTAGCGGCAGAAAGCGAAACGATGTCGGCTCATGAACACACACCGTCGGTGCAGGATCATGCGGATGCATGGCACCATCACGAACCGACGGAGGGGCAACCGCAGCGTGAACACACTGGCGATATTAACACTTGGTTGATTACACAGTGGTTTGTCGGAATCGTCGTGTTCGTTATTGGATTGATTGTCGTGGTGTGCATCTACTTTGACAGTACGGCTCATCAGATGCGGGCAGCGCGCGTTGAGACCACGCTCACAAGCAAAGTCGCCAACGGCATGAAGGTACAGGCGGAGATCAAGCTTGGAATCAACGGAAATATCCCGACCTATTCCTGGGCTGATGTCAAGGCGGGAACAGTTCAACTTCCTTTGGAACAGGGCATGCAGCAGGTCTTGAAGAACTATTCGGACGGTAAATAATTAATGGCGAAACTGTTCTCACAACTTGCCTCCCTCGCTCAACCTCCGCTCTCAGCGCTGCTGTTGGCGGTCGCAGCATTGATGAGCCCGGCGTTGGCGCAAAGTAGTCAGTCTCCCGATGCTGCTTCGATTCAGGATCGTGCGGCCTCCGCGCTCCCACCCCCAGCGCGAGAGAATCCGCTGGATCGCCCCGCGCCTCTCCCCCGCGCCGTGATGGGGCTCGGAATTGAAGAACACGTTGGGCGGCCGCTTCCGATGGAGTTACAGTTTACGACCTCGGAAGGTAAGTTCGTTCAACTTGGCGATTACTTCAAAGATAACAAGCCGGCAGTCATCGCGCTGGTATATTTCAAGTGCCCGGTCGTTTGCGATGTGGTGATGCAGAAGTTAACAGAATGTTATAATCAGCTGCAACTAAAGCCCGGCAAAGACTTCAACGTGCTCTACTTCTCGTTTGACCCCACCGAAACGGCGGCGGATGCCACCGCTGCTCGCAATGGGCATTTGAGCAACTACCACGAAACCGCCGACGATGCAGTTAAGGCCGGTTGGCAGTTCCACACCACCGATGCAGGCTCAGCGCGGGCACTGGCGGATGCCATCGGATTTAAATATCGCCGGCTGGAGAATGGGCAGTTTAGCCACCCTGCGGGTGTCTACATTGCCACTCCTGATGGTAAATTAAGCCGATACTTCTACGGGTTTAGCTATCCGGCTCGCGATATGAAGCTTGCCCTGATCGATGCTTCGAACGGAAAACTAGTTCGGTCACTGGGCGATCGGATTATGGCGTTCTGCTACATGTTCGATCCATCCACCGGCAAGTACTCACTCGCGGCGGTACGAGTGATGCAGGTTTCTGGCATCATCACGCTGATCTGTGTCGGGTCACTTGTTGCGGTGCTCTTCGTCGGCGAGCGGGTGCGACGCCGCGTGCGGCTTTCAAAGCCGCCAAATGAAGATTCGGGTAGTTCAGGTGGCACAGTCGCGGCGAACGCGGGTTAGTAAGCGTGGAGCTGTTGTGTTAGTCGCAGTGGCGCAATGGTCAGGTGCGTTGAAACAAATTCAGCTAGCAGGTAAGGTCGGCATGACAAACATGGGAAACAGCTTGATAGCCTTGTTCGCTGAAGAGAACTTCTTCTTTCGGATGTTCTTCAACTCGCGCGGACCCACCGAGTTCGCGTCCGAAACCGACGATATGTACATGTGGCTGTGGTGGTTCTGCGTTGCGTGGTTTGTCTTCCTGATGGCGTTGATGACTTACTTTGTAGTGAAGTATCGCCGCCGGAAGGGTAAGATCTCTGCGGACAGTGCTTCGCACAACACGCCCCTTGAGGTGGCTTGGACAGTGATCCCGACGTTGATGTTGGTTTACATCTTCTTCATGGGATTCCGCGGCTATATGAACAAGATGGTGGCGCCCGGGGAGGCGATCGAGCTCAACGTTACAGGCCAGCAGTGGTTCTGGTCGCTTACCTACCCCAACGGTGCGGAGAGCACAACCGTCAAGCCCATCGGTGCCAAAGCCTCTTCGCCAGTCTTTTACGTTCCCGCCGACGTCCCGGTACGACTGAGGATGAACAGTAAAGACGTGATGCACGCCTTCTGGATCACAGACTTCCGGACCAAGCAAGACGTCGTTCCGAACCGTTACACAACGCTCTGGTTCCAGGCAGGACTTTCCAAATCTCCCAAGTATCATGTGAACACCGCGGCGGAAGCCAAGGCGGAAGGCACCGAGTTTATCCCGGACCTGGCTGGCGTTCCCTACCAGGATCATATCGTGTTCTGCGCCGAATACTGCGGCAATGAACACGCGGAAATGGCCGCAACGCTCCGGATTATTCCTTACGATAGCTGGCAAAAATGGTTAACTTACATCCAGAATCCCATCGGTAAACCGCTCAAGGAAATCGGTGAGTTTGTTTGGAAGACCAAGTGCGCTTCTTGCCACTCTGTTGATGGCAGCCCCAACACCGGTCCGACATGGAAAGATGCCTACGGTAGCGAGGTGGAGTTTACCGATGGTACAAAGGCATTGACCGATGATAACTACATCCGCGAATCCATCGTTTACCCCACCAAGAAACTGGTGAAAGGATTCGGACCCAACATGGCAGTGATCTCGCTCTCCGAACGACAGATCATCGGCGTTATTGAGTTTATGAAAACGCTTAGTAAGAACACACCGCCCGGTGCGCTGCTTCCAGAACCTGACCCGGCGGGCCAGCCCGCTAGCGATCAACCCGCACCACCTACATCACCTACATCACCCACATCACCCACATCACCCACATCACCCACATCACCCGCACCACCCGCACCCGGGCCTGCTGGTCCGATTTCGGGGTCGCCGGTTTCAGGGACGGCTTCCGGCGAAGTAAAGAAGTAATAGATCTTAACCAGCTCCTGCGGACCGGTCCGCGAGCCACGAGCAATTGAAGGTTTAGAGCGACGGTGGAGATTTGAGTTTGGTGCAGTGAGGAGTTGTAAGTTATGGCACACGCGGCTGACAATCTGGGTCATCACGACCACCACGAAGGCAGCTATCTTGAGCGCAAGGGCGGCTTTTGGGCGACAATTTTCGATTGGGCAACCACCGTTGACCATAAGAAAATCGGCGTCATGTATCTCTTCGCGATTCTGTTTATGTTCTTCCTGGGGGGCATGGCCGCGATGGCCGTGCGGCTCGAGCTGCTGGTCCCCGTTACGGTCGACGCTACCGGAATTCATGGTCAGCTCTTCCGCCCCGCGGAAGCAACCGCCGTCGGACCTGGTAACAACATATACAACCGACTATTTACGCTGCATGGTGCGATCATGGTTTTCATGGTCATCGTGCCCAGCGTTCCCGCCTCGCTGGGCAACTTCCTTCTTCCGCTTATGGTGGGCGCGAAGGATGTCGCTTTCCCGCGGCTTAACCTTTTAAGCTGGTATATCTACGTCTTTGGCTCGATCTTCGCGGTGAGTTCGATCATCCTTGGGGGGGTTGACACCGGGTGGACGTTCTATACGCCGTACAGCCTCTCGACCGACGCCGAGCACCCTAAGGTGGTGCTCATGGTGATGGGTGCTTTCATCCTGGGGTTCAGCTCTATTCTCACCGGGCTTAACTTCATTGTTACAGTGCATAAGCTGAGAGCGCCCGGCATGGGCTGGTTCGATATGCCCCTTTTTGTATGGGCGATCTACTCATCCGCAATCATACAGGTTCTCGCCACCCCGGTGATCGGCATCACGCTCATGCTGTTGGTGTTCGAGCGCGTCTTTAAGATCGGTATCTTCGATCCCGCTCTCGGGGGCGACCCAGTGCTCTACCAGCACTTCTTCTGGTTCTACAGCCACCCGGTGGTTTACGTTATGATTCTGCCCGGCATGGGCATTATCTCCGATGTTCTGGCTGTGCAGAGCCACAAGAAGATCTTCGGATACCGGGCGATTGCTTACGCGTCGCTGGGCATCGCCGCTGTTTCGTTCATCGTGTGGGGCCACCACATGTTCACAAGCATGAGCGAGAAGGCCAGCACCGTATTCTCAGCACTTACGTTCCTGGTGGCCATCCCCACGGCCGTCAAAATGTTTAACTGGATTGGCACGCTTTACAAGGGGAGTATCGCGATGAACACGCCGATGCTTTACGCCTTAATGTTCCTGTTCCTTTTCTCAATCGGAGGTCTGACGGGCCTGCCGCTGGGCACTCTCTCCACCGATCTGCACCTTCACGACAGCTACTTCGTGGTCGCCCACTTCCATTACGTTATGATGGGGGGCACCATCATCGCTCTGATGTCTGGTATTCATCATTGGTGGCCGAAGATGTTCGGCCGGATGTACAACGAGCGGGCTGGCATGACCGGAGCAATCCTTGTCTTCATCGGCTTTAATGTTACGTTCCTCACTCAGTTCCTGCTGGGTACCAAGGGCATGCCCCGCCGTTATGCCAGTTACATTCCCGAGTATCAGCTTCTGCACCAGATCTCGACGATCGGCTCGTGGATCCTGCTGATTGGTTTCTTAGTCCACTTGTTTAACTTCCTGGCATCGCTGACTATCGGTAAGAAGGCGCCGCAGAACCCCTGGGGCGGGCTGACGCTGGAGTGGGTTGCGGCAACCCCCCCGATTGAACATAACTTCGATCACGAGCCGGTGGTGACACATGGCCCTTACGACTTTGACAGAGTGGTTCCGCCGGGATGGAGTGAGAAGGATTACCCCATTCCGGCTCAGCCGGGCGGACGTCCGATCATGGTTCACTCACCTGACAAGCCTGTGTAGAAACTCGATGGCTTGCCAGAGCCGGGCAAGTGGCACCGGGGTAAGTCGGGAAGTTAAGCCGGAAAACTAAGTTAATGCCGCCTGTGGGGCGGTCAGATTCCCTCGGTTAGTCTCCTGATTCAGTAGGCCAGAAAGCAACAGATGTCAACACTCACACCTACTTCCGGTCCGCGGGCACCATGGCAAAAGTACAAACATGCTTCGCACTTCCGAACCGCGGCGGAGGAGTTTGATTCCTGCAAGCTGGGATTCTGGCTCTTCCTCACTACCGAAGTGCTTTTGTTTGGCGGAATTTTCTGCGCGTACTTCATCTTTCGCACGCTTTACAACGATGCCTGGCGAGAGGGTTCGCAACTTCTGGACTGGCGGTTTGGTGGCCTGAACACGATCGTGCTGCTCATCTCCAGCTACACCATGGCTGTGAGTATCTATGCCATCCAAAAGAACCAGCAGCGCCGGGCACAGATTAACTTAGTCGTTACTCTGATCTGCGGCGCGCTCTTCCTTTACATCAAGTTTATGTACGAATACCTCCCCAAGTGGAGCGTGGGTAAGCGGCCGGGCGCGATGTTCGATTACCCGTTCGCCGAGAGCGCGCACATGCCGCTTTGGTGGAGTGTCTACTACTGCGGCACCTCGATCCACGCGCTCCACGTGATCATCGGAATGGCGCTGATCGCGCGAGTTCTGTATCGTTCCATTAAGGGGCATTACGGGCCCAGCCACTACACGTTTGTTGAAATTACAGGGTTGTATTGGCACTTGGTCGACTTGATTTGGATTTTCTTGTTCCCCTTGCTCTACCTGATCCACTAGCATTAGATCAGAATGTCGCCACGCTCGTTCCACCCGTGCTCTCGTTCTTTGATCCTAGACAAAGTTTAAGTAGGCCCCGCCATGGCACACGCTCCAGCACCAACCGCCGCCGCCTTTGACGAGATGGACCCTCACGGTTCGCACCATCATGGGCAACACGCCAGCCACGTCATCGTCGGGCCGTTTATACTTCGCACCATACTGGCGTTCCTGCTCTTTTTCACAGTGCTTACCGTGGGGTTGGCCCAGTTTGAAGTCTGGATAGAACACGCGCTGGGAATCGTTCTCCCGTGGTGGGTAAACGTGCTCGTGGCTATGAGCATCGCCACCGTCAAGAGCATTATGGTAATGGCATACTTCATGCAGTTGAAGTACGACAATCCAATCAACAGCGTACTTATGTTGTTCTGCTTCTTCGCGCTCGGATTGTTCCTGCTGTTCACGGGGCTTGACCTCTTCAGCCGTGGCTCGATCGTAAGTTATAAATCCGGCCCTATTGTGGCCGGCGGTACCAGCCGCGGCATAGTCGGTGCAAATAACCAGCCCGTGGTGATTGCCGCGAAGGTGCGAATGAAAGAGCAGCTTGCGGAAGATAATATCAAGGAATGGATCATCGCGGCGACCACGCTGCAGCACGCCGCGCACGCCGCGGTTGATCTCAACCGGGTTGGTCAGCCAGCGGTCGATGCACTGGTCGCCTCCGCGGCGATTCTTAAGCACACGAATCAGATGCTTGACCTACACGTCGTCAAACTGCACCCGCCGACCGGACCATCGCAGGCGGCGGTGGCTAAGGACATCGCACAGATCGCGGAGCAGCTTCGAGTCGCGGGCAGCCCCGCCGCGGCGGACATGGTCAGGTTCGCGGCCCAAGAACTTGCCACTCTGGATATGGTCAGTGCCAAGGCAGCCTATTCAGTAGATAGCGCCTTTGAGACGCTGGCGGCGGTGGCGCACGGAGACTCTCACGAGGACGTGGCAATCGTAAGTAATGGAAATCGCTCGCGGGCGAGCACCGGACTTTCAGGTGCATTGGGCGAGCCGGATGCCGCACACGGTCAGGGTGAGCACGGCGACGACGACGCGCAATCTAATAAAAAGCGTAATGTTGGTACCGGTAAGAAGGCCCCGGTCATTGCAGAACAGAAGTAGTCTCCTGTTACAGAAGTGGGGGTACTCGTGCCCCCGTTGGTCCGCCGGTGTCTGCCGATCACATGAACAACGATCCTTTTATAACATCGCCTCGGGGGGCAGCGGCGCGGTCGCCAGGCCGGTTTAGGGCACCTTACATCGCCGTCGGGCTTTTGTCTATCGTCGGAGCGATCGTCTGCTGCTGGTTCATGGCCGTCAAAGTGCGGGAGTATAACCGAGACGAGAAGCGAATCGCGTACGCCTTCGATACCAGGAACGATACTGAGTTTACGTTCAGCGGGCGCAACGTTACAATTACGACGGATCGTACCGACCTCGCTCATCAAACTCTTACGTTGAAATACGGTGATGATGTTCGCAGGCTTCGGGTTGCAATCCCCGGCAGCGAGTTTCTGCCCGGCCTGCTACCCCACAGCGATTGGTTACGTTTAGTGCGATTCGCACCGATGAGCGGGCGAACTATGGTGGAATATAAGCGAGATCTGGGCACTCCCGAGCTCCCCGAACGCTTGGCGATCGTAACCCGCGTACCCCTCCCGGGCGCCGACCCCAAAAGCTGGGGGGAGGTGTGGATCAAGGACTGGACGTTCGAGTTTTATGAGTTCATTCCGTCTCCTGGGTCGGGCTTTCAGGTCGAGCGTTATAAGTATCCGTCTCACAAGCGAGGCCAGAAACCCAAAGCTGGCGAGCTAATGGACAATACTTGGCAGTTTCAAGCCGCGCTCCAGCTCATGCCTCAGCAAGCGCGCGAGCGGTTGATGGGAAAGTTCCGCGATGCGATGAGCGGCCTGAGTTGGACCCTCCCGTTGGCCACCATTTTCGGAACGGTCGCCATCTTTGCCTTCGGGTTTGCGTTTGTCCCTTCTCGCTCGGAGCCTCGTTCGAAGGGTGAGCTCAAACGCAATTGAGTGCCCGCGCGACGCCCGCGGTGGGCGCAAGGGTAAGCGGCTAATCTGAACACAGTTATCATCCGCTCTAGGACCATCGTTTCCAATAGCTACACGGGATGCGAAAATCCCTCGCCGATACCCTACTGTTGCAAAATAACTTTGGGAAAGTCCGCAGGTAGGAGCGATCGGGGTGAGGCGAATCGGAGACAGCCCCGTTTGATTCACCTTGCGTTCAGTAGATGGAGTTCGACACAGTTAGCTCGGCGTGGCTTGATCGTCCCCACGCCTGAAGAGTTTGAGTCAAGGAATCTTCAATGCCAATTGCACCCGGCGGACTAACAACCTCTTCCCCTTCCGGCAAAGTGAACCCTAACCTCGAAGGTCTGGGTGGCCCGATCTTAACCAAACGCATCCCCTCCTGGCCCTATGCGGACCCGAAGCTGCGCCACGTGGTTCGCTACGACGAGTACGTTCAGACCGGTGGTTATGTCGGGCTGCGCAAAGCAATCTCGATGAAGCCGGACGCGGTAACCGAGGAGACGAAGAAATCCGCGCTGCGGGGGCGTGGTGGGGCTGGGTTCCCGACGGGGCTGAAATGGACGTTTCTTCCGAAGTTAACCACTGACGACCAGGGCCAAGAGCAAGACCCAGGTCAGCGGTACCTCGCGATCAATGCCGATGAGTCCGAGCCAGGAACCTTCAAAGACCGTCTGCTCATGGACTTTGATCCTCACCTCATGCTCGAGGGCATCGCGATCGCGTGCTACGCGTGCCGAATCAAGACTGCTTATATCTTCATCCGCGGCGAGTACCACCACCAGGCCCGCGTGCTCGAAGAAGCATTGAAAGAAGCGTACGGCAACGGAATCTTCGGTTCTGGCGGATTACTCAACGGCGCAAACACCTCGCGAGGCGGGCCTTTCGCCGTTGAATGTTACGTTCACCGGGGGGCTGGGGCTTACATCTGTGGTGAAGAGACCGCGTTGCTGGAGGGGCTTGAAGGTAAGCGAGGTTGGCCGCGTGTCAAGCCCCCTTTCCCTGCGGTCAAGGGGCTCTTCGGTCGTCCCACAATTATTAATAACGTTGAGACGGTGGCGCACCTCCCCAGCATCATAGAGCACGGCGCCGAGTGGTTCATGAAGCAGGGAGTCGCGAGCAGCTTGGGGGGCAACAACCCTCCTAGCTTTGGTACCAAGCTCATGGGCGTAAGCGGCCACGTGAACAGGCCCGGAGTCTACGAGTGTGAACTGGGCATCCCCCTGCGGGTGATGGTCGAAGAGCTCTGCGGAGGTATCCGTGGAGGCAAGAAGTTCAAGGGCGCGATCGCCGGGGGCATCAGCATGGGCATCCTCGGGCCGGATCAATACGACGCACCGATGGACTTCGACATCGGACGTAAGTTTAACGTCCTGGGCCTGGGTACCGCCTGCCCGACAGTGTTCGATGAAGATACCGACATGGTGGCGGTCGCACGTAATATTACAAGATTCTTCAAGCACGAGAGTTGCGGCCAGTGTACCCCCTGCCGCGAAGGCAGCGGCTGGCTCTATCAGCTCATGAGCAGGATCGAGGCTGGCCACGCCAAAACCAAGGATCTTGATCTCGCGCTCGAGATCGCAACGAGCATGGGCAGCATGCCCGGGACCACGATCTGTGGCTTGGCCGATGGTAACAACTGGGCCGTTCGCACCATTATGAATAAGTATTGGAGCGAGTTTGAGAAGCGTGTCAAGCCCACCTTCGTCCCGGTAAAGATCTCGATCGGTTCCTCCTCCAAGAGTCCCGTCTCGGGCGGGGTGTAAGCCAGGCCGCTCGCGGGCCACCGCAACGGTTCGCGCTGTAATGTTGGCCCCGATGCAAGGCCAAC
Source organism: uncultured Phycisphaeraceae bacterium (assembly GCA_964450325.1). Taxonomy (GTDB): domain Bacteria; phylum Planctomycetota; class Phycisphaerae; order Phycisphaerales; family UBA1924; genus UBA2402. The sequence goes on along the minus strand of CAYVFW010000003.1, from coordinate 40,146 downwards.
CTGAGCCAACCTAAGCCAACGTAAGGCAACCACGAAGGCGTCGATCGGCCGCAGCTCGCAACTCGCCCTTGATGCTTACCACTCTGGCCCACCGGTGTACCTGCCGTAAACATCGGCCATGGCCTGCACCATCTCGCCCAGCGTGCAGTTCGCGAGTGACGCATCCACAAGTGCTGGCATCACGTTGTGCTTGTGTAGCCCGCGCGCCTCCGCGACCGCGTCGCCATCGCGGCAGGCGGTGCGGATTCGTTCAAGCGAAGCTTTAACATCTGCGGCAATACGCCTTGATTTGAAATCTGCCAGTCTGGCGCACTGAACGGCCTCGACCTCGGCCCCAATCTGTAGTATTTCGATCGGCCGGCTCTCGTCGTTGTCCGAGTAAGCGTTCACGCCCACGATGATCCGGTCGCCAGCCTCGCATTCTTCGCTAAACCGATAACTCGCCTCGGCGATGCAGCGTCGGAAGTAGCCGCGATTGATTCCGTTGATCACGCTGCGACCGAACGTGGTCTTGGGCGAATAGACCGCGTGCTGCTCGAGCGGTCCGGTGTGTTCGGCACGCACGGAGCCCGACTTACGCTTACCATCATAATCACCCATCTCGTCGATTTCATGTAATAACTGCAAAGCGTGGGCTTCCATCGTGTCGGTCAGTTGCTCGATGAACCAAGCACCGCCCAAAGGGTCTGCAACGCGGGTAACGCCAGTCTCATGGGCCAGAATCTGCTGGGTGCGCAGGGCCACCGTCACGGCTTGCTCCGTGGGGAGTCCTAATGTTTCATCCATGCTGTCTGTGTGGAGGCTTTGACATCCCCCAAGCACCGCCGCCATAGCCTGGTACGCGACCCTCACAATATTGTTCATTGGCTGTTGCTCAGTGAGTGAACAGCCAGCGGTCTGAACATGCGTCTTCATGTAAAGCGATCGCTCGCTCTTGGCTCCGTAGCGATGCTTCATCACCCGCGCCCAAATCCGTCGGGCGGCTCGTAACTTACAGATCTCCTCAAAGAACTCGTTGTGGCTGTTGAAGAAGAATGAAAGCCGGGGGGCGAATGAATCGATATCCATGCCTCGTTCGAGGCAGGCTTCTACATACTCCATCCCATCGCGCAACGTAAATGCCAGTTCCTGCGTCGCGGTGCTGCCCGCCTCTCTGATGTGGTACCCCGAAATGCTTACACTGTTCCACTTCTGGACAAACTTGCTCTGAAACTCGATAGTATCAACCACTAGTTTGACGCTGGGCTCAGGAGGATAGATAAACTCGTTCTGACTGTGGAACTCCTTCAGGATGTCATTCTGCAGCGTCCCGCCAAGTTCTGACCATGCCACGCCTCGTTGCTGGGCCATCGCGAGGTACATCGCCCATATCACGCACGCTGGCCCGTTAATGGTCTGACTTACAGTGACGCTTGCCACTGGGATATCCGCATACAGCCGGTGCATATCTTCGATCGTGCAGATCGCAACCCCGCACTTGCCGACCTCGCCGCACGAGAGTTCATCGTCACTGTCACGCCCCATCAGCGTGGGAAGGTCAAAGGCGGTAGATAAGCCCGTGTTTGCTTTCGTTCCACTCGCTTGGGCGAGCAAGTATTTAAAGCGCTGATTAGTATCGTCCGCCGATCCAAAGCCCGCGAACTGGCGCATCGTCCAAAGTCGCGTGCGATAACCCCCAGGGAAGAGGCCGCGCGTAAACGGGTAAGCACCCGGAGTTGCGATATCACGATCTAAATTTTTAAGTGACTGCGCTTCGGCAAAGCCGTGCGCGGCCGGGCCGTACGCAGGATCCAAAAGCAACCCCGAGATCGTGACCGCGTGCGGATCAATTTTGGGAACTGCGTTACTTACGTTACTACCGCGAGAGGACGAAGAAGGGAGCGTCGCCATACGTGAATCGTATGGGGGATGCGCTCGATTGGGGATGGATCAGCGTGCAGGGCCGTTCCCGTCTTCACTGAACGGCGTTACCTTCCCGCCTCGTCGCCAGCCCACCTCTGCTCCGGGCGACGACTACGCTTGGCCAAGTATGTCGATTATCATCTTTCAGCATTCACCAACGCAAGTGGGCGGCGCGGGCCGACTGGCCACTACGCTCCGCGATAATGGCTTCAAGCTTGATTTTCGCCGCGCCGATCTTCACCCCACCGATCCGGCCCTGGGCGTTCCGGCCGACTTAGACAACGTACACGGCGTGGTTATCCTGGGCGGCCCACAGATGGTGACGGATATTGACAATCTGCCGTGGCTTGCAGCAGAAGCAGCTTTTGTTAAGTCAGCGCACGAAGCGGCACTCCCCGTTATCGGTATCTGCCTCGGTGCCCAACTGATAGCGAAGGCACTCGGAGGCGTTGTCGATTGGAAGGACAAGCCTGCAATGGGGATGCAGCCATTAAGCATTAATCCACTGGGGCAGACCGATGTCCTCTTCGGTGGTATTCAATGGCAGCACCCTCAGTTTTTCTCGTGTAGCCAAGAGATCAAACAGTTGCCTACGGGTGCCACTGTTCTGGCGACCGCTGCGGGGGGGGCTAGTTCGTCACCCACGCCAATCGCCGCGTTTCGGGTCGGAGTTCGGACAGTTGCATTTCAGTACCACCCCGAGTGCGACCGCCCGCAGTTAGAAGCGCTGGTTGCCTCAAGTGCGGCGGGCATGGCTAAAGCCGGCCTTAGTTCGGGCGATGTGATGGCCCAGGTAGATGCCCACTATTCAACATACGCGCGGGTGGGCGATCGCCTTGCCCTGAACCTCGTCACCTACCTGTTTCCACTTACGTTGCGTAAGAGCTAACTTGTGCGGCTCCAGGGGGATGTGGGGGGTGGGGGTGGACGGACGATCCGCCGGGCGCAGCCACCTATGCCAACACTTACGATTCGTCCTCCCGCTGATTATTTTCTGGCGAGGGATGTCTGTTCCTACGGCTACTTCTTGCTCGCACCAAACTTCTGGGACGTCAGACGCGGCGTCTTCGCGACTGTGCTCGCTCCAAGCGGTCGCGCGTTGGGCGTGATAGTGTCGCAGCCGCAAGGTCCAGGTAGCCCGCTCAAAGTGTCCCTGTCGCGAGCAGTAACTACAGCGCAGCGATCCACCATAACGACTCTGCTCACACGGATGTTACGTCTCGATGAGCCCGCCGGAGTGATCGCCGAGTTTCACTCGCTCGATCCGCGTTTCGCCGCCGCGGGCCGGGGCCGTCTCATGCGGTCGTCAACGCTTTTCGAGGACGTGATAAAGACCGTCACCAGTTGTAATGTTACATGGCCGAGCACCGTCGCGATGAACACCCGCCTTTGCGAGGTGCTGGGCGCAGGTCTGACGCATGGAAAGATCAAGCGGTTCGCGTTCCCCACCGCCGCGAAGGTCGCCAAAACTTCGCCCGCTACGCTTCGCGCCCGCTGCCGCGTCGGATATCGCGACGTTCGGATTGTTCAGTTGGCGAAGCTGTTTTGTACCTCCGCCCGCCACGGCGGCATTGATTCACAACTCCTCGAAGATCCAGCTACGCCCGACGAGACAGTCTTCGCCTACCTCCTTGAGTTGCCAGGAATCGGCCCTTACGCCGCGGCGAATATCATGCAGTTGCTGGGACGGTACTCGCGGCTGCCGCTGGATACCGAAAGCGTGCGGCACGGCCGCGCGGTGATGGGCCTCAAAGGTTCCGCCGTGGCGATCATGAAGCGGGTGTACAAGCATTTTAAACCGATGGGCCAGCATGCTTTTCGCAGCTACTGGTTCGAACTGTGGGAGCACTACGAGAAGAAGCACGGGCCGTCGCATACCTGGGAGCGTGACACGACCGGACGCATGTTCACGGCCGCACTTTTAAACAAATCCGAATGATGCTGTTCGGAACGGGCAGCGAGGCCTGCCATTTGCTTTCTTGAGCCATTCGCATGGCATTGGCTGCCAACTGCCTTACAATACGGACACATGAAGATTTTGGCCGTCACGTCTGTGAAGTCTACCTTCCTTTCCCTCTTGACAGTTGGTGCCATTTTCGTACATGCCGCTGCGGAGACCGAATCCCACCAGCCTACTGCTCCGCCCGGCTCGCGCCCTGCAATCCCTGCGCCCACCGAAACGGAGTGGCTCGCGGCGGAAGCCGCTTCAATGACCAATACAGTTCAACTTACATCTCGCGATCGATTCGTGAAAGCAGGCGAGGCTTACTTCAGCCCCGATGATAGATGGATTATATTTCAAGCAGTTCAAGTTCCAAAGTTGGGCACAGAGCCCGACCCGTTCTATGCCATGTTTGTCGCGCCGGTAAAGCGCGACGAAACGGGTCGCAACATTACTTCCCTCGGAGAACCTATCCGCGTGAGCGAGCCGGGCACAGCCAACACCTGTGGCTGGTTTGATCCCGTTCGCCGCGGGATGGTTATTTTTGGTTCAACCCTTACCCGACCCACCGACGAGAATCGCTCGGGTTTCCAGGTCGGCAGCCGTAAGTATGTGTGGATGTTCCCCTCGGAGATGGAAATCGTGCAGCGCGCCGTGCTGCCGCTACTGGAGCTGAGCGACGGCGCGGGAGGCTATTCCAGCAGCGCCGACGCTGCTTTGGCGTCCCTCCGGCGTGAGCTAGATCAGTTAAAGCTTGGAGCAAAGGCACCCTCGCTCGTAGACGCCGTCACAGGCGGAGGTGCACCGGGCCGCATCCGCGCGGGCGTGGATGCCGAGTTAATTGATCTTGACCTGAAGCGGATCGAAGAAATCAGAGCGTTTGATAAACCCGCCACGGCGGTCTTCGCGTCTCCCAATTATGATGCCGAATGCTCCTACTCGAGCGATGGGCGCTTCATTCTGTATACTCACATTGAGGACGCCGCATCGGATCAGCCCCCCGGTAAACCGGACGCCAATATCTACATTTACGATACGCTAACCCGGGCAACGCACGCTATTGTCGTGGCGCCGGGTTATGATGGCGGCCCATTCTTTTCACCCGACAACAAGCGGATCTGCTACCGCTCCGACCGCAAGGGTAACGATCTTCTGCAGCTTTACATCGGGGATCTTAAGTTTGAAAACGAGGTGCCCACGGGCTTGGCACGCGAGTACCAAATCACCGACAATGAAGCGGTCAACTGGGCACCTTACTTCCATCCCAGTGGAGAGTTTCTGGTGTACGGTTCCAGCGAAGTAGGCCATCACAACTATGAAATCTTCGCGGTGTCGCTGGAGCAATCTGTGTTAGACGCCGCTTCTTCCGCAGCAACTGGCGAGTCTAGTTTGATTAACGTGAAGGGTCTGGCCACCCGTCGAATCACCCATGCCGCGGGCGCCGACGTCCTTCCTGTGTATAGTTTCGATGGCAGGAACTTACTATGGACGAGCCAGCGGGGTCCGAAAGCGCAGGGCGAGGAACGGCCCAGCAGCCAGCTCTGGGTCGCAAGCTGGGTCGAGGGGTCACAGAAAAAGTAACATCTGGAACAGCGGAAGGACTATCTTGGACACCATCTTTGGCACAATCCTGCCCGACACCCCCCGGCACGCTGACGCGGAGATGATCAACGCTTATCTTTTTGCGGGTCGCACCCTCGACGACTTGCCCTACACCTCCAACTGGTCGGCGTTGTTGACGCGACTGGGCGAAGCGTCAGAACCGGTTGAAGCGCAGCGTCTTGTCTTTCAACGATTACTTAACTTACGCAAGGCGGGGAAGCTCCCCCGGCTTGGAAGAGCGGAGTCAACGGCCGTGAAAGTGACCCCCGAAGAAGAGGCGAGCCTTGTAATCATCATAACCTCGGTTGCTGGATCGATCGGGCACCGCGACCGACTTCCGTTTACCCCGGCGTTTGATGCGATTGCCGCAGGGTTCCACGCGGCCAGCGGCCGAGAGCTGGCGCCCCACGAAGTCTGGAGATTGATCGCCAAAGTATGTAAATAATAGTATTTCTGGCCCCTCGCTTTTGCTACAGGCGGGGTACAGCAAGCCCTAATCGTCGCGCACACAAACGCATTTGGCCTCTCTGGGTGGGTTGCCCACAGCATTGGCGCAACTCCGAAAGACACGTATGCTCCGTTCAGTTACCACTCTCTTTACTGACCTCATCGACTATGCAGGCCTCTTCCCACCCGCGAAGCTCGATATGCAGCGCAGCGTAGAAGCTTACAACCGAGCAAAGGTTGGGGTGCATGAGTTTGCCCTGGGTCGGTTTATCTGCCCGGCTTCACGACTACAGGAGTTCACCGCATGCGCCTCGGCCCTTCTCCCGGGCACCTTCGCAACCAGCGGCTATCGCGAGCAAGCGGAGGTCTCCGGCCCCTGGCGATTAAGCGTGTTGATTGATGGGAACCTCGACAACGATTTGGACGAGATCGAGGGCTTCAACGCTCACCACGGCGACGAGGCGAACGGGCAAGCCGTCGTCGATGCTGTGGAGATTAAAGTGTCCGCTGTCGGCCAAGTTGACGAAGCGCTGGACCAGATGACCGAAGATATCTTTCCTTTCTTTGAGTTCCCGGTGAATGCCGACTGCCGGGGCTTCGTCGCCGCGTTAGCGGGTAGCGTCGCGGGTGCCAAGGTGCGGACCGGCGGAACCACCGCGAGTGCCTTTCCCACCGCGTTGGAGATTGCCCAGTTTTTGCAGGCGTGCTCCGCCGCGGGAATAGCGTTTAAGGCGACTGCGGGGCTGCATCATCGCATCCGCGGTTCGTACCGCGTCACTTATGAAAAGGAGAGCCCGGCGTGTATCATGCACGGCTTTCTGAATGTCTTCGTCGCGGCGGCCCTCATCCGCGCGAAGGGGCTCGACATCGAGCGAGCCGAAGCATTGCTTCTCGACGACGATGACACCCACTTCAAGTTTGGCGATGAGTTTATCTCGTGGCAGGGCCATGGGCTTGACTTAACTCAGATCGCCAAAGTTCGCGAGACCTTTGCGTTGGGATTTGGTAGTTGTTCTTTCGACGAACCGATCGAGGATCTGGTCAAGCTCGGCTTGGTCACGCACTAGCTTGACAAAAGCTCGGCTCGGCTCTCCGCCGCCACGCCCCCAGGCAAACTGGTTATCGGCCACTCGGCTAATAACTAGTCGATCCCTTACGAAAGAATCACAGTATTCGCATTGAATACACAGGACCGCAGCCGGTATCGTTCGATACTGTTGTGCTCCTAAATCAGAGCCCCGACCGGCCTGCAAAGGTAAGTCGGTGTTATTTCCCCGATGCCCGCAATCTGGTCACCCAGGGTCAGTGGGGCGACAATTTGACAAGCTGACCTTGTGGAGTAAACGATGAAAACGAACCTATTATGCTTGCGAGTCTGGGCTTCACGCGCCATCTGTCTGGCTGGGGCTGTTTCGTTTGCCACGTCTTCGGCGGCCGCTCAAACCCTCGCCACCCAGACGGTGGCAACCGGGCTGACGCAGCCGGCCTACTGCACCGCGCCGCCGGGGGATGATAACCGCTTGTTCGTGGTGCAACTCAGCCGCTTTGGCATGGGCAACATCCGAGTAGTTAACTTACTAACTAACACCGTGTTTCCGCAGTTTTACCTTACAGTCGGGCCGGTTGGCACGGGGGCAGAGCAGGGCCTCTATTGCATGGCGTTTCATCCCCGATTCATGCAGAACGGCTACTTCTATGTTACATACACCTCACCGGCAATCGCGGGGCAGACAGCCGGAGACTTATATTTATATCGCTACCGTGCGGCCGGGGGTAACCCGATGGCATCGACGGCCGACCCCGCTAGCGGGCAGTTGATACTGAAAGTCATCCAGCCCGAATCGACTCACAATGGTGGTTGGATTGGCTTCGGCGCCGACGGATACTTATACCTGGCGACGGGCGACGGCGGCAACGCCGACGACAGCAGTGGAGGCGACAGCTTTCCCCCTTTTCACACGCCTATCACCGGAAACGCGCAGGACCTCTCGGATAACCTCCTCGGCAAGATCCTGCGTCTTGATGTGAACGGACCAGACGGCGAGCCCGGCACGGGGGACGACGATGCGTTCCCGGCGAATGTTGATCGTAACTATACTATTCCTCCCAGCAACCCCTTTGTCAGTTCGGGCGGTAGCCCCGAGATCTGGGCGTATGGCCTTCGCAACCCATGGCGGTGTAGCTTTGATCGCGAGACTGGCGATTTCTGGATCGGGGACGTCGGGCAGGCCCAACGCGAGGAAGTCTCCCGTAACATCGGAAACCAGCCGCTGAAGAACTACGGTTGGCGGTGTATGGAGGGAACTCTCTGCACGGGACTGACCGGGTGTGACTGCAACTCCCCCGGACTTACGTTACCCGTCTACGAATATAACCACACCGTCGGCTGCGCGATCACCGGCGGTTATGTCTATCGCGGCGGAGCGATTCCCTGGCTGCGCGGCACGTACTTCTTCACCGACTTCTGCTCCGCCGAAATAACCTCCTTTAGATTAGTGAATAACGTACCGACCGAGATCACCGACCGCACGGTCGAACTTGATCCGCCGGGTAATTCCTCCTGGATCACGCTTACTTCGTTCGGCGAGGATGCGCGAGGCGACCTTTATATTTGCGACCTCAACGCGGGCCGCATTTCGCGGATCGTGGAGCCCGGACCGCTGGTTGATTGCAACGCCAACGGACGTAGTGACAGGGGCGATATTGCAGCGGGTATAAGCCTTGATGCCAACCTCGACTCGGTGCCCGACGAGTGCCAGCCCGCCCGGTGTTTCGCGGACTTTGACGAGAACGGCGGAGTGGACGGCGGCGACATCGAAGCCTTCTTCATCGCGTGGTCCGCATCGCTGGGAGCCGCGGACACCAACATCGACGGGGGCATCGACGGAGCCGATGTGGAGGTCTTCTTCGTGCAGTGGCAGGCCGGCGGATGTTAACTACGCCGGGGTACGCGACGCACTATAATTGGATCGCTTAATTTAGCATTGCTCCGCCGCCGTTACCTCGAGGTGCTTCTTTGCCGGCCCCCGGCCAACTCATGCAAGCCCATCAGTGATGGCCGCAACGCCCGGCGGTAACGCATTAAGAAAGAGCCGCCCGTACCGCGCGGTGATCACGCGCGGATCGAGCACGACAACGCGCCCGCTATCTTGCTTGCTGCGGATGAGCCGCCCGAAGCCCTGCTTGAACTTGATCACCGCTCGCGGCAGCGAATCCTCCATGAACGGGTTGCCGCCACGTTGCTCGATCAGCTCGAGCCGCGCCTGCGTCAGCGGACGATCCGGGGGATCAAATGGAAGCTTTGTTATAATTACATTGCGCAGGCCCCGCCCGCGCACATCGACCCCTTGCCAGAACGAGGCCGCCCCTAATAGCACCGAATGCTCGTTCTGTCGGAACCGCTCCAGAATTGCAGTGCGAGAGCCATCACGCCCTTGCGCGAGCATGGGAAAGCCCATCTGCGAAAGGGGTCCCACGAGCAGACTCGCGAGCGCGTTGAGCGTCGCGAAGCTCGTGAATAGAACAAATGCGCCCCCTTCAGTCTGCTCCAGGTGGTGCAAAATGTGGTGCGCTAATACCTCGTTCGGGGATCTATTTATGTTACGGGGGAGCCCCAATGATAAGTTCTGCGGAACATACAGCTTCATCTGGCGAGCGTAATCGAACGGGCTACCGACCTGAAAAGCGCGGGCACCCTCGCACCCGGTGCGGCCGATGAAGTGAGCAAAGGCAGTCTCAGCACTTTCACGGGTTTCGTCGCCACGCGTAGAGCGCGTGGCGAGGGTGGCGCTCGTGAGGATCACACTAAAATCCTGCCGGAAGAGGCGCTCGCGAAGAATGGGGCCGACCTCGATGGGTGCGCACGCGAGTTCGACCCGTTGGATGGTCTGACCGAACCGATCGTCGTCATCGCCGCCGCCGCTCACCTCGATCCAGTAGGCATAATCCTTGAGGGTTTGCGCCAGCAGCACATCGGCCTCGTTGGCAATCATCTGCGCACGCAACGCGTAACTATTAATCTCAAACGCATCCTGCTCGCCCTTGCACATCGGCTTGAGTGATTGTAACTGAAGCGCTAACTCTCGCATGATGGGCGAAAGAATATTGGCCACAGCACCGGGTTTGCGCACGCGGCAAATTGCGTTGGGACCCTTGCTGCCCGAACGAAATCCACTCCCGCCGACCCCGGCCTGCTCCGCCTGGGCCTGCAGCCTGCTTTGCTCTTCACGGGCAAACTCGATGAGCGATTCAAAGAACGCGCGGGAGGCATCCTGGGCTTTAAGCAGGAGCGTTACGACCCGATCTATTAGGTTTTGATCGCCCACTTGGAGCTCGAGCGATGCGATGAGCCCGCGTCCTGAGCGCGGATGGTGAAGCGCGGCCAGCAAAAACGCGATCCGTCGCTCCGTCAAACTAACTCCAAAATGCTCGCTGGCAACATCCTCGATGGTGTGCGCCTCATCCAGAACCGCGTGATGATACTTGGGCAGTATGGCGATCTCCTGGCTGCGGAGTGCCAAGTCCGCGAAGAAGAGCGCGTGGTTACACACGAGCAGATTCGACGCTTCCATCTTCCGTCGCGCGTTCTGGTAAAAACATATCTTGTAGGTCGGGCATCGCCTTCCCATGCAGTTGCCGCTGTCAGAGACCACTTTGTCCCAGACACCCCCCCGTTCCAGTTGGGGAAGGCTTGAAAGCGTCCCATCCGCCGTGGTGCTCGCCCAGTCTTCGATGGCGTGCAGTGTCCGCCGCGCTGCAGGATCAGAAAATAATCGCTCCTGCCGCTGAGAAGCGAGTTTCAGCCGACGCAGACTAACATAATTTCCGCGCCCTTTGACCAGAACTGGCCGGACGGGCTGGGGTGGTCGGGAGGGGTCCGATGAGTCTTGTGCGCCGCGAACCTCGAAGGGGAAGCCCTCGTCATCCATGCTTACATCGGCGTCGGGAGGAGAATCTGGCGTCCCGGGCTCGCGGACCACTTCTTCCTCTAGCGGGGGCATCTCTAATCCGAGCGCCTTCATCAGCAGCGGGATATCCTTGTTAATTAACTGTTCTTGCAGCGAGATGGTGTGGGTCGCAATGACGACCGTTTCGCCCGCCAGGCACCGGAGCATTGCCGGAATTAAATAGGCGAAACTCTTCCCCACCCCCGTGCCCGCCTCGGCGATCAGATGGCCGCGCGACTCCATCGTGCGCAGCACTTCTTCAGCCATGAGTAGCTGCTCGGGCCTCGCCTCGTGGCGACCCTCCAGCAACAAACTTACTTTGCCCCCGGTACCCAGAATATCATGCACTTGTGCGGACACGTGGGCCAATGGTAACAAGGTTTACACTGGCATGCGAGCGATGGTGCCGATCATGGCGCGAGTATGGCCCCTGGCGCTGCGCTAGCCAATACGCGTGCCGAGCCGGTAAACCGCGTTGACATGCTGCCCGCCCAACTGATAGGCCAGTTGCCGCTCGTCGGTGTGAGCCAGCACGATGACATCCGCTTGCTGCCCGACCTCCAGCGATCCGCCGCCTGAAGGAAAACCGAGTACCGCCGCGGCGTTGATCGTCGCTGCTGTAATGGCTTCAGCTACTGTAAGTCCACAGTTGCGAACAGCCATGCCAATGGCCAGCGGCATAGAGAGGCTGAAACTGGTGCCGGGATTGAAGTTAGTCGCTATAGCGCACGCCCCGCCGAGATCGACAAGCCGCCGCAGGGGGGCGAATCTATTGTCGCCCATGTGTAAGCCGCAGATAGGCAAGCCCACGCCGATGGTGTCGCTCGCAGCCAGGGCCTCTAGTGATCGTTGCGTGCTCGCCTCAAGATGATCGACCGAAACGAACCCGTGCTCGGCCGCCCACGGAGTCATGCCCAGATCGTTAAACTGATCCGCGTGAACGCGGCACGGGTGCCCGAGTTCCATCGCCTTCTCGTAAAGCGATCGGCAATCCTCCAAGGACCAAGCACCCTGCTCGCAGTACGCATCAATGGTAATATTACCATATTCCGCATGGATCGCGGGAAGGGTCTCCTCGATCACGCGGCGAACAAAATTATGTTCAGCCGGATCAATCGCGTGGCCGATCAGTGCGGTAGGCTGCACATACATGCCCGCAGAGTCGCGTGCTGAGTGGATCGCGGCAAGCATCTTGAGTTCGTCACGGGTCGTAAGTCCGTACCCACTCTTCACCTCAATGCTGGTGCTTCCTTCGGCCAGCGCGCTATGCAGCAGTCGCTCCAACAGCTGCTCGGTTAGTTGCCGCTGCGACGCGGCACGCACGGCCCGAACGGTGGACATAATCCCGCCGCCTTGCGCGAGAATTTCAAGATACGGAGTGCCGCGGAGCCGCTGCGTCCACTCATCCAGCCGATTGCCCGCGAAACACGAGTGCGTGTGGCAGTCGACAAATGCTGGCATTACAACTCGTCCCTTTGCGTCGTAGACTGCCGCCCCGGGAAACCGAACTTGCAGGTTTTGCTCCAGCTGAGCATCGGAAATAACTTCAACGATGCGCCCGCCACGCATGACGATCGAGCCTCGGGGAATAACCCCGAGATCGTTCATCTGCTCGGGCCCCCGTCGTTTTGTAACTGAGCCGGGGCTGCCCTTCCCCGAGAGACTATCGTTTCGACGATTCTGAGCGAGCGTGAGTACCCGCGCATCCATGATGATCGACGTAAGCTGTGATGGCTCGCGAAGTGTTATGGTCGTCAGTGATGGCGGGAGCCCCGTCATGTTGGCCGCGGAACTCCCCGCACGTGTGCAGAACGCTTGCCTTGCCCTCAGAAAAGACAAAAAGAGCCTTGCCGCCAGCCGCGAGGTCCGTCCACTTACATCGTGCGGCGGACACAGCTCCATGAAATCTACGCAGCAAAGCGCCGGCATTTGAGCGACGGAATGCAGCAGCAACTCCACCTCACGCGGCGTCATTCCCGACGGGTTGGTTGCGCTCACTCCGGGGGCGTGGGAGCTATCGATCGCATCAAGATCGATACTGCAAAAAATACCCTCGGGTTGCGCTGCCTTCGAAATCGCTCGTAAGTGATCGTAGAGCGATGTGAGGTCCGTCGCCCGTCCTCCGTGTTCGTGAAACCATCTTTGGTGCTCGGGCGAGTTCACCAATGGCTCCATCCCCAACACCCGCAGCGAGTTAATATTACAAGTTTCGATAAGCCTTCGGAACGGCATTCCGCTGCCCACGGTGTCGCGTACGTCCAGGTGCGCATCAGCATAAATGCCATGCCAAGCACGGCCAAGCTGATCATAAGTTTTCTGTCGAGCACCGCCCGGACGACGGTTGGCCCCACCAAGCGTGCCATCCCGATCACGCTTACGATGATGCTCAATCACCGCTCGCACGAAGGGAAATGTTAAATCGTGGCCTCCGCCGATGGCAAGCGGGAGCAAGCCCAGTTCAAGTATCTTCGTAGTTGCCTCGCTCACCCTCCTGTGAGTTTCATGCAGCGACTCCGCCGAACTTCCTTCAGCGGGGATAATGTCGCCAGCATCAAAGAGCGATAACTTAATATCCAAGGCGCTATTAATTACACCGTAAGTAGCCAGAGCGTTCCTGAACGCCCGGGGTCCTTCCCTCGCGCCGACCCTTCCATTATTTAAACCAACGCCCAGATCATCCGCCAATCCGATCAAGCCAAAGGTGCAGCCTTCGGGTGAGGCGATCCGGATCGTCGAGGCGAAGCGATCCGCCCCGATCACTTCCGGCCACACTGGGGGCGCACAGTGGGGGATAACCGGGAGCGAAGGCTGGGGAAGCGGACTCATAACTTCGGGATCATTGGGCGACTCGCGGCTGCGGTCTTGGTCGGGCCCGGCCGTCAGGATTATGCGATTATCGACGCGAATGGTCGATACTCTCGCAAGCCATGACCGAGCAGCTACCTCTGCCAGATATCACAACAACGCACTCACCACAACAGGTGTTGGCGATTTTGACCGCCGCGGCGAAACAAGCGAAGCTGCCAGGCTTTTCGCTTCCTAAGGGAAGGGCAGCGAAAGCTGGGGCCGCATTCACCGCCGAAGCCTTCGGAACGATCTTCGAGCATGAACTGCGAGCGTTCATCCAAAAGCCCGAAATTGCGGGCGAACCGGGAAAGATCGGAGTGGCATCGAGTGAATTCCTGATTCACTTTTCAGTCCACTTGCTGCCGAAAAAACCCCTGATTATCGCGGCTTGCATGCTGGTTTCGATCTGGCCCGGACTTCCGATGACCGACGCAATGATCCGCTCGTGGTGGGCGTGGTACGACGGCCTCCCGACTTGGGCCACAACTGCGTGGTATCTCCCACTCTGCGCGCTACCACTCCCGTGGATCTGGTACCGCTGGAATCGCGATTCGCGTGCCAGTGCGTACTCCCACGCCCTTGAGCAAATCGAGAAAATCAGGCAGCTCTTGCGCCTCGTAAGCGATTGACTTAAGATCAGTCCGCCCCGGGCGAAGTGAAAGCCATATAATCGTCGCGCTGCCCTGCGAGCGTAGTTTGCAGGCGATGCTCTGACGGGCGACCGGCCCCGCACGACTCCGCGTTGATCAGCAGTTCCAGTAGATTAGACCTTATTCATGGATCCAACTTCCCAACCTAATCGCAAGCCGGAGGTGTCTCCAATGTCCTCGGGTGCGATTCACGCGGCGGTTGGCGACGCGGTTGCAAACGCCTTGACCCCAACTAATCCAGCGTGTTCGGACGGTGCTGGCACGCCCCCCGAACCCAATACTGCACAAGATCCGCTGCCGTCGGAGCTTCCGGCATCGGACGGAGAGCTCATATCAAGCGAATCGATCAACGGCTACCTTGGCGAAACACCATTATCCGCCGGCACCGATGACACACCCACCGGCGCGGCATCGACTTCTGGAGTCTACGGCGGAGCACCCGGATCAATGATTGGACAGCGCCGCCCGCCGATTCGCGCGCCGCTCGTCCGCCCCCGGAAGGTCCGCGGCGGCGTAAAAGTCCCCAACGGAGACGTTGCGCCTGCGAACGCATGGGTCGCACAGCGATGGCTGCGCCTCATGGAACAAGCCGCCCCGGGCCAGCGCCTCAGCGAAGGCTTGGAAGATTACGCCCGCGCAGGCCAGACCAAGAAACTTTCGTTCATGCTCGGTCGAGTAGACGGCGTGATTCAAGGCCGAGCAGATCGACCCTACGGAACCTCGATCGCTTTCGACACTTTTTCAGCAGAAACCTGGGACAAAGTCGTCGAGACTATGGCCGAAGGGTCACTTTACGCGGCGAAATTGCTTGCGAGCGAACTTCCGCCTAACATCGAGGATGTCTTCGCGCCGTTAGGCCTCAAGCTCTTCCCCGGAGATGGCCCCGAGGTGAGGCACGCGTGCAGCTGCTTTGAGTGGCGCACTGAGAATGGGGGAAACCCAAACGTTCTCTCGGGCGGAAAGTGGTGCAAACATGTCTGTTGCCTCGGCTACCTGATCGCGCAGCGGTTGGCAGCCGAGCAGTTTGTGGTATTCTTGCTTCGAGGAATTGAGGGTTCCGAACTACTTGAGCGTCTCCGGCAGCGGCGCGTGGTTGCGGGTGCTGCTTTAGGCCTTATCCCGATCTATTCGCAGCGGGTTCCGGGCGTCGCCGAACTTGAGGGGGAGCCTCTTGAGTCGTCGCTCGCGCAGTTTTGGGACGCAGGTCCGACACTTCAGGACCTTGACCTTCCCTTGGGCCCGCCGCCGGTCAGTCATCCGTTGCTCCGGCGCTTGGGCCAAAGTCCCTTTTTGAACGCTCAATTCCCGCTTGTGGGCCTGCTCGCGAGCTGCTATGACACTGTCAGCGAGCAGACCGCCAAGATTGTTGACGTTCCCGCGGAGCTAGAACCCGAGTCAATCGTCCCCACAGATGACGACGAAGGCGGATTTTGACTAATCGCGGCCCCAAGCCTCCGAAAAGGACCCCGCCGCGATCATGAGTTCTTAGCACCACCTTTTCGCTTGCCGGAACCTTTCTCGGCCTAGGTGCGAAGAGGCGCGGGCTAGTCGCGCTTTGCACACCCTGTGCTCGGCGCGGAGCTCTGCCCCCGCCGTGTGTGTGCCGGAAGGGGGGGAGCGTGAAGACGCCGCGCGTCGCCGCGGCAATGAGGTTATGCTTGTCTGAGAAATCGCCTGCGTTTGATCCCCGATCTCCGTCGATTCATCGCCATGCTCCGGCAGCGCATGCGATGGTCCCGACACCTGTGGTAGTGGAGACGCAGGCAGCACCAGTGGCCACCGCTCCGATTGTTCACGGGGGGCCGGCCAAAACCGAGAAGGCTACACCCATGAGCGTTAACACCGAACCTCAATCAAGCGCGAAAGACATCGGCCACATCTCGATGGGCCGCCGAAAGAAGTCCGACCCGCACGCGACCCGCTGGGGCAAGTTTTTGCTGGCGGCGATCAAGCTGAACTCTTCTGACTTGATTATGAAGTCTGATCAGGTGCCCAAGCTGCGGCTCCGCGGTGCGCTGAAGCCCTTGGATTGCGAGGCTGTGAGCACCGAGGAGTTCTGGCAGATCGCGCAGGCGATTCTGAGCGAGGAGCAAGTCGCGGACTTGCATAAGTTCGGTTCGGTAGACTTCGCTTATGATTATGATCTTGATAACCGTTTCCGCGTGAATCTCTTCCAAGCCCGCGGACGGCTGTCGGTGGCGGCGCGGCTTATCACCAGCAATATCCGTCGTTTCGAAGACTTATATCTCCCGCCGATCATGTCCGAGATCGCGATGCAGCCCCAAGGCATCGTGCTCCTCTGCGGCGTGACCGGTTCGGGCAAGTCGACGACCATCGCGGCGATGCTCGACTACGTGAACGAACGTAAGCCCGTGCATATTGTTACGATCGAAGATCCGATTGAGTATATCTTCGCGGACAAAAAAGCCACGATCAACCAGCGCGAGATTGGGATTGACTGCCTGGACTTTAAGATCGCGCTCCGCGCGCTGGTACGAGAAAACCCCGACGTGGTGCTCGTAGGCGAGATGCGCGACAACGAAACATTCGAGGCCGCGTTGCACGCGGCTGAAACCGGCCACTTGGTCTATGGGACTATCCACGCCTCCAGCACGACGCAGTGCTTCAGCCGAATTTACGGGTTGTTTGAGCAGGAAGAAGTCGAGCAGGTTCGCAAGATTCTTGGTTACCAGATGCGCTCGTTTGTGTATCAGAAGCTGCTCCCCACGCTCCGCCCTGAAATCCCGCGTATTCCGGGCCTGGAAATCCTCACTAATAACGGCGTCGTTCGTAAGTTCATTCTTGAGGCACGCGAGGGTGAGCTTCGCGAGTATCTCAAGTCGATCGAAGCCCGCCAACAGGGAATGGTCGACTTCAACGAAAGTCTTGTGAAGCTCGTTGAAGAGGAATATGTCTCGCTGCGGGTGGCCGAAGAGGCCTCGCCCAACATCGACGAGTTCCGCATGCGGCTGAAAAAGCTGGGTTGATCCGAGCGGTCTAGCCGTCGATTTAAGCGGTAAAGCCATAGACATTAAATGTAAGTCCTTGGCGGGTTGCACGGGGCTGCCCCACGCCCGGTTATGTTTATTACAACTTGACTCACCCTCAGGGTGGCTCCCCCGACCATTTCTTTGCTAGGGGAAGCTGCTCACACCCAAGACAGGCGGCGATTCCGCATCGTAAATATTCGAATGACGCCAACCAACCGCGATCCGCAGTGCGGTGAGGAGGTGCGAGGGGATGTGAGGGGGTGCCAACCCGGAGCGATTAGCCCACTGGTGAAAAAGCGAACAAAACTACTCCACACGTAGATGGCAATCTCAACCTCGGGCTGCTTCGACGGCGTTCTTGAACATCGTAAATCCGGGCGTCGGTCCACGCCGAGCCGATTGGCTCAGCCTCGTCCAGTATGGATGCCGATTCCAGTCTAAAAATCGTTCGGGGTGGGGCATCAGCCCGAATATTCTTCCCGAAGCGTCGCTAATTCCTGCGATGGCCCCTGTCGAACCATTATAATTATCTGTGTATCGTAATGCAACTTGACGATTACGTTCAAGGCCGGAGAAGATCTCGGGCGATGCGGCAACAAACCGCCCCTCGCCGTGGGCAACAGGCAACTGTAAGACGTCGCGTTTTTCCTGCTCGTTTAAACCCTCACCCATGCCCTTCGTCCAGATGCAGACGCTATCGGGTTCGGGAACGACCCCCACCCATCGATCGCAAAACTTGGCGGCCTTGTTGTCCGTGAGCGCCGCCACCTGTGGCGGCGCACTTTCGGGCCAGCCCCCCGACTGCTCTGGTCCGGGAAGTAAACCAGTTTGAACCAGCACCTGAAACCCGTTGCACGCCCCGATCATCGGGCACCCACGGGTCGCGGCTCCGCGAAGGGCGCTGTAGAGCCGCTCGCGAATCTTGAGCGAAAACACTCGTCCGCTGGCGATGTCATCACCATAACTAAAGCCACCGGGAAAGCCAATTAACTGGTAGCCATCGATCACTCCCGGGTCGAGGCAGAGCGACTCTAGGTGCAGCAAGTCCACGTGCGCCCCGGCCATCGTAAAAGCGCGACACATCTCCGTATCGCAGTTTGTGCCAGGGGCCCGCACGACGAGCGCTTTGATCATAATGTAAGCGTAGGCATCAGCACTCAAGCTGCGGATTTGCAGACCCCAAGACAACCTCGCGAAGCATTCGCCGCCATTCGCCGTACTCGTAGGGAATGCCGTGCTCCTCGTGCACGCTCCGCACAATTTTGATCGCCCGCTCTGAAAGCAGCTCCTGCCAGTCGCGAGCGCTGCGGTCACAGAAGTAGACGCGGCAGCCAATCCCCTTGGAGGCGTGGATGCCGCACAGATTCCCGACCAAGTAAGGACAATCGCCGCGGAGGATCGCAGCGTCAATATCCGATTCAGTTATGTTGATCCCCGCTAGCGAAACCGCGTACGCTGCCTCAAGACCGGTAACGTACAAGCGATGACCGGCGTTGGCAAAGTTGCAACACCGACCCGAAGCCCAGCAGGCGGGACCGCGCGCTTCGACTTGGTCCGAAATCAAGGAATAAATCGCTTCCAACGAGCTACGGACTTGCGGCACCGCAACTGCGGCAAGCCACTCGCGGCCCAGGTCCCCGGCGCGATGTGCGACTGAGTCCATTCTGACGATGAGCGTAGTCGCGAGTACGGCACCTCGCAATGCTACCCGGAGCCGCCGTCGCCAAGGCAAGATGGTCAAAACTTTTTGCTAGAGTTTATAGGAAATCCGCGTGCGATCCGCCCGCAGCATCAATAACATAGGAGGCAGTCACCTCAAAGGATTTGGGGACCTGCACCCTGAACGAGTTGGATCGGTGCAGGGTCCGTGAGCGGCACTTTTGCGACCAACTGTCCCGCTGTTTTGCTTTAACCGGAGGTTACCAATGGCAAAAACTTCAAGAACTCTTTCTCGTCAGACAGCCAGCCGCCACCGCGGCTTTACGCTCTTTGAGGTCATGATCGTAATATTCATAGTCCTGGCATTGGGCGGCCTGGTAGCGTACAACCTACTGGGAACCAAGGAAGACGCTCAGGACAAGCTCGCGAAGATTGACATGCAGACGGTGGAACGTTCGCTCAAGCAGTTCCGCTTCGAGTACGGTCGATATCCCACCGACGATGAGGGGCTGGAAGTACTCTGGAGCAAAGAGAAACTTACAGATGAGGAGGAAGCGAAGAAGTGGAAGAAGCTTCTCGAAGAACCTATGCCCACCGATCGGTTCGGCAACCAGTGGGGCTACCGGCAAGTGTCTGAGCACGGCGAAGAAGATAAGTACGACATTTGGTCGTACGGCCGCGACAAACAGGAGGGCACCGCCGACGATATTGTATCGTGGAAGGAAGAGGATGCTTCAGCTGGCAGCTCCGGGGCTGGAACACCCAAGGCTAAGTAGTGGGGTTAACGCGGACCGAGTTGAAACGGGCTGAGTGAATATTCTCAGCTGGCATAGGTTTGTAGCTTTGCTGGCTTTGTGTGCGTCCTGGCGATCAATAATCGCGGCCACGCTGGCATTAAATTATTGCCGCGGCTTCGCTCACTTTGGCCGCAGCGATAGCGACTTTGTAAACTTGGGGCACCGCTACTTCAAAGTAGTTAGTGTGTTGAATGGTCAATCGAATATGTAACTCGTGCCGTCCAAACTCTACTCACCTTCCCCTCGCCGCAACGGTGCATCGGGCCGACAGTCCGGCTCGGTGCCACTCCGCCGCGGTTTTTCGCTTTTGGAAGTTGTGCTGGTGCTCTTCTTGCTTATTGCGCTGGCGGGCTTAAGTTTTCCCTCGCTATCAACTCTGCTTAACGGATCGGGTGACAAGGCTTTTCTGGATGATGTACTCTCCGCCATCGATGATCAGCGATCGGAGGCAATGATGCTCGATCATCCGTTGCTTGTTGTCCTCTCCCCCGCCCCGACACGAGAGTGGCGATTCTTAACATTAACTTCTTCGACTGTGAACACAGAGGGATCAGAAAGTGTGGCTGGCGTCAACGTAACTCGTCTGGACGGGGGTGGGAGTGGAGCGAGGTTAACTTCGACTTCTAATATCGCCCAAGCCCCGCGCTTCGATGATTCCAACCCCGCACGGGTTCTTTCGACCTTGCGGATTCCAGCGCACTGGGAAGTCGCGGTGGCGGATGAAGGTTCCTCGTTGCCGAATGCGGACTCGGCGGCGCAATCCAAAGAGGCACGGGAATCCGCGGTGCCTCAGTTTAGTCGGGGCGAATCCGACGGCGACTCGGATACGGATATGACACCCGTACTCGTCCTCCTCCCCTCCGGAGAGGTTACCCAACTCCGAACATTTACGATCACCCGTGATGGAGTTCGTTACTCGCTCGAATCAAAAGCCTGGACCAATGAGTTGTATTGGCAACAGTCGCTGGCGGAGGACAATCCTGGTCCGGACGTAGCGGACGATTTACCTAAGGAATCACAACGCGAGGACGTGCTGTCGGTGACTGTCCCACTTTCCACCCAGCCCCGTGCTAAAAATGAGGCAAGCCCCAAGGTCACTGAGCGTCGCTCCGAAATCGCCAAACCCGAACGAGACGTAAGTCCCGCGCCCAGCCGCAGGGATCGTGATCGATGATTAATCGTTCTCATGGATTGGGAGGCCGGAGCGGCGCTGTGCTTTTCGAGTGCTTGCTCGCGCTTGCCCTGCTTATCGCGGCGATGACGACCATCTTCGCATTACTTGATTCGGCCTCGTCTTCGGTCGGTCGTCGGCATGAATCGCAGGAAGCCGCCGAAATTGCAGCCACCGCGATCTCGCTTATTGAATGCGGATTTGCGACACCGGAGACCTTAGTTGGCCCCGCCAGCAAGTGGCGGGGTTGCCAAGATTATTTTCAATGGAACATAACTATTGAAACACAGCCCACATCCATGGGTGAGTTGGTTTCAGTTGTGATCCACATCACCCGCGCAGGCGCAGCCGATGATGCGCCACCGTCCGCTTCGCTCCAGCGGTATCTGTCGCTACGCCCCATCGCCAGGGCGACCCCGGTCTTGCCTAATCTCGTCTCGGAATGGGCCGTGCACACCCACAGCCCGGGGGCGTTCGCGCACCCGCCCCTCCCGACGATTGCGCGAGATCGCCGCCAGTTTCGTTTACCTCGTAAAGGACGGCGGCGCAAGGCTCGCCTCGATACTTGCGGAACTTCGTGGCGTCGCTATGGTGCTGGCTCACGACCGGGCAGCGAAGTGTTGGGCGCGAGTCGGCGCGGTGAGCGAGGCTTTTCTCTGCTCGAGCTTATGATCGCGATTATGTTGATCGGTGCGGTGTTGTTCGCATCGTTCGCGATGTACGATACCATCGTCCGCACCCGTGCCAAGCTATCAGAAAGATCGTTGCGTTTGGATCAGCGACAAGCACTCGTAAGCGCGATGGACCGTGCGTTAATGAGCGCGTGCGCGAGCGATGGCGTGGTTGACTTCGTCGGAACGGCCGACCAAGTCACAATCCCAACCCGTGCGCAGAACGCGGCCAGCCCCGCAGGACTTACATCTCGTTTTACGCTGAAGTTCGATGCTGGCCGCGGGGAGTTACTCGCCGCGTGGGATGACAATCCGCCCTCGCCTATCCTGACAGGTTTGGCCGCTTTTTCAATACTTTACTTCGAAGACCGAACCTTTGTTGAGCGGTACGACGCGCGAGAGTCGGGGGGGCTGCCTCAAGCAATCGAAGTGACAGGCCGATTTGCTGATTCGGGATTGGTCGAACATAATGATCTGCAGATCGTGCTGTCGGTTCCGGACTCGGCTGCTCCGAATCCAGCCGGCGCAGGCCCCACCGACTCTCCCTCGAGCCGTTCGCCGCCAACTAAAGCTTTGAGCCCACGGTCGCGCCGCCGTTTACGTCCCGATTCCAGATCAAAGTCGAAACTCGCTCCCGCACAACTCTGGACGCGCAGAGGCTCGACACTCCTGGTTGTCGCGGCGCTGATAGTTATTGCGGCGCTTACTTTGGCAACGCTTTCCGCACGGCTGGGGAACTCTTCAGTGGCGGCCACCCTTGCCATGCGAGATTCGCAGCTTCGTTCGAGCGCGAGGTCAGCGTTGAAAGTCTTGCAGCACGCCGCGGATGAGCAGCATGATTTGCTCATGAACGGGGACGATTTTCAGCTCCCAGAGCCGATTACACTCGAAGACGGAATCAGTCTTCGATTTGAGCCCCTTGAGCTTAGTGAGCCGGGATCTACCTTTGATTCGGTTGATGGACGTTCACCCGAAGACGAGGCCAGCAGCGTTGCTACGCGCGGCACCTCCCGTGCCGTTGGCCAATCTGCCAAGAGTCTATCGGCATTGCTTAATATTAATAGTGCAACCCCCGAGCAGTTCGAAGCCCTCTTCTCCGCCGTTACATCTGGCAGGGCGCAATCGGCCGAAGCAGTGGACGAGTCCGACGTAATCGCCGCCTCCACGTCGCCAATCCCCCAGCCGGCGGCTAAATCGAGCGGTCTGGCAGCAGCGCTCAATCCCGCCCGCCACAGACCTCTAAACGGGTACCTTATACCCCAAGACTGCAAGCTTCTGGGGCACGTAACTTTGCAGCCTCTGCGGCAGTATATTACAACTCATTCCTGGGACCCATTGGTTTTCCGAGGCCGGGATGGAGATTCGAAGTTTCACCCACGACTTATAGTCGGGTCCGGGCCAACGACGGAGAATCAAGCGACAATTAAGTTGCTCGACAAGTCAGTTGCTGACTTGGTTTCCCCACTACTGGATTCGCAGTTCCAAGGTAAGTCTTGGAGCGAACTCATTCCCCAGCTTGGGCCGCGGCTTGGCGGGCTATCACCGGCTACGCTCTGCGCGACGCTCGATGCCATCACCGATTCGGACGCGGCCGAGCGCGAAGGAGTAATCGATGTTCTGCGTGCACCAGCGCCCGTGCTCACCGCCGCCCTGGGCATCTCGCCCGCGGCGGCGGAGCGGATCGTCACGACACGCAGTTCCCTCTCCTCGTCGGCACGCGAATCTACAGCGTTCTTACTCGAATCTCGCATCATAACTGCGGAGAAATTAATCGCCATCTCGCCGCAAATTACGACGCGTTCTCTCCAGTGGGGAGTCCGGATCATCGCGTCGCTTCCCGGCGGAGGCGGCCAATCGATTGGAAGTTTCTCTGATTCGAGGACCTCTGCAACGGATAGGCCAAGGAATGGGCCCGAAATTCGGCAAGCAAGCCCGGGGACCAGCCGCAGGTCACTCGCGCTCTTTGCTTTCATCGACGCTTCTGAAACGCCCGCACGCATCGTCGCGCTGCATGAAGTTCCGTTCGATCACTTAACTCCTTATGGCACTCTTCTCGCGGGCACCCATCGAACTAATCTAACCGAAGCTAATCCCGCAGTCGATGCTGAGATCGACGCAACGTCGCCCGACGAAGAATCTGCGACAGAGGAGAAAGACGAGTCGGCCCCTCCCTTAAGGACCGCACCGCAACGCCCGGAACTCGAATCTCGCCACGATTCCCTCGCGCCACCTTCCGAGGCCAATGGAGAACTTCGGCAGAGGCCACGACTAGGGGGGAAATGGGGGCGTTATCGCGCTCCTAACAGTTCGCACGCGTCCGATCCTGGAAGCCGCGAGACGTTGTATAGTCACCCGCAAATATTCCGGCCGGATTCACCGCGCGAATCGCCCTAAAATTGTGGCCCCACCGGGGGCGTGATCGAACTTAAATATGGCAGTAGGAAAAGACATTTCGGTGCTGGAGTTTGACGGCCTTTATCTACTGGCGGTGTCGGCGATTGTCTCGTCGGACCAAATCACAGTGCGCCGGTGGCTGGTGGCCGAACTGCCGCCATCTATCGATGTTAATAACGCCTCAAAACTCGGACAATGGATCAGCGCCGAGTGTGCCCGTGGGCAGATCCCCACCTCGCGGGTAATTTTTTCGATTGCACGAGCGGACGTGGTGCTCAAGCAAGTCGCGCTGCCCGCGGGCGCAACACTGACCAGCGGCGAGCTTTCCAACCTTGTCCGGCTTCAGATGGTGAGGCAACTTGCGATGCAGGTGGAAGGTGCCTCGATAGACTTCATACCCTCGCGAGCACCCGACACAAAGCGTCGAGGGGACGCCACGGTCGCCACGGTCGCCACGGTCGCCACGGTCGCCACGGCTCCGCTTCCCATTCTCGCTGCTGCGCTTCCATCAGACCGCTTCATTTTCATCAAAGAACTCGC
This sequence comes from uncultured Phycisphaeraceae bacterium, assembly GCA_964450325.1. Classification (GTDB taxonomy): domain Bacteria; phylum Planctomycetota; class Phycisphaerae; order Phycisphaerales; family UBA1924; genus UBA2402. The sequence goes on along the minus strand of CAYVFW010000003.1, from coordinate 15,588 downwards.
CGCCGCGGCATCGATGAAACTACACCGGATTACCCTGCGATGCTGCGGGGCCGCAGCAATGGTGGCAGAGCTCTCTCAACGCAAGGCGGGCGCCGTTCTGGGGATTACACTCGGCTCTCGGGCGATTGAGTTTATCGTCGTAAGTGATGGTCAACTTTTGTTCGCTCGTTCTGCCGATCTGGCTGTGCCACAGTTGACGGCCGAACCGGCTCAGAAAGGTGAAGCTGAGGGTCACGGCGAGCATTCCAACGAGGTCCTTGAAGCATTTGCGGATCGGGTGGCGGTCGAGGCCAAGCGCACCTGGATGGCGTTCGGAGCGTCACCGGGGCTTGGTCTATTAGCCCCCGAGCTTATCGCCGTTACCGCGCCGGAGAATCTGACGCGACTCATTGGCGAGCGCACCGCGCTGGCATTATGTTCACATTGGGAACAGCCAGCACTCCCTGCTTATATTAAACTCCCCGAGGGTCTGCCGCGGCGTGAGTTTGATTTGCTCGCGCCGCTGCTAGGATTGCTGGTCGAACAACTGCTCACCCGCCCATCGCTCGACTTCGCAAACCCGCGCAAGCTGCCGGACCCGGCGGCGAAGCGGCGGCGGACCGCGCTCGTCGCCGCATTAGCACTGATTGTAACCATTGGTGGAGGGTACGTGCTCGCCGATCGTGCGTTGGGCGGCCTCCGCGGCGACCTGACCGCGGCACAGGCGAACGAAGCAAAGCTGCGCAAGGATTTTGATACCTTTCAGTTGACACACGCCAAAGTAAGCCACTTCGAGAGCTGGGCTGCGGCGAAGGTTGACTGGCTGGGGCACATGCAAAAACTGACAGAATCGCTCCCGGTGCCCACGGCAGGAGTGGTTGATGAAGTGAGTGCCCGCGGCGTGACCTCGATCCGGTACAGCTTCGGAACGCCGAGCAGTGGTTACATTGGGGGCCTTTGGAATACGTCCACCCAAGTTATCTTTGATCTGGGCGGCAAGGTGCGGTCCCGCCAGATTGCTTCTGATCTGCGCGAACGGCTTATGAACGGCGGTATCTACGGCGTAGAAAGCCAAGGACCTGATGTCCCTGACAAGTTCGCATTCGGCCTCTCATCGGCGCAGCTCTCGCCGTTTGCGGAGCCGTGCGTGACGCCCGCACCAATCGCGGTTGTTAAGAAGCATGCTTCAAAGCCCGCGAAGAAAACGCAGGGACCGGCCACTTCCGCCAAGGCTCCCCCGGTGACCACACCGAAGACGACGCCCCCCGCACCGACCTTGCCCTCATCATCGCCCTCATCATCGCCCTCATCATCGCCCTCATCATCGCCCTCATCATCGCCCTCA
>CAYVFW010000003.1:0-14164 GCA_964450325.1 uncultured Phycisphaeraceae bacterium | reverse complement strand
TCATCGCCTCCACCAGCAACTCCACCAGCAATCGCCGACGGCACGGTGCCGCTGCCTAAAGTGGAGGGCGAGAAGTGACTCAGTTCCCCACGCCCGCGCCGTCCGCGGTGGCCGCCGCTCCAAATCATTATATTACGCTGCCGCGAGTTGCCGCGCTGGTTGCCTGCGCCTTGCTCGCGTGGCAGGCTTATCGTTTCTTTTACGCGAATAAACGCGATCTGCTGCTCTCGCAGATCAGCGGCTCTTTGGCAAATACAGAGAGGCTCGACAAAGCACTTATATCACAGTTTGAAGTCGCCGACCGCGCTGCGGCATTGGGAGCGTTTACGTTGGGCTACAAGCTAGATGAAGTAAGCGCTCGCTTCCGGGACGGCCTGAGCCGGGTCGCGGAAACTAGCGGGCTCGTCTCGGTTCTCGTCGACCACAGCGAACCGCAAGAGGCCAAGAACCCCGTTCGCTCAGTCTCGGCCGCACCCCGTTCGCTAAAGTCTGCCCTTCAAACCAGCGGCCCAGACTTTCTCATTCTCCGTGGCAGCGTTCGCGGATCGGGAACGATTGACCAATCGCTGCGTGCGATGGCGTTATTGCAGGCGCAGCCGTGGATCCATCGGGTGGAAGGCTTTTCATTACGCCCGCTCGCACTCCGCGAAGGGCCGCAGCGGTGCGAGATCCGCATCGATGTCGCAACTATTTATGTTCCGCAAGCCAACGCCGCGCCGCCCGCGCAGCCGCTGATTGCGCTGCTGGATGAACGTGCTAATAGCGTAATTAACGCCGTCACAGCCCGAGGCACACTACGTAAGTCGATGCTTGATCCCCCGCCCGCCGAAGTCGCGGGGGTGGTCGCTCCGGCCGCTGTCCCCTCGCCTTCACCACCCCCGGCACCTTCCGCGGCGTCGCCCTGGCGGTTGACGGGGCTGGCCAGCGGCCGATTAGGCCATCGCGCCTTTTTTACCAACATAAGTACGGGAGAAACCGTAACACTAGGGCCGGGCGGTACACTACAGGACATTACACTCATCAGTGTGAGCGGCGAGGCCGCATTAATCAAGATTGGCACGGAGTCGTACGAACTGCTCAACGGACAGATGCTCGACAGCCGGCGTGCCACCGTGCCCTCCGCCTCGCCGCCGGTTTCGTCGCGCGAGACCGATAGCCAAACTGTCAAGCCGGAATCAGCCGCACTGCTTGACCGCAAGTAGGACCGCATGGCACAGGGGTTGATCACAAATGAAGAACCGAACCATGATAACACCTATGACGCCCACACCGCCGGTCCTCGTTGCCGACATCATCGCTGCGGCGCGAGTTGATGGCCTAAGCTCGCGGCCCGGTCGGGCCATTCGCCTCCGTACGCTGGTCGCAATACTTACGTGCGCGGGATCAAGCACAGGTGTTGCGTTCTCACAAGCGCCTTCGGCGGGGAGTCAACCCGCTCAGTCCGATGCCGCTTCGCAGCCTTCGCCTGCCGCGGTACCGGTAACGCAGGCTGCTTCAACGCTGGCGACCGCGCCAGTCCCGGCAGCCGCTGTTGCCGGAGCACCGCCCGAGAATATTTCGTTTAACTTCAAAGATACCCCGATCGATCAGGCCCTGGATTTCTTTGCCCGCGAGTGCGGTGTGCCGATTATCTTTGAAGCTCCCGCGCCCGCCGGAACCATTACGTTTATCAGTCCCAGTTCGTACCCGCTGGCGGACGCTCTCTCAATACTCAACCTTAATCTGGCCCGCTACGGCGTGCACCTGCGCCGTCAGGATCAGTACATGTATCTGGCGACGCTCGCCGACTCGATGAAGAAGCCCGCGGTGATCAGCACCATCGACGGCGTGGATAAGCTCTCACCGGACCTCATCGTGACCATAAGCATTCCGCTCGATAACGCCCGCGCGGAGCTCGTCGCGGAGCAGGTCAAGCCCCTCATTAGCCCCATCGGGGGGATCATCGCTGTGCAGGCACAGAACATGATCGTGCTGGTAGAGTCCGCGGCACAGGTTCGACGGCTGCGGGACATCATCAGTGCCATCGACGCCGTTCGTCCGGTTGATTCGGCCTTCCGCCTCTTCCCACTACGGCACTCGCAGGCGGAGACGATCCTAACCGCCCTCAAGGGGCTGGTGGGCGAGAAGATAACAACAGTCATCGTCGACAAAGACGGACAGAAGCGCACCATCCAGGAACAAAATCTCGCGGGCTTGAATCTGGCCGCGGATGCCCGCACCAACTCAGTGGTGGCGGTGGGCAGCGCATCGCGACTGAAAACGGTCGAAGAACTCATCGCGCTCCTGGATACGCCTGAGTCGAGCAACATTGGTGGCGCGCCCTCTGCGGGCCCCGATCAGCAGATGCAGACATTCTCGTTATCCCAGACTTCGCCCGAAGAAGCCGCACGCCAGCTCAACGCGCTCTTTGCCAACGCCGACCCCAAGAAGAAGCCGGTTGTCATTCCGCTTGAGAGTGTTTCAAAGATTACAGTTGTGGGCCCCGGCCCGGCGATCGCACAGGCGGGCGCGCTGCTCGCTCAGATCGATCCCGATGTTAACTCCACTCAAGGTGGGCCGCCCTCCCGAGCGGAGCGGCGCGGTGCGGTCATCCCGCTTACCTTCGCCTCGGCGTCCGCCATCGAGCCGCTACTCACCAAGCTACTCCCCCAGCGCCTCGTGCAGACGGTGAAGTTCGCCGCCTCACCCGACGGGCGGGCCATCGTCGTCACCGGCCCGGCCGCGGACGTCGCTCAGTTTGAGCAAGTTATCGCCGCGCTTGACGTGCAGAACTCCGCCGATCAGCAAGTGAAAGTAATCTATCTTTCCGGGCTTGAGCCCGCGGCGGCCGCCGCGACGATCGCGCGCGCCCAGGATGCTTATTCCAAGGCGGGCAAGGCGAAGGTCGCGCCCATCGCCGTGAGCATGGATCCCGCAACTCAGGCCGCCACCATCATCGCGCCCGCTGGAGCCATCAAAGACTTTGAAGCCATCGTGTCGAGCATGGCGACTATCGCCGCGGGCTCGGTACAGACTCGGACTTTCATTGTTACTAAGAGCTTGCCCTCTCAACTGACCGCCAAGCTCATTCGCCTCGCCGCTGTCATCCTTTCGACACCGCCAGAATTCCGCCCCGCGATCGAATCGATCGACGAACTGAAAACGATTGTGATGAAAGGCAGAGAGCAGGATGTTACACTGCTCGCGGGCTTGCTCGAAAGGCTCGACGGCACTGATCTACCCGCCCGCGACCTTCGCGTTATTCCTCTTCCGGCGATGTCGCCTGCGCAAGCACGGGCACTCAAGGAGCGCGCGGCTTCGCTCTACGCCCAGCAGATCCAACCCGCAAACGTAACTGATCCAGCTACAGTTACGTTTGATGAGTCCAGCAACGCCCTGGTCGTGCTCGCCCCGCGTGTTGAGCTTGACCGATTTGCAGGCATCGTCTCGGAGTTGGAAAAGCAGGTCGGACCAGTCCGCGAGATTCGCCTGTTCGAACTAAAACTCGCTAAGGCCCAGGAAGTTGCGGACTTTCTGGTTGACATGTCGGCCTCCAGTCGCACGCTCATCGCCACCAACGGTCCGCCGCCTGTATTCGAAGTGATCGAGGGCACCAACAGTATACTTGCCGCCGCACACGCCCAGCAGTTTGCAGTCATCGATACGCTGATAAAGAGCCTCGATAGCCGTCAAGCGGCCGACCGCCCACCGGTGCGGATACTAAAGCTACGCAGCACCGATGCCGCAAACCTCGCGATTGTATTACAACGCGAGTTTGATAAACGGCCAATCGAGCAACGTGGCAAGAACCCCGTCGGCATCGAGGCCGATGCGGGCACCAACACGCTCATCGTTTCCGCCGCGGGGGACGCTTTCGAGGAGATCGAAAAGCTCGTTACATCGCTGAACGAAACCGACGCGGCGGGGGGCGGCGAAGGGCGCGAACTGCGCATCTTCCCGTTGAAAGTGGCCAGGGCTGAAGAGCTGGCTCAGACTATCGACCAGATGTTCCCGCAGCTACCCGTCCCGCTTGATCCGCGCACGCGCCAGCCGCGGCCCGACCTGCAGCCCCCGCGTGAAGTGGTGGTTCGCGCTGACCGCGCCACCAACTCGCTGATCGTCGATGCACCGGCCAAGCGGCTTGCCGGCTTTGAACAACTGGTTAAGAGTCTGGATGCGACCAAGATCGCGGCGGACGTGGTCTTCAGAACTTACAAGATCGAACGAGCGGATATTGAGACGGTCGCCCGCGCCATCCGCGACCTTGCCACGGGCGGTGCGCTCGCATCAAAGGCAACCTCCGCACCAACGATCGTAAACACCGAGCCGACCACCCGAACTCTGATCGTAAGCACGCACCAGGAGGCATTCGCAATCATCGAAGAGGTCATCGCGAAGATGGATGCCTCTCCGAAGGTGGCGACGACAGATCTTAAGTTGTTTCCGCTCACCACCGCACGGGCTGATCAGCTTCAGCCCCTCATCCAGCGAATCCTCAGCGCGAAATGGCGTGAGATTCAGCTGGCCGAAGGCAAAGGCACCAGTGCAGCGACGACCATCGAGGTCAACGCCGACACCGCCTCCAACACAATCATAATCTCCGCGCCAAGTCAACTGATCGCCACCGCGGATGCTATTATTACCTCGCTGGATGTCAAGAGCGCGGCATCAGCCACCGAGTTGCGCGTCTTCCGGCTTGGCAAGGGGAGCGCCGTAAGTGCGGCCCAGAGTATTTCTGCCGCTGTAAAAGCCCAGGGCGGCCCCGGCGAAACGGAGGCCACGATCACGCCCGAGGCTACGAGCAACACTGTTACAGTGGTGGGCACCGGGGCGCAGATAGAGCGCGCCGCGACGCTCATTCAGGCCTTGGACGTAGCGGTGGATCTTGAGGGCATGGGTGTTCGGACGCTACTCCTCACCAAAGCCCGCGCCATCGCACTCGCCCCACTTCTCCAGCAGATATTGGAATCTGAGTCCTCGCTGGACAAGCTCCCCGAGTGGGCGAAGATGCAGGCCATCGCACGGGGCGCTGTGGAATCTCCCAAGGTTCGCGTCGTCGGCGATGCTCGCCGCAACGCCATCATCATAAGCGGCCCACGCGCGGTCCTTGATCTCGCCGAGCAGGTTGTAACCGAGCTGGACAAAGGCGATGTCTTCGATTCTCAGCGCCGCACAATACGCGTAATAACCATCGAAAACGCCGATGCGCAAAAGACCGCAGACAACATCGCCGCGGTCTTCGGTGATGAGCACGATGTTCAAGAGGTGCCAACGATCCGGGTTGATCCCCAAGCAAACACGCTGATTATCAAAGCCACCGATTCTCAGTTAGATGTAATTTCCCAACTTGTAAAATCTATGGATTCCGCCGCGGCGGTTTCTTCCCGCCAGTTCCGCACCATCGGCGTTGACAAAAGCAAGATGGATGCCGAGCTGTTGGCGCGAACGATCGAGCGGCTGATGAAGGGCCAGGGCACGTCCAAGGTTGAGGTGATTTCGGCCGAAGAGCTTTTAAAGCGCCAAAGTAAGCCAAAGAAGGCTACGTTCCATTATATCCCGTTGAACGAAGTCTACCTGCTTCCCGCGCGCGGCAGCCGCGCCCTTGCTCAGTTTGACCGCGAGGCCAGTTCGCCCTTTCTTCCGTCCTTAAGTCCGCTGTTAGTCGCCGCAGTTGCTGCAGCCGTACTTACTTTTATACCATCCAACGCGGCGGGCTCACTTCAGCCCGATCTGGTCGGCCCTCCGTCACCCGCTAGCGAGACTGAAACGGCAACTGATAATGTGGTGACGATCGCGGTTGATCAAGCCACCAACTCGCTCATCGTTGTTGGATCACCGCGCGCCACCGATCGCGTCGCGCAGTTGGCCCGCCAGCTCTCAGATTCAATGCCCGCGTCGCCCGCGAACGTGCGGATCGTAACCCTCGCCGGTGGGACAGATGCGACCGCACTTGCCCAAGTAATTAATCAGACGATTGCGCAGCTGGTACAAACGTCGCCTGCTGGTGGTGGTGGGGGAGCGGGGAGGGGTGGTGGATTCACCGGTCCGGTGAATGTAACCACCGACCCCGCTGGCGGCGCGCTGATCGTGCTAGCCAATGATACCGACTTTGAAACGGTGGCCTCACTCATCGCCAACATCGCCGCGATTGATAACTCTATACCTACCACGATCAAAGTAGTGCCGCTCGCGAATGTGTCGGCCCAGCGTGCCATTCAGGCCGTCCGCGAGCTGTTCGCGGGCGGGCAGGGCGCCCAAGCCAAACGCATCCGTTCGCTTGATGTAACCATAACAAATAGTAAGGGCGAGTCGATCACCGCCGATAGAATTGATCCCGCCTTAGTCAGAATCTCCAGCGATGCCAGCGGATCCAGCTTGCTTATCGCCGCTCCCACTCAGGCGATGCCGCTGATTGATGCGCTCATCGAAACCATCGACCAGAGCCCGGTGAAGGACAGGCTCGCTATCCGCCGATACTCCCTCGCCAACGCCCGCGCTTTGGACCTTGCCCCCACGTTGCAGTCGCTCTTTGACGGCCAGCGGCAGGGCGTAAACGCGGCGGAGAACCCCCAAGCCCGCTTCGTCTCGGATGAGCGCACCAACTCACTGCTGGTCACCGCCTCGGCCACGCAACACGCGGAAGTTGACCGGTTACTCGCAACCGTAGACGGCTCGGCGCAGGTCCCGGGTCTTGAGCTCGCCATCATAACATTACAACAGGCCGCTCCCGAGGCGGTGCGCAAGATGACCGAGGAGGTCATTATTGGAAAGGACCCCGCCAAACGCGAGCGGATCCGGATGTCAGCCCAGGAAGGCTCCAATATCTTAATTGTTCGTGCCCTCCCCGAGGAAGTCGCGCAGATTAAGTCCCTCGTGGCGCAGATCGATTCGGCCGAAGTCGCGGGCCTGCCGGTGCGCTCCGCGAAGCTCGAACGCGCCGATGCCGCGACCGTCGCCCAGGCACTCCAGCAGTTCTTCACGCAGCGGGCTCAGATCTCCTCACGCCCCGGCCAACGAGTCGTCAATCGGGTCGCTATCGCCGGCGACAAGCGGACAGGTTCGCTGATCATCTGCGCGAGCGATGAGGATTTCAAGCAGATCCAAGAATTAATCAAAACCTTCGACAGCCCAAGCCCCGCGACGGATATGGTCTTCAAGATTGTCCCCTTGAATAATACCCGGACGACCGACATCGCCGACACGATCCGTAACATAATTGATGAGGTCCGCTGGACTTCGATGGTGGGCGGCAACGCGAACAATACGGATCAGCAGGTCTTCATCGAAACCAACGACGCCGCCAACTGCGTCGTGCTGTTGGGACAGGGCGAGCAGTTGGCGATGGTCGAGCGGCTGATAACCGCCATGGATGTGCCCGCGGAACAGCGCGCGGAGATGACCGTCCGAAGCGTGTTAATTAAAAACGCCGACCTGCAAGCGGTCAAGCTCGTGCTTGAGCGAGCGTTCATGACGCCAAACTGGCGTTCCTGGCGTGGCCCCGACCCCGCCGCGGTAACCGTGCAGGTTGACCGTCTTCGGAAAGGTCTGATCTTGGTCGGCAAAGCTGATCAGATCGAGAAGGCAGTAAGTTATATTGCGCAGTTAGACGATGCACCCGAAGGTGCCAAGCGCGGTATTGAAGCAATCGCGCTGAACCACGCCAGAGCGGAGAGGGCCGCCACCAATCTCCGCCAGTTTTTCACCGACCGCGTCCGCGCTCAGGGGCTTGAAACCGCGAGCCCGGTCAGCATCATCGGGTCGCCCGATGGTAATGTTATTATCGCGAGTGCCCAGGAAGACGATCTCAAGACGCTCCGCGACCTCATCGCTCAGATCGATCAACCCGACTCAGGGAAGGACCGCCGTGTAGAGGTCTTCATTCTGCGTAACGGTGTCGCACGCGACACCGCCGATGTCCTGCGGTCGATGTTCACCAAGGCGGATTCGCCATCAGATCGAGTGGTCGTAACGCCCCAACCCAGCACCAACGCTCTGGTCATCTCCGCGCCGGACAAGTTATTCGATGAAGTCGTGCTGCTCCTCAAGCAACTCGATGCGCCACCCAAGGCCGACGAAGCGAACATCGAAACTGTCTCCCTCACCACCGCCAAAGCCGCCGACGTCGCCACCGCGCTGCGTGCTGCGTTGCCACCTAATGTTAAAGTAACTGTAACTCCCGTTATCCGCAGCAACTCTCTGCTGCTCACGGGCAGCAAAGAGGCCATCGCGTTGGTGGTTGAGCAGATTAAGAAGATAGACACCGAACCGATGCGCAGCGGGGCGGTCTTCCGTCGCTACACGCTTGCAAACGTAGATGTCTCAACCGTTACATCGACCCTGGAGCAGGTGCTCGACGCCCGGCCCAAAGGTCCTAACGAAGTCTCCGCGAGCGTGGACTATTCCCGCGCCGACAACACAATTACAGTCTACGCCCCCGCCGACCAGATCGTGGAGCTCGAAGCGATCATCAAAGAGCTTGATGTCCCGGTGGCCGAAGAGCGCACGACCGAGTTTGTAAAGCTCGACTTCGCCAACGCTCAGCAGACCGCCGATGCGCTAAAGGTCTTCTACGGCCGTTTCGCGAGCGAGGCCGTCACCCCGGCCGCTCGTAACGTTACGATCCTTTCAGACCCGCTCAGCAACTCTCTCGTAATTCGCGCGGACAAGAAGCAGTGGGAGGGCATCCGCGCTCTGCTTACGAAACTCGATACTTCCGAGTACGATACCAAGCGCCAGCTCGCCGTCGTGCCGCTGACGTACGCAGACGCCGCGAGCATCGCGCGCGCCCTCAACGAAGGGTTCCGTGCGCCTCTTGAGGAACAGCTCCGGCAAGCCCAGACTCGTGTCGCCGCACAGAATCGCACGAACGCCGCACGCAATCAGTTCCAGCTGACCGAGCCGACCGTACTAGTAGACGCGACCGATCTGCCGAGCGTTTCCGCTGAGCCGCAGACTAACTCGCTGGTAGTATTCGCCGGTCAGAAAGATCTCTCCCGCATCATGCTCGCGGTGAAACAGCTTGATGTTTCAGGATTCGCGGGAATGCCAAGCGCCCGCATCATTCCGCTCCGGTCCGGCAAACCCAGCGTGGTCGCTTCGACGATCCGCGAGCTGTTCTTAAACAAAACCGATCGCAGCCCCCAAGCCAGCGGCCCTCGCGCGGTAATTATTATTGGCGACGACGCCTCCGGCTCGCTGATCGTGCGGGCCGACGATGAGAAGTTCGCCCAGGTAAAGGCTCTTGCCGAGACGCTGGAACAGCAGGGTCAAGTGGGACGCGTGATGCCCCACGTCATCCGTTTACGTTCCGTTGCCGCCGCCAGGCTCCGCGTCACGCTCCTCGCCACCTTCTCAGAGATCGCCAGGCAACAGGGCGAGACGCTCGCCATCGAAGTTGATCGCAACGCTAACGCCTTGGTGATCGCGGCGAGCGAACGCCTCCTCGCCGAGATCAGAAAGGTGATCGAGGAGCTCGATGCCCCGGTGATAGATCCCGACCAGGTCGGGCCCGTCATGCCCACGGCGAATCTCAATCAATCCGTGTACATTATCGACATTACGAATAATGCGCCCTCGGAGATCAAACGCCTCCTCGAAGAAATGGGCGTGACGCGACCCGCCCCCCCGGATCGCCCAGGTGTGGTCGCGGAGCCTGTAACAATTACAGTTATGTCCAGCCGCCGCGCCATCGCCGTGGTAGCGGGCGGGGGCGACGGTCGCGCCATCGAATCACTCGTGAAAGCGCTCGACGCCTCGCCGACCGATCCCCAGCAGGTCGTCGCGGTGCTCCCACTTAAGATGGCCAGCGCTAAGCCCGTGGCCGATACGCTCACCGCGATGTTCAATCCAGCGCTTCAGGTGGCCGAAACCGGCCCCGCCAAAGCCTTGGCCGAGCAGATCCGGCGATTATCGATCATCAAGAACGGAGCCGAGCAGACCGAAAAACAGCTCGACCTGGGCAAACCGATCCGCATCATCGCCGATGCGGAGGCTAACTCACTTATTATTATCTCGACCCAGGTCAACGTCGACGCCATCCGTGAAGTAATTAAACTCCTTGACACGCTCCCCATCGGCGACGCGGTGATCGTCCGAATTTTCCCGATGAGTAACGCTTCCGCTACACGCGTTCAGCAGGTCATAACACAACTCTTCAGCCAGGGTGAAGCCCTTCGCCGCCTCCCCGGAACACGCCGCCAAGGGCTCCCCCCGACCGCCACAGGCCAAGCGCTCGCGGGAGAGATCGCGGCCGCGGTCGATGAACGCACAAACACACTCATCGTGGCCGGACGAGAGGAAGCAGTAGCGCTGGTGGAGGTCTTAATTAAAGATCTCGACTCGGACCGCGCGGCCAACTGGATAGAGCCGGCGATCATCCCGCTCAAACACGCCGACGCTTCCGTGCTCGCGCGTAAGCTGCAGGATGTCCTGGTCCGCGGGCTCACCTCCACCCCCGAATCAATGGGGCTTCAACGCCAGTTCGGTCGGCTTCGCATCGCAGCGCAACTTCCCGATGCGTCAACGCTCTCCACGCCCACCCTGACCACACCACCGGGCGCACCCGCGACCGAACCGGGAACCCCCACGCCTCCCGCGATCTCTATCCTTACGCCCCCAATCCTCTCCGATCTCTTCGCCCCGGTTACCGGCTTGGTCATCACCGCTGATGAACAACTCAACTCGCTCATCGTGGTCGCAACCCCCGCCAATATTAAGATTGTCCGCGCCCTCGTAGCTCAGCTCGACGTCGAAGCCGCCAGTGCATCCAACACCGTCCGCATCTTCCCGCTCCAGCATGCCGCGAGCGAACGCGTTGCGTCGATCCTTCGCGACCTCTTCCGGCAGCGCGAGTTACTACCCGATACCCGTCCGGAAGATAAGTTAATTATAAGCAATGATTTAAGAACCAACTCGCTGATCGTGGCAACAAGCCCCAAGAGCATTGCGATCGTCGAGGGAATGCTAAAGACGCTGGACGGTGAGAAATCTAACTTCTCCGTAGGCCTGCATATTCTGACTGTCACCGGGGCAGACGCCCGAGCACTCGCGCCGCGCATTGATCGCCTGATGCGAGAGAGAATCTCCGCAGCCGCTCAGACCGGAGGCGTTCGTAACCCGCTTGATGCCTTCAGCATCGAGGCCGAGCCACTCAGCAACCTTCTTATCATCGCCAGCAGCGATGAGAATCTCGCGGTAGTAAAAGAGCTTATCACGGCCCTCACCGCCGATGCGGCCAAGCTCGCGGCGGGCGAACGCATCGACATGATCCAGCTGACCAAGGCCCGCGCCGCCGAGGCCGCGGCGTCGCTCACCGCCCTCTACGCCGACAAAGAGAACCTCCGCCGCGGGCCCAACGCCGTTTCCGTGACACCCAACGAACGGCTCAACTCGCTTATCTTCAGCGGTACCGAGCAGGACATGATCGAGCTCCGCTCCCTCGCAAAGAAGATCGATTCCGCCGAGGTGGCCGCCTTGCAGCAAATTAAGTGGATCGAGCTGAAGAGCGCTAACGCAAGCGAAGTCGTTACGCTCATCGAATCCGTGATCGCTGGCCGCCCCGTTGGCGGCGGCCGCGGCGTGGGCGCAAGACAGGCGAGCAAGCTGCAGTTTCTCCGTGAACAGTTAGACCTCGTCGTCGGCGACGGGCGCAAGCCCACCGAAGCCGAGATCGATGGTGCGATAAAGGATCAGGTCACCCTCAACGCCGACCCTAGGACCAACTCAATCTGGATCACCGCGCCCGAAACGATGGTAACCTTAATCACCGAAATGATTATGGAGATCGAACGCAGCAGCGCGGGCTCGCGCAAGATTGAGAAGTTTACACTTCTCAACGCCGATGCCCGCCAGATGGCTGAACTACTCCGAGACACCTTCAAACTCGAACAACGCGGCAACGCCATGGTGCTGCTCCCCCAAGGCACTCGCCCGGCCCGCAGCGACAACCCCGCCGACAATACGACGGACAACTCTACCGAGCCCGGCGGCATCTCCGACCTTCCCAACGTAACCGCCGTTCCCGATGAACGCCAGCAACTGGCAATCGCCGTTGATGCACGCACCAACACGCTCATCGTGTCCGGTACCGAAGAATACCTCGAACTTGTCCGCAAAGTAATTCAAGAACTCGACGGCATCGCCGCCAACGAACGCGACCGCCGCGTCTATTCCCTCCGAAACGCCAAAGCACGCGAAATCGAAACCACGCTCCGGTCCTATTTCCGCGGCGAGAACGACAGCGAACGCGTGACACTGGGCCCTCAACTCTCGGGCGCACTCATGCGTCGGCTCGAGCAGGAAGTTACGGTAGTGGGGGATGAAAAGAGCAACAAGCTGGTCATCAGCACCTCGCCCCGCTATATGCAGACCGTCTTAAGTATCGTGGACGAACTCGATACGCCCCCGCCGCAGGTAATGATCCAAGTGTTACTTGCCGAAGTAACCCTCGACACTACCGAGCAGTGGGGGATGGATATCAGCGTCGGCCCCTTCGGCGGCGAAGCCTACAACGTCGGCTCGCTCGCAGGAGGTTCAGGGGTAGCCACCGCCTTGGGCGTGCCAAACCTCTCGGTGACCTCCGCCGACTTTGGTATCCTTATCCGCTCGCTCGAAGCGCAGGGCAAACTAGAGATATTAAGTAATCCTCAGGTCACCGTGAATAATAATCAAAAGGCCGAGATTAACGTGGGCGATGAGATCGGTGTCGCCGGTTCTACAGAACGCAGCAGCATAGGCACGCTCATCTCAAGCGTTGAACGGTTGCCCGTCGGTATTATCATGAGCGTCACCCCCGCGATAAGCGACGACGGTTTTGTTCGCATGGAGATCAACCCCCAGATCTCGCAGCTCACCAACCGCACCACACAGATCAACCGCGACCAGACAGCCCCGATCATCGCCAGGCGCAGGGTCGATACAGTTGTGACAGTTAAGGATGGTCAGAGCGTCGTGATCGGCGGGCTTATCCAGACAACTCAGGAGGAACGCCGCAGTAAGGTGCCAATCCTGGGCGATATCCCCTTCCTTGGTCTCCCCTTCCGCACCAAGCTGCAAGAGGCCAGGAAGACGGAGCTACTCGTTATAGTTACGCCCCGCGTCATCCCGGGTCTGCCCGGTTCGGCCCACGGCATGGCTCAAGATGTAAGTAATCAGCAGATCGATCGGATGGAAGACCCCACCCGCGTGCTTGATTACCTTGAAAGTATCAAAGCCGATATCAAAGCGACCAGAACAAAACAAGCCGAAGAGACGCCCGCCGAGGGCGCAATCGATCCGCAGACAGGGTTACCAATCGACCCCGCGTTCAACGACCCGGCCACATCACCGCCACCAACGCCAACCTCCGACACGAACCTCACACCCGACCTCTCTCTGCCCAAACCTACGAGTTCGGTAGCCCCTGCTTCCCCCGCCGCGCACCTGCTCGTCCCCTCCACCGCTCGCACCAAACCACCACGATAATGAAATCTCGCTTTAGTCTTCCCAAACTGGCGACTGCCGCGCACAACGCTCGTGACCTTAACAGAATAAGCCCCATGCACAATACTCTTAACTCTCCGGATTGCACCGCTCGCCCGGCAAGCGCGCGCAGGCGAGTTTGTGCCTCGAAGTTTACCCACGCAACCTGCATCGGTGCATTCATCGGCTTGGGCACTCTTAGCAGCCTCTTGCTGCCCGGCTGCGTGGCCGCCGATAAGCCCGCTACGAAGCTAGGCCCCCAACCCGCCGTCTCCAAACTAAGCACGATGTTCATGGCCGCGCAGACACCGCGCGACTCCAATAGCAATGGTTATCTTGATACCTGCCTCATTACTGTCTACATCTTCCCGGACAACTACCCCCGGTCCATCCAAGTTGAAGGAACATTTGAGTTAAATCTAATCGGCAAGGGCGCAAAAGTGTTACGAACCTGGTCGCTCCAGCTTCCCCACCCGCAAGTGACATCGGTCAACGCGGGCGTCGGTCCCGGTTACTTCATTAAACTAAGCGTGCTTGATGATGGAGGCTCAGACGTTATGCCCACTCAATCAGTCGATGTCGTGCTGAAGTTCATTCGCAAAAACGGAGAGACAGTAGCGGCCGAGCCCACCTCGCTCCTCTTGGGTAAGTCATCTTAAGCGATCCTCCAGAGCATCACCAACCAGCGTGCAATCTCTTGCCCGACTCTGCGAACGGGCCGCAGGGC
>CAYVFW010000002.1:37452-68213 GCA_964450325.1 uncultured Phycisphaeraceae bacterium | reverse complement strand
CCGCCCCCTTCCCAGCACCACTCGCTCGCCTAGAGCTCCCCTGTCCGTGGGCCGCATGAGTGACATCGACATAGAGATCGGCGAAGAGGAAGCCACCTCATGTTTTGCGCGGCCCACGGACAGGGGAGCTCTAGGCGAGCGAGTGGTGCTGGGAAGGGGGCGGTGGGGTGTGGAAGAAGCTACTACGATTGGCGTAGTTATGGAGAAGCCTTTGAACATGAAGCGTTCCAGTGTTTATATTACGTTCATAGTTGGTGCGGCTTGCGCTCTGGGTGGGTGTAAGCATGGCGGGGTCAACTATCCGGAGATCCCCAGCGCGACGGGGACGCGGCAGAACCCAAACTCGCCAGCCTCGGAGAGCGCGATGATCGCGGCGCTGCAGTTTGTTGCGAATCGGTATGAGCCTGGAACGTTACGTTTAGATGCTACTACTTCCAAAGAAGCGGGGCAGACCATTACGCAGTTGCCGATGGCGGTGAACCTGCCCGCGGGGATGCGTAAGAGTTTTTATGAGCGCATCGCGAGGCTGGTGGGGCCCAATGTGGTCCCGATGACCGCGGAGACCGACGCAGCGTTGCCGGTGTATCACGTCACCCGGGTCTGGTTACGGTTTAAGCAGGGCTCGGTGGATGTGATGCGGCCGATGCCGGAGCTTCCGCCGGGGCCCGACGGGCGGCCGGTGTATCAGACAGTTACGTTGAAGATGCGGGTGGGAGTTGATGCGTGGCGGGTGTTGCACGCGCGGGCGTGGGAGCCGGGGCTGGACCCGGTGCCAGAGACATATTATGTTCCGGATGAGGAGCGCATCGATCAGTATAACATAACCGTGCACGGGGATGGAGATTATTCGCGGCGGTTTCGTGCGTGGGAAGAGAATGTAAAGGGCACGGGCGAGCGCAGGATAGAGCTTCAGGAGAACGAGGCGACCTCGCCGGTAGAGGACTTTGCCGAAGATAAGTGAGCGGGACGATGAAGGGGGCGGTGCGGCTTTGAGTTATTTCCGACTCGGTGCCGGAGCAGGACTATATATATAATCTTTAGCAAACCGGGGCTGCGGTAGTGCGGGGAACGTTATGGTCTGCATGTAGTCTGAGTAGCCGCAGAGCGAGGCGTTCCGCCAGACTGTGTTGAGAGAGTCGGGACTGGTGCGCCCGCCGAAATCGGGAAAATGCGCAAAAGCGACACAAGATGGCTTGGTGCGACGCAGTCAGCGAAGCTCGTTTGTACGGCGGAAACTTACATGAGCCGCGGTGCGGTGGCACAACCGCGAGAAGGGCGACCTCCCGCGTTGCGAGGAGAGCGATAAACTTAGAGGAGAAGAGGTGGGTCCAATGGCCGATCGTTCACGTGGTCATACAGAGACAGGGCACGGTTAAGCTCCTTTAGTGGTCCGCGTTGCCCGCCCTCGTTGTCCCACCGGCTGATTGCCCGTACGAGCGTCGCGGCTCCGGCGAAATCCGGTGCGGCCCGTTCCGTGATGGGTTGTTCCGATGCGGACGTTGCGATCGCTCCGGCGGCAACGGGGTCTAGATGCACGGTGAGCAGCATAGCACTCTCTTCCAAGGCAGCAACGTTGTGCTCAACCCCAGCGGCGAGCACGAGCATCTGACCCGCGCGAAGATCATGCTCCTGTTTTTCGGCGGTGAGGCGCAGTCGGCCCCTGAGCACATGAATGACCACAGTCCCGTTCGTACGGTGCGGCGGCATGTGCGTGAGATAGCCGAAGAGGAAGAGCGCGATGGTGGTCGCGCCGTGCTTGTAGAGCGTTTCCTGCCGCCGCCCGGCCTTACCCGCCCCGACCTCTTGCGCCAGCGCTACGGCGGTTGCTTCAAGATCGAAAGAATGCTGTGGCGACTTAAACCGGAAATGTGCGTCTTCACGGAGCCGTTTCCAAACGTGATCTGTATCATCCATCAACGTGTCTCCCACTCAGATGAAAATGGCACCACGAGTGACACCGACCACGACCGATATCCAGAGCCACAGACCGCGCATCTTATGCCTGCTCGTCGGAGTCAAGCGAAGTTGCAGCTTAAATGGAGAGTGGTTCCCTCCCCTGCCTTCTCACCACCTTAAATCTCAGTTGGGGAAATGTGCGTGGCGTGGCACACTCCGGGTATAAAGCGCCGGTTCTTGATCGATGCTCCCTCCGCCGAAGGCTCGGGGCATCGTGCTGGGCGTGGATTGGGCGAGCGCCCCGCGACGAACAAGTGGGCGATCGGCACAACGGTCAGGATCGGGAGTTGCATCAAGACATTCCTGAGCCCAGATTTCCAGGGAGACGACGCTCCACATCGCTTCGGTGTACCAGCGATCCTTGTGGTCACGGATTCTGGCGTGCCACGCGCGCACGATACGCGGGTCGATCCAGCCGCGGGCACTGATACCCGGCAGGAGCGAGTCGTTGAGGAGTTCTTCAAACCGCGGGTCGGAGAAGTAATCGACCAGGGGCAGGCCGAAGCCGAGCTTACGTCGGTTGACGAAGGCGGACCCGAAGCGGCGCTGGGCCATCTGCTTGAGCAGCACTTTCGTGCTGGCTTCCATGGCATTTGGGTGGAAGACCCGGTCGTCGATACGCAGATGTTGCGGGAGGGATCGGCCTAGCGCGACGACATCACGATCGAGGAAGGGCACACGGTTTTCGACGCTGTGCGCCATCATCATCTTATCTTGCCGGATCAGCAGTTCGACCATAAAGGTCTGCATGTCGAACTTGTTACAGTTGTTCAGAAACGTGGAGTTGCCTTCACGGAAGAGCTCTCGACGGCGGTCGAGCGCACCTTGAAGGTCGGCGTGGGGGCGGAGGGCGAGCACCTGCCAGTCTCGCATCGCGGTGCCGTGCTTGATGAACCATCCCTCATCGTCCAAGCCCGGGGGGATGTTAAAGTTACGATTAAGTTTAGGGCCCAGGCGTGGCACGCCCGAGAGGAACGGGAGTAGGGGCATGACCATGGGACGCAGCCCGGCGAGATAGAAACGCGAGTAGCCGCCCATGAGCTCATCGGCGCCGTCGCCGCTGAGGAGCACGGTGACGTGCTTGCGAGCCTCTTCGGCGAGCAGATATAATCCTACCGCGTTGCCCAGATTCAGCGGGGCATCGTAATGCCACGTGGCATCGCGCAGGTTATCAAAGAAGTACTCGAATGTAAGCGGGTAGCAGTGGTTGATCGTGTTGGTTTTGATTGCCGCCTCGCGCATCCACTTTTCTTCGCTCACCGCGTTATTCTCGAATATAATTGAGAAGGCGTCTAGATCCTGGCCGAATCTTTCTCTCGCCACGCTGGTCACCAAGGAGGAGTCTATTCCGCCGGAGAGCTGGCAACCGAGCTTAACATCGCTGATAAGCTGGCTCTTGACACTCTTTTCGAACGCCGCTTCGAAGGCCTGCGAGGCCTCGTCATCGCTCATCGCGCCAGATTCAGAATCGGGAATGGTGTAATAGCGGATCGACCTCACGTTACCGTCGGCGGTTACGTGAAGGCGGTGACCGGGACGGAGGTTGTTTATGCCTTTGATCAGGCATCCTTCGCCAGCGTTGTACCGGAAAAGTAATTGTTCATCCAGAAGCTCTTCGGCGAGCTCGCGTGGGAAGCCGGGCACCGCGGTGATGCTCTTGCTTTCGCTCGCGAAATAGAGGCACCCTTGGTGAATCGACCAGTAGAGAGGTTTGATGCCTAAATGATCGCGGGTAATATGCAGGGTTTGAGTGCGCAGGTCCACAAGCGCAAAGGCGAACATCCCGTTCAACCGCTCCAGGCACCCTTCGATACCGTATCGCTCGTAAAGATAAATAATAATTTCGGTGTCGGTGGTGCTGCGAAAAGTAACTCCAGCAGCCTCCAGCTCGCGACGGTAGTCGAATGCATTATAGATCTCTCCGTTAAAAACGATGAAGATCGAGCCATCGGCGTTGGTCATCGGTTGATGACCACGCGGCGAGAGATCAAGTATGCTCAGCCGATTAAAGCCCAAGCCCCCCGAAAACCGCTCGGTGTTGTGCGGGCTCTGCTCCGTACCTTGCCCTACGTGAAACGAGATCTCGCGAGATGAGGGCGACGTGAGCGAGAAGAGCCGGAATCCTTGGTCATCAGGCCCACGGTGGCGGGCGATATCGGTCATCGCCCGCAGGGTGGCGGGGTCGCCCGGCGCTTGTCTGAGGTTAAGAAAGCCAGCAAGTCCGCACATAAGAGGTTCATCCAGGAAGAAAAAGGGCTGCCGAAGGAACTTCGTGGACAAGTTCACCGAAGGGCGAATAGCCGCACGAGCAAATACCAAATAGGCTCTGAGCCTCGGGGACGACGCGGGGGCGTGTGGGGAGTCGCGCAATAGTATCGGTCGGCGGCGGCTGCGGGTCCAGACGTGAAGCTACGTGCGGGCATGGTGATGGTTTAACGCTTGATTGGGGTAGTGAGAGACGTGACGCAAGTGGTGGGGCATGTGGGCCACGGCGGTCATTTCGGGAGGGCAATGGAGGCAAGACATTGCGACCTGCTACGCTTGCGGTAGCAAGGAATCGCGGACCGCTTTAGGGAGTTTTTTATGGCAATGCAGACTAGATCGCTTCAGCTCGCCGCGTTATTTACGGCTTCGTTATCACTTGTTCCAAGTGGCCTGCTGGCGGATGCGGATGAGGGCGCATCGCGGGAGCGATGGATCGGTTACATCGATATGGGCGGGCGGAGGGTGCCGCTTACGCTGGCATTTGAGAACGGGATGAACGATTCCATCCTCGGAGATGTTGAACTCGGGGATACGGAGAGAGATGCGTCGGCGAAGCAAGCAGGCGGGCGGGATAAGAATGAGCCTGAGCAGGCGGGCCTTCGCGCTGACCTAGAGAACGTTGCGATTGTCGGCAGCAAGATGTTCTTTAATGTAAAGGGGCTGCAAGGTAATCCCACTTTCCGAGGCGAGATCGCCCCCGACGGTTTAGGGGTGGCGGGCACCTATTCCGTGCATGGCAAAGAGCATCCCTTCCTGGTGCGTTATGAAGAGCCTAACGCTTCGGTTTCGTTCGCGGGGGCCAAATCTGAAGAGGGTGCCCCCTCTCACGGCACGCTTGAGCGGTGGAACGGTGGAATTACGACTCCCGGGGGGGCAGTGGGGCTGAGCCTGGCGTTTGCGAACAACGCCGATGGCACGGTGATGGGTGAGCTTTCAATTCCCAGTTCACAGGTAAGCCGCGTGCGGGTGACGGATTTCGCGATCAGTGGGAGCACACTTCACTTTTCGGTTCCCAACGTTCCTGGGAATCCCGCGTTTAGCGGGGTGATCGCCGAGGACGGACAGACAGTTGCTGGCACGTTTACGCAGCTGGGAAACTCTTACCCGTTTACGTTAACGTATGAGGAGAACGCTAAAGAGATTGCTGCCTCGGCCAAGGGGGGCGAGGTAGACGGAACTGTTACAATCAAGGGGCCCGAGCGATGGGAAGGCTTTGTTGAGTTGCCAACTGGGCGGATGAAGATGCTCTGTGATTTCGCGGCGATGGGGGACGAGACCATCGTCGGCCGCATGGCGATTCCGCATCAGGGAGCCGCCGTGCTCGAGATGCGTGATGTAAGTATTCGGGCAAATGATCTCTCGTTCAAGGTGGCTGATATGGACGGAGAGTCGTCGTTCCGGGGTGTGATTGGCGCCGACGCGGAGACCGTGCGGGGCACCTATATACTTGGCGGGAGGGAGTTCGCATGCGAGTTAAAGTATGTGGAGTCGCCCGTCGCTCTCGAAGCTGCCGCGGCGGCCGATTTCAATGCGTTAGTGGCAGCGCCGAAGGTTGAGCTGGCGATGAACGATGCTGCATCGCAGCCAAGTTCAAGAGGTTCGGAAGTTGATCAGGTTGGTACAGTCTGGGCACTTCCGCCCGGCGTCAATGCTGCGGCCAAGGTCGCCAGCGGGGGGGCGTCTGCGGGCCAAGCAGCACCCCCGGACCGATGGGATGGTGTGATCGAGTTGCCCGGACAGAAGTTAAGTTTTAATCTTGATTTTGTTGGCAACGCGGATGGTACGATCACCGGAGATATAACCATCCCGGTGCAGGGCGCTCGCGATTTGCCCCTCACGAATATATCGATCGTAAACGACGCCGTGAAGGCGACGATCAAAGGAATCCCCGGCGACCCGACATTTTCCGGAAAGATCAATGCAGGCGGTGAGCGGGTGGAAGGCACATTTACGCAGGGTGGAGGTTCGTTTCCGTTCTACTGGACCTTTGCGGGGAGTGGATCATCAAAGGTTGAGGATGGCTTACTTTCGGGATATAAGGAGTGGCTCGATCAAGCCCGCAAGCAGTGGCGCGCGCCGGGCGTGGCGGTCGCGATCATCAAAGATGGTCGGGTAATCTTCATGGAGGGGCTGGGGACCAAAGATACCGAAGAGGGCGGGGCGGTAACGGCCGATACGGTCTTCGCTATCGGCAGTTGCACGAAGGCATTTACGACGTTCGTGATGGGGACGATGGTGGACGAGGGGAAGCTGGACTGGGATAAGCCGGTTCGTAGTTACCTTCCGTCATTTAAGTTGCAAGATCCTTTCGCGGCCGAGCGGCTCTCTCCTCGCGACTTGGTTACGCATCGGAGCGGGCTCCCGCGGCACGATCTGCTGTGGTACAACAACAGCGGGATTTCACGCGAAGAAATTGTTGGCCGGCTGGCTTATCTCGAACCGAGCAAGGACTTCCGCCAGACCGTTCAGTATAATAACTTAATGTTCGTCGCGGCCGGGTATCTGACCGAGCGTGTGATGGGCAAGACGTGGGAAACGTGCGTCTCTGAGCGGATTTTGACGCCGCTGGGAATGAGCAACACGAACTTCGGCGTAGTTGAGATGCAGAAGATGCCCGACTTCGCGGCTCCGCACGAGTTTCGCGATGAGGCGATGCGGAAGATGCCGTTCCGCGATCTCTCCGTGGTTGCGCCAGCCGGAGCGATTAACTCGTCTGTTTCAGACATGAGCAGATGGATCGCATTGCATCTTGGTAATGGCACTCACGAGGGCAAGACAATTATTTCTAAGTCAACTCTCGCGGAATTGCACCGCCCGCAGATGGTGATGCCTTCCGACTCGGTCGAGCCAGCGATCATTAATATCGGCTGTGCCATGGGATGGTTCGTCGCGGCGTACCGGGGGCATTTGATGGTCGAGCACGGGGGCAACATCGACGGATTCTCAGCGTTGGTGACCATGCTCCCCAAGGATGGCATCGGTGTGGTGGCACTTACGAATATGAACTCGTCGCCCCTGCCGCGGATGGCAACTTATCATGCGCTTGATCGACTGCTGGGCGCGGAGGTCAAGGACTGGAGTTCGATAGCACTCGGCCAGCGATCGGTGGGCGAGGCGATGCAAAAAGACGGCAAGGCAAAGAAGCTTGCGGCGCGAAAGGAAGGAACTACCGCTTCGCGACCGATCGCGGAATATGCCGGTGAGTACTCGCATCCGGGTTACGGAGTTACGTCTGTCGCTGAGAGCGCGGGGCAACTTTCTTTCGCTTTCAATGGAATTACTGTGCCGCTCAATCACTGGCATTATGATGTCTTCGCGGGCGGGAAGAACCCGATTGATCCGACGTTCGAGGACCTGCAGATTAATTTCAGGGGAAACTTGTCTGGCGATATCGACGCACTGGAGGTGGTGTTTGAGCCGACAGTTAAGCCAGTGGTGTTCGAGCGGAAAGCATCGGCCAAGATGGTTGATGCCGCTTACATTGAGCGATTTGTGGGCCAGTACGAGCTGGGGCCGCGGACGTTTGTGTGTTCGCTTCGCGGAGAGACGCTGATGATGATGGTTGAGGGGCAACCGGCGTATGAACTGGTCGCGACCAAGGAAGACACCTTCGCTCTCAAGGGCGTGAACGGTTACTCGGTGCGGTTCCTGAGCGAGGGGGGCAAGATAGTGTCCGCCGAGTTCATTCAACCCGACGGTGTCTACACAGCGAAGCGTAGGTAAATGAGATAAGTGCGGGGGTTAACTCCCATACTTACTAGCTGGCATGCGAGCGTCAAATTGTAACCGAGTCGGTTCCAAGCGGGGCGATCTGTATCTTGTGCGCAGGTGACAAGCTCCGCACATGCGTGCGCGGTTGGTAACCGTGGGGTGAGCTACCTCAGCAGCAGACTGCAAGTGAGTTTCCGCGGAGAAATCCGCTTAGGATCTACATCCGGCGTTCACCCACGCATTGAAGAAGGGCTCGATGTCCGCGCCGTCGATCCCCCCATCACCGTTAATCTCGGCGAGCGGCTCGGCGCGCACCCACGCCGAGAAAAAATCGCTTACATCCTCTCCATCTACACCACCATCAAGGTTAAAGTCTGCGGGGCAGTCATCGACTGGGGTAAGCAGAAAGGGAGAATAGCCGTCGGAGACGAGAATCTGACCGGCGTCGTTGACTGCGTACGCCGCCGCGAACTCGAAGCCTTTCGCACGGTCGGCGCGGGTCAGCAGATGATTCAGGTTTCGAGCTGGCGGGCTGGCGGGATTGTAAACAAAAGCAAACGCGGTTCCCGGTTCGGAGCGTGCGAAGCCAACGGTGGTGGCGCGGATATTAATTGCCGAAGCGTTAGAGTCGGCGACTCCCGTGCCGGGGATCACTTGCACGATGCCTTGGCCGTCTCGAGTGGCGGCGCGTGGCGACCCAGCAATAAGAACGGTCCCGCAGAGCAACCCGTCGTTGTTCACATCGTTCGGCCTGAACTGCCCGAGATCGTTCATAACGCCATTCCATAGGAACCCCGACTGACCGCCAGCAGCGTTGTCGCCGGTGCCAACGACTACATCAGAATCGTTGATGCCTGTGGCGGCGAAGCGGTTACCGAAGGGAGGATGGATCTGTCCGAGGTCGATGGTAACTCCGGCGGCGTAGAGATAGGCGTAAATCGCGGAGGGACTCACGTCGCTCCGCCCAGCGACGTGGCCAGCGTTGTTTAACGCCGTAGCCTCGGAGAAGATGCCGTTGATGGGGGGTATGACGGTGAGCAGATCGCCAGTGAGCAAATACGCTTGAGCGGATGGTGGCGGCTGGGTGTCTATAGGAACGCCGGTGAAGGCGATTTGATTGGCATTGTTAATCTTTGGAGAGCCGATGATGAAAAAGTTCTGGGCGAGCAAGAGGGGTGGGGTACTGAAGATGCCAGCGCGATAAACATATACTCGCCGCACGTTACCGTTAACTTGGTACGTTCCGACGACGTCACCCCGGGCGTTTAGGCAGCGAGCAACGCTGGAGGCAGTTCCGAAGTTCACCGGGGTGACGGCGTAGCGGAGAGCTTGGGCGCGAGCGATGGAAGTAAGCGATATCCCGGCACTAAGCCCAACCACCACTCCGAGAGAGATACGGCGCTGATATCGGGTCTTTGCATGTTCGGAGCCCAGTGGTTGGCGGCACGCGTTAGAGAGAGGTGTAGACATAATAAATTATTTTGGCGGGAAAAAGAGAGGATTACCCGCACCGGGTCTTTGCGGATCGCGAGGGAAGTGTCAACCCTCTGAACCAATCTCGCAAAGTTCCCGGGTGATCGAGCAGCCAAGTGCCACGATTGTCTACGGAGGAGGACTAACGAGCGTCAATATTATATCTGGAAAATGTCCAAACACCTAGAAGATTAGATGAAACTATGCTGGCGGAAGCGGCGCTGGTTTAAAGGCGAGAAGAGCGCGAGCACACGAGCGGGGATGAAGAAAGCGGTGGCGGACATCCCAAAACAACAGCGCAGCCAAAAAATAACTATCGACCCACCGGCAGCACAGGCGAGCAAGCGGCATGGACGAGAGGCACGAGATGAAAATGAGATACCGCCGCCACTGAAGCCGTGGTCGTGGTTATCAAAGCAAAAGGCGATCAACCGCTCTTACGCCCCAGCTGGCTTGGACTTCTGGTTGAGCTTCTCGATGAGGTCTTTTTGCTGCTGCACTTCGGCCTTCTCCTCCGGAGTAGCCTCCGTCATCACATTGGTGTCGCTTGGCGGCGCGGGAGTTTCGCGGAAGAAGTAGATATACAGGAACACAGCCGTGCCGAGGATCGCCACGGCCGAAACAGCGGCAAGGACCGCATTTTTTGACGAAGCGCCTGACCGCGCAGACTTGTTGGACGAAGAAACTCTTTGCTGAGCCATATGTATTAACTCCGACCGGACCAACACGAGCGGGCAAAACTTACTAGTTCCCCCGCGGACCAGTTCCCGGGAGTAGTACCGGATGTCGGCGGCGAAGGGAAAGCATAGGCGGGCAGGACGTGGGGCAAAAATGAAGCGGCTGGCCCCCAGGTTTCAGATTCGCGCGCAGGAAAAGTGCCGATGTGACTCTCTGAAAATGCCGCACCCTCGGCAACGCGAATAAACCACGGAGCGACGCTGCTGAGGCCTTGAGGGGGTTACAGTGGAGGCGTTGAGGGGAAGGCGGTACTGACTTTTACGCTAGGGAACTTTAACGCGATGGAAATGGCGGGAGAAACCGGACGGCGGGCAACTGGCTTGGCGCAGCAACTGCGTGTGCTGCACAATGAGTTGGCCGACCAAGGGTTGGAAATGCGGGTTGAACAGATGCGAGATTGCGTGCAGCGAGAGCTCAGCTCGCTTCCTCCGCACGAGCGCGAAGGTTTCATCAAGGACCTAACAGCGCAGTTTCCCACTTGGGATTCTGAACGAGGCAGCATAAGGGTCGCGGCACCTGCCCCGGTCGCCGCCGCTCCAAAGAGCGCTAGTGCCCTCACCGATTCGCTGATTGCAATGTGGAGCGGACTCTCCGGTGGTGAACGGACGTTGGTGGTGAGCAAGCTCGCCGCGGCGGGGTTGGTGGCGAGCGAGCCTAGTAGCGGGCAAACAAGTTCGGAGAAGGGGGAGGTCCGCGAAGTTGTGCGTGAAGTGATAAAAGAGGTGGTTCGGGAGGTTCCGACGTTGGGGGGCCTGCCAGAGGCGGCGATGTTGGCGCTGAAGAAAGAGATTGGGCTCCCACCCGAAGCGGTGATACGGGCTGATCGGGTCGTGGAGTTGTGTACGGTGCTGGCCGAGTTTACCGTGAAGCTGGAGCCTTGGGCGGTGAGTTACTGGCAAGAGATGTCCAAGGACAGCAAGAGCCAAGTCTTCCGGGTATTGAGTAAGCCCAGCCCGAATGAGCGGCAGGGAGTCTTGGCTCGTTACGCTGAGGGGGACGAGACTCTGAGCCGAGAATCGCTGCTGCGGGATATGCTGCGGCTGCGAAGCTTGGTATCGTTGCTGCTGAAGGGGGTTCTGAAAGCAGGCGAAGAGTTCAGCAAGGATCATATGAAGCGGTATGCGGTGGACGTCGTGCAGTCATCTGCGGAGAAGGGCACTTTTACCGAAAGCCAAGGGGCCAAAAACTGGAAACAGTATATTAAGTTAATGGAAGGTGTTGATGCTGCGGCGATGGAGAAGCGATTGAAGTCAATGATTGCGAAGGATGTGGAATCAGGCTTGTCGCATGTGATGAAGTAGTCACGCGGGCGCGATGATCAGAGAGATGATCAGACAGATCATCAGGGCGGTGTTGATCGGCGATCGCGTGAGCGAAGTTAAGTGGTCGCAGATGGCTTAGAGCGGGGCGGGGCGCATTTTGACGGACAGCTGGTGAGTATTCAAGGGAAAAGGCATGAGCAAAAGCGGCATGATTCACTGGCACGAGGGACTTTTCTTACAACCGCACCATTTGCAGGTGCTGTCACGCGAAGCTGCGGTGGGGGCAGCGCGCGAGCGAAGACTTTCCTGGGAGTATCCGTACGGGGTTCTCGAAATTCGGATCGCGAGCGACGGGCTTGAGAACAACCTTGTGCGCCTTGACCGACTTCGGGCGGTGATGCCCAGCGGGGTGGAGGTTGACGTGCCTGGGAATGCGGAGCTTCCCGCGCTGGATATTAAGCGAACTCTGGCGAACAACCCCAGCGGCTTTACGGTGAGCGTTGCGGTGCCGCTGTGGCAGGCGAATCGCGCCAACACCATTGAGAACATCGGTGGGGGTGATGTGCGAGTGAAGCGCATGTACCGCATCGAAGAATCTTCGATGATGGACGAAAACAGCGGGGAGAACGGGCAGCAGGTTTTGGTTCGTCGGCTCAATGCGAGGTTGGTTGTGGATGGGGACGATGTAACCGACATGGAGGTGCTACCGCTGCTGCGGATTGTCGCTAGTGCTGAAGCAAGCACGGTGCCGCGGCCGGACACTCGTTACATTCCGCCGTGCATGACGATCGCGGGTTCGCCCACACTTAAGAATATGTTGCGTGATCTGGCCAATGCTGTGGAGGCGGCCCGCAGCGAGTTGGTGAATCAACTAACGCGTGGGGGCTTTGTTATTGATAACTTAAAGGCCCCTCAGATGCTTATGTTAATGCGGCTAGGCATGCTGAACCGGTATGCAGCACGCCTGCCATCGCTGGTGGCCGGGGGTGCGGGCGCGGCGTCTGGAGCCGGGAATATTTCGCCGTATGCGGCGTATATCGAACTTCGGAGCCTGCAGGCCGAACTGGCCTCACTAGCACCGGATCGTGATGCGTTTGATGGTCCGAAGTACGATCACGATCTTCCTGGCGTGGTGTTCGCGGAGCTGGATCGCCGCATTCGACCGATGTTACGGTCGCAGGTACGAGGCCGGTTTCTTCAGGTTCCGTTTACCAAGGTGGACAACGTGCTTTCGGCGGCCATCACCGAAGAGCACCTGCAACAAGCCAACGGATATTGGCTGGCGGTAAAGACGCGCATGGACGCGGGCGTGCTGGCCAAACTCGTAGAAGATCAGGATAAGTTTAAGTTGATGCCCAAAAGCATGGTGAAGCTGGAGATCTTCGGGGTGAAGTTGGCCGAGGACCGCCACCAGCCGATGGAACTGCCCAGCGCGGGCGACCTCCATTACTTCCGCATCGACCTTGCGACGAGCGCCAAGCTTTGGGAACGAATTACATCCGAGAAGAAGCTGGCCCTGCGGTGGAGCGAACTGGAGCCGATGGAGTATTCAGATATCAGTTTGTATATGACAGTGCCGTGATGAGGGCAACGCGGCGAGCGGGTTGAGCGGTTGCGGCGGGGGAGAGGCGATGAGGAAATTGCACAATGATGCTGGCAGATATCTGTGAACCAATATTTCAATACATCTGCGAACTGAACCGCAAGGCGCGGCGAGGGGCGCGGGTTGATTTCGGCGTGGTGCGGAGTGATATTAAGTCGCTCATGGCCGACGCCCGCCGGCGGGCGGAGAAGACGCCCGGCATGATCAAGGCCTGGCCCACCGCCGAGCTTGTGCTGACGTATTTTACAGACTCCATGATCGTTAGCAGCAAGCTCGCAAGCGTGAGCGGCGGGCAGTCGTGGAAACCGATGAGTTATGAGATCCAGAAGTTAGGTTACGATGAAGAGTTCTGGAAGATTCTGGACGAAACGCTCAAGGATATGTCCGACGATGCGACTCAGGCGTTGAGCGTGTTTTACGTGTGCGTGGGCCTTGGGTTCCAAGGGTATAACGTCGGACAACCGGAGTTGATTCGTAACAAAATGCGGGAGATGTCGGCCCGGCTTTTGATGATGGTCGATGCCGATCAGGAGGGGCGGATCTGCGAGGATGCGTACGTGCACCTGGATACACGTAACTTAACAGAACCACCGGGTAAACGGGTGACCGGCATGACGCTCCTGGCGCTGTTGGTGCTCGGGGTCGTGCTCGTCTCCTGCTTCTTCTTCTTCAGAGATGCCAGCGAGGCACTAAAGAGCTCGCTGGACGGGGTGACGGATTGGTGGGTCACACAGTCGTCGAAACAGGCGCCTAAACCGTAATAATATGTCCGGACGTGGTATTGCCGGTTTGAGCTTTGGAAATGGGCGAGGCAATCGTGGGGTGTGGACGGGGCGGGTGCTGTTGTAAGTTTAATTTGGTGCGGTGAATCCCGGTGTAAGTATGCAAAATCCGATTCATTCAATGCTGGCAATGTCGCGGGGTGGTCAGTTGGTGCTGTTATTAGGCAGCGGAGCTGGCGTCGCGACAATTTTCATGGCGATCGTCAACCACGGGCTGGCGTGGAAGGTCGCGGCGGGGGGCTTTCTGGTCGTGGGCCTGCTCATCCTGCTCTACAAAGTAGGTATGATTTTGTGGCAGAAGAAAAAGAGCGGGCCCTTTGCCGCGATGCTATCGCGCAAGGGTGGCGGTGGCGGCTCCATTAGTCCGGCGCAGAAGGCCAACATGGATAGCCTTCGCAGCAAGTTTGAAGAGGGCGTCAAGACATTCAGCGCGGCGGGCAAAGACATTTACGCGCTGCCCTGGTATTTGGTTGTCGGCCCTCCCGGTTCTGGGAAGACTGAAATGGTCCGCCGCAGCGAGGTAGGCTTTCCGCCGGGATTGCAGGATGTTCTGCAGGGAGCTGGTGGTACGTTTAACATGAACTGGTGGTTCACGAACCACGCTGTAATGTTAGATACGGCGGGGCGGATGTTCATGGAAGAATCGGGGGAGGGCAACAGCACAGAATGGAAAGAGTTCTTGAAGTTGCTGAAGACGGCACGCCCCAACTGCCCGATCAATGGTGTCATACTGGTGCTGCCAGCGGAGAGCGTACTCGAGGATAAAAAGGAGACGATCGAAAGTTATGCGATGACGATCTCTCGGCAGTTGGACACTATTCAGCGGACCCTCGAGGTGCGGTTCCCGGTAACGGTGGTGATAAGTAAATGCGATAAGGTGGTGGGGTTCGAGCAGTTCTTCCGTAATGTTAACAACGGTGATCTGCAGCATCAAATGATGGGGTGGAGCAACCCCGATTCGCTGGACAAATCATTCTCTCCAGATGAGGTTGAAAAACATCTTGAAGTGGTACGGCAGAAGCTGGTAAAGCGGCGAGCGGGGTTATTACAGAACCCGGTTCATACGACTGATCCCAATGGTCGGCGCAGCGACGAGGTGGACGAACTGTTTGAGTTGCCAGCGAAGTTAATGAGCATGATCCCGCGGCTGCGGCAGTATCTGGACAAGATCTTCGTGGCGAGCGAATGGAGCCCCAAACCGCTGTTCTTGCGGGGTATTTACTTTACAAGTTCCATGCGGCAGGGTGAGGCGCTCGACGCCGCGTTGGCCGCGGCACTAGGCACGACAGGCGATGATCCCGCGATGGCGAAGCGGGTAAGCCGCGAAAAGTCCTTCTTCCTGAGAGATATGTTCCTTGGAAAGATATTTAAGGAGAAGGGATTGGTCACCAACGCAGCAAATGTTGGGAAAGCAATGGCATCGCGTCGGCGACTCGTAGTAGGAACTGCGGTTATATGTTCGCTGCTCGTGGGTGGGGTGACGGCATTGAGCATTTGGGGCTACCGTGATTCTTTCAGTAAGCCAGCGAAAGTTTGGGCCTCGGCAGCGGATGCAGTTGAGAAAGACGACAAGGCTCTCCAGTTATTTGAGTTAAAACCAGATAACACAGTCGTTTATCTTGGGCGAGAACCGCAGAAGAATAAGGACGGCGCACCAACGCTGAGCGTGCTCGACGTTGATACGCCCCGTTTGAAGATTTACAGCACAACGGCGGACAATACTCAGCGGATCGTCGATCCGCTGATCGCAAAGCCGATGTTGAGTGCGCTGGGTCGCACCGGCCAATACTTTGAGACGCGTCAGTTGGCGGCGCAGCGAGCCTTGGTTGAAGCCAATATTCTCAAACCGCTTATCGATGGCACGCGGCAAAAACTTAAGAGTGAGAAAGAGTGGGGTTCACCGGCGATCGGCGCGCTCGCTCAGTTAGTGCGGTTAACCACGCTCTCGGAGGGAGCCAAGCCGAAGGTCGGTGAGAAGTCAGGACTGGCCGACGGCGCTGCGATAGAAGTGAAGCCCCTGATTGATTACACCATGGGCGGCGCGTTCAAGGACGAGTTGATCAAGACCATGAGCGAGGAAGAAATCGCCCAGGAACTTAACTCGATCCAAAGCGCCGTGAACAAAGCGTACGGAAGCGACGGATACCCAAAGCGAGCAGACGGTGTGAGCGTCAGCGACTCGCTTCTTCGGAATCAGCCAGACGCCGTCTTCAAGGAGCTGACCGATTCGGTGCGCCGCATGCGCGATGCGCTGGCTCGCAACGAGTCTCCGAGCACCGACCTCGGGCGGCTGGGTGCGAGCGTTGAGGCACTCAGCAGGTTCAGCACCGTTGAGAAGAGTTACGAAGGCAGCTTGGCGTGGCTTGCCCCGACTGGCGATGGGGCCGGGATTGCCCGGGCGATGGAAACCATTGAGGCGTACAAAGAGTTCTCCGCGTCGCACAAGAAGAAAGTCGAGTCGCTGAAGGTCGAGGCGGCAGCTTCGGATTCGCGGCTCGCAGACTTAGAAGCGCAGCTTGGCGCAGGGCTGAAGGCAAAGATCGATTCGCCCGATGAGCTTTTGGCCGCGATGAAACTAGAGTTCGTGAAGCAGGCCGAAGTAATTGTTGATTCGCTTACGAATCAACTTCCCGACCCGGTTGCCAAAGCCACCGCGACCGCCAAGTTAACCGAACTGAGCGAGCTCTTCACCCCCCAGGTTGCGAAGGAAGGCAAAGACGCCAAGGATTTGGAGGGAGTGCTCGCGGCTATCAAGAAGGGTGCAGATGGAGCCGAGGCTGGACTGCGGGACCGCCTTAAAGAAGTCGGGCCGCTGATGGTCCGCCCCTCGCCCAAAGTAGGACAAGCCAAAGAGGCGCAGTCACGCTTATATTTGATTTTGCTATCGATGCATGAGCAGGCACAGAACGCGCTGGAATACGCTGAGAAGTTCCCCGGCGCTAGCGCGGCGAGCACAGCAGGCCCGGCAGCTGTGAGTGCGGCGTTTACATCGCTGGCGGCCCAAGCCGAGACCGAGCGGGCGAGTCGATCAGCACCAGTGAAGGAACCCAAAGACTTCTTAGTGGGATCGTTAGCTGCGACGCGTTACTCTCAATCAGTACAGTCGGTTTCGCGGGCTTTCGATATCGTAAAGCCTCGCGCACTTCACGGATTGATCGATGCTGCGCTAAAGGAACCTATCTGGACGGCGAAGGCCGAGCTTGCAGCGGCGGTGGATGAGCTAAGCAAAGATCCTCAAGTGCCCGCAGCGTCAAAGCGAATTGCTGCCGTGCCGCTTTCGATCATTGAAACGGATAAAACGAAGCAAACAGCATCTGGGAAGTTCGTGGCAAGGCCCGCCGCGTTGATCGCGGGAACATGGGTCGAGATTCTTCGACTGACAGACCTTCCGAAAGAGAAATCCGAGGTGGTCGGCACCGGCGGGCTGAAGCAGCGTCCGGAGCGAACCGCTGGGGGTGAGGTATTCTTACGATACGTCGAGGATTACGCGGCGTACTGGAGCGAAGTCGCGCTGAAGTTGGTGTTGCCGCGTGAAAGCTTAAACCTTAGCGAGGTCGCTTCGTTGGATACCACCGATTTGGGCGATCAGTTGAAAGCGGTAAAGAAAACATCTTTTGAGGCCCTTGATTCGATGGAGAAGGTCGTCGGGGAGCGGGTGAAATCGGTTGCAGTTGCAAAGAAGGATGTGGACGACCGCTACCGATTCTTGGACGATGAGGATCAGGCGAAGAAGTTTACGAGCGTACTGGGAATGTGGAAGAACCGTGCGGCCCAGCCAAACACCGCCAAGAACATCCTGCGGGACGCGGTGACGAATGGCGGGTTTAGTGAGCAGTATGCGGCGGGCTTTGCCGGATTGAGGAAAGATCGGACGCGTTCGTATCAGGATGAACTGATTGCGCGCACGCTGCTGCTCCTCGCGAAAGAAGGCGGAGGGATCGGGGAGGTCTTCGGCCGCATCCAGACCAACTACAAGGCGATCCCGCTAGCGGCTGGAGCAGGCGGCGATCTGACGCTCGATGATGTGAAACGCGCGAGCGAAGACATCGATAAGGTGGTAGGGGCGGCTCCCGGCGGTGCGGATGGAGGACCTCTCGAGCAGAAAATTGCAAATGCGGAACTGCGCGATCTTGTCATGCCGGTGATCGGAGAGGACTTCGCAAAGGGCCCCGCGCGCCGGAAGTGGTTAGCATCGGTGAAAGCGGTTGCGCAGTCACTTCGGGCACCTTTCAAAGCAAGGGTGGCGATCAGCGACCGCACAGACGCGCCGGCGCCGGGGATTAAGCACGCCAACACCGCGTTTGTGTTCGCCGGGGTAGCAATAGGTGGAGCGGCTCCAGCCAACTTTGTCAACCTCATGGCGGCGGCAATCGTTCCGCTAGAGTTAGAAATTCCTTCAGCGAACAAGGTGCAGATTAATCTTTACCCAGGGCCTGAGAACCCAAATCCTGGGGCGAAGCCTGGCGCACAAATTAATCTCAGCGTTAACTCTTGGGGCGTGCTCGGTCTGCTGCTCGCAAAGGATGGTCTGGTGCCTGCGGTGGATGCAGCCGGAAGCTACGAAGTCGCTGCAATCAGCGATTGTGGCAAGTACTGTGTTTGGTTAAAAGTTACACTCCCTTCGTCGCTCCCGAAGCTCGCGGATTGGCCGACAGCGAGCGGATGGGCGCCTCCGAACTAGACCGGACGAACGTGTGCAGAAACGCCCATGAGTGTGTGAGTATCAACGATGAGACGGGGTGTTAAGAAACACCTCGGGCGAAGTGGCGGGAATCTGCAACTTCCATGTTCGGCGCTCGATAATCGTTGTTAGGCTTGGTCTGTCGGCGGGCTCATCAACACCGGCGAAGATGTTTTTAGGCAAGATGTTGCGGGCGAGCAGCATTGGATTCTTTGGGGTTTGCGTTGGCGTGGGCCAGCAGAACAGAGTGACTTTGCCCGCGACAGGGCAAAGTTGTCACGGGCCGCTTAAGTAAGCAGGACGGGGTGGGGTGATCGGGGACTAAGGCGGAAATTGAGCATTAGTTAGGCCTGCGCACGCGGAGCGTGCAGAGGAACCATCACGTGAGTAAAACAGTATTCGGGTCGGCGGGGGAAGTTCGTGATGGGGCAACGATCGATGTGGTTGCGTTTGGGAAGCACCCCGCGTGGGATGATCACATCGAAGATATTGGGCTAACGAGCGCTACGCTCGTCAACTGCAAGCGCCAGCTCTATTCAGAGGGAATAGCCGGAAACATCGATTCGGGGGCATGGGAAAACCTGACCGCAGAGAACCGCTTGGAAGGCTTTGACCACTGGTTTTATTGGCGAACTGTTGACGGGTGGTTGATGGGACGGATGCGTTCAAGCACGGATGGCAAGGGGCGATCTGCTTACCCGATGATTGTCGCCGGGATGATGGGCGGAGTCGTGAGCGATAGTGGCACGAACGATACGAGCGAACGCACCGCAAAGGGCGTGAGTTTTCGTTTGGCCACTGAACATGTCATGCCCGCAGTGGATCGGCTGTCCACCTCGTGCGCGGCAATCCGAACCCGTGACGAGGTGCGTTCGTCGGTTGCAGAATGTAAGTCGGAATTGAGTGCCATCGCTGCGCGAATGTCCGAGCCCGTTACCGCAATCGGAGGGGGGCAATCTCCCAGCGACCAGCAACTGCTGGCCGAGTTGGTGAGAGATCCCGCGTTTGACATTGAAGGTAAGAAGGGACTTGGGCTTCAGCGGATACTTTACGAGATGGACCGTGAGCTGACCGCGTTTAAGCCGAGTGCCTCGAGAACCCGGATCGGTAACTCAGGGAACTCCATTCCGCCGCAGCATCTTCGGGTGCCACGCTGCCTAAGCGGAGTGCGAGGCGTGCGAGCTTGGGCCGCGCTGCTAAGACAAGAGTTAAGCGGTTCGGCCTCCGTGCTGATCGCCGATCGGGTGGGTACTGATTACCTCGACCTGATCGTGGGAGAACCATCGGCGAAAGTTTTGTTTTGTTTGCGGGCCTCCGCCGCGGCTCTCTCTCCGGCCTCCTTAGTTCCTTACTCAATCCCCGAGTCATCCGCAGCAGAAGCAAATGAGAAAATGACAGCGTGGGCACGTGGCGTGTCCGCAGCTCCCGCGCCCGGAGTAATATCCAGATCACCGCTCGCGGTAAAAATAATCGCTGAGCGGGCGAGCGAAGCGGTCAAAGCGGGAATACCCACGAGCTTAAAGGTGGGAGCTGGTTTGGTAGGCGTAGGCCTGCTGGCGCTAGGAATAGCTCTCATTGCGCCCAAGTTCGTCGGAAGCGGCAACGATGCGAAGCTCAAAGACGGTACCGATGCAAATGGCACGACGCAAGTGGCCAAAGTTACACCGACCGATGTGGTAACGCCACTTAAGACCAAACCTGCGACCGGCACGGTCGAGAAACCTGCCGTGATTGTCCCCGCGAATCCGATTGTCGCGCCGAAGTCACCTCAGGTGCCAGTAATTCCGCCCGTGATTGCGTCCGCAGAACCAACAGATAAATCCCCGTCAGGAAAGACTGAACCTGGTCCGACAAAAGTTCCCGAATCCTCAGAGACGAAACTTGCAGGAGAAAAGGGTAAGGTCGAAACGAACCCCGCCGTTCCCAACGCGCCGACCCCCGCGGGTGTCGACCCTCGCGCTGGGTGGAATATCACCCAGTCGAGTCGAAAGCTGATGGATGAAATTGACGCTGTTGAAGCGATTGCGAAGGCCGAAGGTGCGACCATTGACGCCGCAGGTTTGCGAGCACGAGTAGAGGCTGTGACCGCCAGCATAGGAACTGTAAAAGCGATACCAGCGACCGCGGCGAACACACCGACCATTCGCGCAGGGATGGATCAAGCAGATAAGGCCGCGGCGGAAATTGCCGGAGCTATTGATACGCTGCGGGAAGCTTCGCGCAAGCGGCTGGCTGAGTTCATCGCGGCCGAGGCAAAACGACCGCCGGTAACCGATGAGGGCGGAATTGCGGCTTGGACGAAAATAATCTCCGGGGTCGACCCGGCGGGCGGTTGGGAGCCAGCGAAGGCGACAATAGCCCGAGCACGAGGCCGCTTCGAGGCCGTCGGGCGCGAGATCAAAACAATCCCGGCGATCGATGGAGCGGGCTTGAAGAAGCTCGAGGGACTTGAGAGCGCGGCGTTGCTGGTAAAGGTTCAAACCGCCGTGAAAGATACTTCTGCGAAGAGTTACATCAGCGGCGATACCGCGGAGTTGAGCGTATTGGCTGTTGAGATGAACCGGCTCAATAAAGTCGTACCCGCCGCGGAGCGATTGAGAGACGCACTTGTTGCGGGTTTGATCGCGGATTACGCGGATGACATCGCCGCGGTGAAAGCCGCTTCAGAGGCTAAGTTAAGCGGCGGGGCCGAGGGCGGGGTGGCGGCCGCCGCGATCGCTGATTTTCTTCGTCCACTGCTGGAGAGCTCACAGGCAACGGCTCAAGTTACAATCGCGGAGTCTCCTGAGATGTTGGTGGCAGCGATTGGTGCAGTCGCATCACAGCAGGGGGCGCGGCGAGAGTTGGGCAATGCTGTGATTGCCGCCGCAGCGGAGCGCACTCGAGTGATCAAGTGGACCCCTTCTAAACTAACAGAACTCAAAGGTAAACTGAGCAGCGTGAGCTCCCCGCGCAGCAAAGCCTGGGAGGAGCTGAGCACAGCACTGAACGAGGCCTCCGCGAGCGGAATTGCAGCCGCGTTCGCGGGCGGTTTTGCACCGGACGCCACGGCTCGGGTGGCTCAGGCGGAGTGGCTCGCCCTCGCCGCGGCGAGCGCGCCCGGTGGAGCATCCCCAGCGCGCTCGGCTGTTGAATATAATATTAAGTTATTCGAGCTTAAGTCAGCGAGTGCTGAGGACAGCGAGCGAGCCGCAGCCGCGTTTCTCGCGGACCCAGTTGTGACGGTCGCCGCCGCAAGCAAAGCGGCGTACGCGACCGGTTTGATCGAGCGTCTTCGTGGGCCAAACTCCGCGCCGAAGACCGCGCCTGCCTCCGGCGAGGCGGGCGGCGCAAAGGTCGGTTCGCCAGCCCAGGCCGCCGCGGAGTTAGCGAAATCCGGGCCCGGCGCGATTGGCTGGGCGTGCGAGGCCGGAGACACGACGGTTGTATACTCGCTCCCGGGCACAGGAAATTCTCCTCAAGCTCTGATTACGTTCAGGCCGTTACCCGGCGCGGGCGACCAGACGGTCTACCTCAGCACTTCAGAGCTCTCCGTTGGAACTGCGGCCCGACTTCTGAGCAGCACGAGCAAGTGGGAGGAATTTGCCGCGTGCATGAGCCCGCCTGAAAAGGCTGCCGTTGATAAGCGAACTGGGCCGCGCACCTGGGTGTGGGTAAACTCGTCCAAGACGCAAAAGCCCGGAGCATTTGCTGGTGTCTCACGGTTTTCTGACTCCTCTCGCGGCTGGCTTGCTACCGCCACGGCGTCGAACGAGCCTGCCCTCTACGCCCCGTCCATCGTAAGTTCGGTTCTACCGCCGACACCGGACTCTCCTTTACAATACATCTCACCTTCGGCAGCCGTGCTAATAGCCCGAACATTCAACTGCCGGTTCCCCACGGCCCGCGAATGGGCGCAAGCGGCGGCGGCCAACCCCGGCTCGCCGACAAATCGTCGCGATGCGACATGGCTAAAGCAGAACGAACACGCCAAGAGCGGAGCCACGCGCCTCCCGGGTCTTGAGGCGTTTGCCCCGGCGGGCACCGTTGACGACGGCTCAGCGGCTGTGGACACCGACGACGGAGTGCTCTGGTTCTCGCCAGTGAGCACTTCGGCGAAGAACTTTGAAAACCTCGTTGGCAACGTAGCGGAGTATGTAATCGCAGATTCGGCCGACGCGATGAACTCGGTGGCGGCGACAGCCGCGAGTGTGACGGCTGCGAAGTTATCTGATCAGCTCCGCATCATCGGTGGGTCGGCCCTCTCGTCCAAGTCGATCAAGCCCGAAGAACCTTACGGCCTGAGTGGAATTTTAACCCGGAAGGGGATGAGTGACGTAGGAATTCGCCTTGCCTTCAGTGGGCCGGCGCTTGGCGGCACGGGGCGATCACTCCCGCCGATTCCTCAGCCCGGTGCGGGCGGGATGCCTGCGGAGGACGGCAAAGAGCGTATAAAACAAGCAATCATTGATGCGCCTTTCGCACCTTGGCAATGAAGAAACACCCAGATGAGCGATTCTGGACGGGCAACCCGCGGGCAGAGCGGAGCCTTGAGTCGCTTGCCCGTATCCTCGCCCCCAAATATTCTGCCCCTCCCTGCTCTCGGATCATGGGCTGAGTTGCCTATGCTAGCGGAACATGAGGACGTTGGCGGTGAGCGTAAGCAGATTCGTAGCGCGGTTAATAAGGTCTCGGTGTCTCTCTACAGATTCTACAAGAGGAGAGGATATGTTTAAACTAAGTCTACTTGAAGGTTGCCGGGATCGGTAATGTGGCCGGTAGATGGTGCAAACTCGTTTGGCGGGCTGGGCGGTTTTGCCAGGCTCGGAAAGGGAACAGCGGATGAATGTGGTCGAATATAAGTGGAAACTATTAATGCAGCCAACCGCCGCCGCGTGTGCCAATCAAGGCACGTACGAAAAACAATTGAAGCAAGTAGGCTCCCCGCGCTATTCGGCGGGGGTGCTCGCGGCAGTTGCCGGGCTGTGCATGTTCGGAATGTATGGTGTGGCGATGGGGCAGACCTCATCTCCACAAAAGACTCAGCCAATTCAAGAGCCGCTGGATATTAACAGCATCCGTCCTGCGAAAGTTAATCCACCAGCAGACAAGGCAGCCGATGGAACAGCACCCGCAGAGAGTGCGGTTCCCGCCGATGGAACGGGGACGGCCGCGGGCGCAACAGGGGCGACGAGCGGGGAAGGGGGAGCGTTGATCGCGCCCACTTCTAGCCACGCGGGCCAAGCCGGGGCGATCGACGGAAATCTTTACACAGTTTCCCGATTCGTCCTTGAGTGGGCAGTGCCCAATGAGCAGCACCCCTCGATCGAATCGCTGATGGAGACACCCGTACGGCTTGGCGTGACCCCCACTGGTTTAGTGGCACCCTACGAGCTGGTGCAGCGACAGTCGGGTGAGGTCATCATCCTGACTGATAAGTTCGGCGCCGCGATCGAGCGAAAAGGCGTGACGATCGTAACCAAAAAGCTGAAGGATTTGGCGGATGGGGGAACAAAGTTCTATTCAAGCGCGATCCGCGAGATTAACCAGTCGCTCTCAAATGCGGTGATGGGCACCGGATTAAGAGTAGTGTTCGCAAACCCGGCCTTTGACCAAATCGCTAACGAGGATGCCGAAGGCGACATCATCCGAGGTGACGATCTGCGCCCGGAGAAGTCGGGAGACTTACGCCTCGTAATTAATACCGGTCGAATCGCAACCATTCGTTCTCTTGCATCAGGACCCAGGCTCGATGAAGAAGTGAAACGCGGCGAGTTGACGCGGGTTGACCCTAACGACCCGGTCCATGTGCGGGTTCGCGAACAGTCGCCAGTCGTCCCCGGAAACTTGGTGCAGCGCGATGCGATTGACGATTATCTCTTCCGTCTTAATCGGCACCCTGGCCGGCGGGTGGACGCCGCCGTCAGCGGTTCGGTCGAGCCGGGCGACGTTTCGCTTGATTACACCATCACCGAGAACAAGCCGTGGGTCGCTTACTTCCAGATTTCAAACACCGGCACCGAGGCTACCAACGTGTGGCGCGAGCGCTTCGGTTTCGTGCATAATCAGCTGACAAAGCATGATGATACTCTGCGAATTGATTATATCACCGGGGGTTTCAAAGAGGCTCACGCGGTTAATCTTGATTACACCTTTCCGCTCATTTCCGACGTCTTAAAGACGCGGGTTTATGGTGGGTACAGCCAGTATGACGCGGCGGACGTCGGCTTTGAAGGTGATAACTTTGACGGAACCAACTACAACGTCGGCGCGGAGTTGGTTTACAACTTCTTTCAGCACCGCAACCTGTTTATTGATGGCACGGCTGGGCTGAAGTGGCAAAACACCGAAGTAAATAGTACTGGCTCCGGCTCAAGCGGTGAGGACCAGTTTTATACTCCGTACGTGGGCGTGAACCTAGAGAAGTTTACCGATGATGCGGTGCTGGTGGCCGGGCTCACGCTTTCGTGGAATGCCGACGAACTCGACGCCGAAGAGCGAGACAATTTGGGTAGGCAGGACGTGGATGGTTACTTTAGTGTTCTCCGTTTCTCGGCCGAGCGGTCACGATACTTAGAACCGCTTTTTAATCGGCTTGGCTGGTTCATGGGCGAAGACGGCAAGGGCTTCCAGTCGCTTGCGCACGAAGTTGCGGTTTCGGTGCGCGGTCAGTGGGCGATGGATAACCGGCTGATTCCCACCGAGGAAGATGTCGCAGGCGGTATGTTCAGCGTGCGCGGCTATCCGGAGTCGATCGTTGCAGGCGATGATGCGATTATCGCTACCCTCGAGTATCGATTCCACCTGCCCAACAGCTTCTCAGCGAGCGACCCCGGTTACATTGGTTCCGACGCGAGCACGCGTTCCAAAATGCCCGAGTGGTTCGGCTCAGACTTCCGATGGGCTCCGCAGCAGCCGTTCTCGCGGGCCGATTGGGATCTGGTTTTCAAGGTGTTTCTGGATGCGGGCAGCACCGGCCCCTCCGATCAGTTAAGCGAGGGCGAGCAGTCCGATACTTTGCTCGGCACCGGCATCGGGGCAGAGCTGGTGTTCCGTCGCAACGTAAGTTTCCGGCTGGACTGGGGCTTTGCATTGCACGACGCTGGTGCGGTGGACGACGCAACTCAGACCAGCGAAGTAGAGTCGGGCGACCACGAGTTACATTTCCAGATGACGTTGTCGTATTAGAACCCTGGCGGTGCTCGCGCCGCGAGCAGTCAAACATGTCCCGCAGCACGCTGCCGAGGCGTCTGCGCATGAGTTTGATGTAGAAAGCAGATTTTCGGCAGATAGATGCTCGGCGACAGAACTAAATTGAGATTGAGTTAGTCTTAAGAATTGTTGCAAGTTTCTTGCGGGCCGCAATCAAGATTGTGAGCCACACCATTGAAGGATGTCAGCGCTATGGCGAATACAACCGATCGAACGCACGCTTCCCAAAGTTTCACTCTCGCAGGCCAGCGCGTACGCAAGGGGTCGCGAGCCACGGTATCTCGCGCTATTGACCTTGTTTTCGCCGCTGCCCGTTGCAGCATGGGGCGGGTCTACGCCGTCGGTAAGCGGGGCGGCTGGTCCGTCGGATTGATGGGCGTGCTCCTCTCCTCTTCGTCCGCCTTCGCGGGACCTGAAGGGGCGCAGGTCGTACGCGGTGACGTAAGCATTACTCGCAACGGAACCGAGACGCTTATCCGCGCCGGCCGCAACAGTATTATTAACTATCGCAACTTTGACATCGGAGCCAACGAGTCTGTGCGATTCCTTCAGCCCGATGCGCAGTCTCGGGTTCTTAACCGCATTTACTCCGGAAGCCCGACGCGCATCGATGGGTCGCTCTCAGCCAACGGCCGGGTCTATCTGGTCAACCCCGCTGGCGTGCTCTTTAGCGGCACCGCCCGCCTCGATGTGAATCGCCTCTATGCCGCGGCGGGAAACATCCAGGATAATGACTTTATCCGCGGCATCAATCGCTTTACAGATCTCAAGGGTAACGTCATCAACGAGGGCTTGATTACGAGCGATTTCGTGGCGCTTCTGGGAAAGACTGTGGGTAACAGCGGCCAGATTATCGCGCCCCAGGGCACGGTCGTCATGGCAAGTGGTGAGGACATTCTTGTCGGTGAGCGCAACGGCAATATGTTCGTGCGCATTGAAGGTAAGGCTGGCGAGGCGATTGCTGGCGCGACGAGCAATACCGGAACAATCGATGCGCGTAAGGGCGCCGTTACCATGGGAGCGGGCGATGTCTACTCGATGGCGATGCGCATCGGCGGCACCGTGAAGGCCAAGACGGTCAAGGTGCAGGCAAAGAATGGCGAAGTACATGTAACCGGCACCATCGACGCGAGCAATCGAGGCGATGGCACAAGCGGGGCCTCGAACTCAGGTGGACGCGGCGGAAGCGTTGAGATTACCGGCGAAAAGATCGCCCTTCATTCGGAGGCTGTGATTGATGCCAGCGGCACCACCGGCGGCGGAAGTGTGCGCGTGGGCGGTGATGTGCAAGGCAAGGGCCTGCTCCCCACCGCCGATTATCTTTACACCGCGCCAGGCAGCCAGATTTCCGCAGACGCAACCCAGCAGGGCCGCGGCGGGAGCGTGGTTGTCTGGTCTGACCAGGTAAGCCGCGTTTACGGGGATATCTCGGCCAAGGGTGGCAGAGAGGGCGGCAACGGTGGCTTCATCGAAACTTCCAGCAAGGGCATCCTTGACCTGCAGGCCAAGCACATCGACGCTTCGGCCCCCAAGGGCAACGCCGGGCTTTGGCTGCTAGACCCCATCGACGTTACCATCTCGTCGAGCCCAGATCTTGACGTAACTGCTGGCCCCAACTTCAACCCGAATGCCTCCGGTGCCAACGTAAGTGTTACATCTATCGAGGCGGCGCTGAACCTGGGTACAAGCGTTACCGTAACAACCACGCCAACGGGTGCTGACCCCGGCGAAGTAGGCAACATCGTCGTCTCCGCGCCTATCACCATGACGGGGGTTTTTGACGCGGTTCTCACGCTGCAGGCCGCCAGCCACATAAGCATCCTCAGCCCGATCACGGCCTCTTCTACCGGGCAGTTGGGCGTGACGCTCACTGCGGGGGGCAACGTGGCTGTCGAGGTCGCGGTGGATACCAACGGAGGAATCTTCACCTCATCGGGACTTAACTTCCAAAACATCGCTGCGATTACCGCGCTGGGCGGCGTTATAGTGAACCACACTGGCACCATCGAAGTCAACGGCACGCTCTCATCGGGCTCGGCCACGATGGCGCTCACCGGTACAACAATCACGCAGAATTCCGCGATTACATCGGGAACCCTCACGCTGGCAGGCTTGGGTTCTACCACGCTCACAAACACCTCCAACGCCATCACCGCACTCGCGGGCACACGCGACGGTGTGGTTTCAATTACCAATAGCACGCCCCTTGCTATCGCCGCGGCGGGTTTCTCTACCGTAGACGATGCCATCACTTTGAGCCTAGGTGCCAACTCGCTGACTATCGGCGGGGCGCTGAGTTCAGGGACGGCTTCGCTGACTCTTTCAGCGGGTGCTGTCACGCAGTCGGCGGCCATCACCTCTGGCGCACTCATCATCGGGAGTAGCGGCTCGGGTGCTTTTGTGCTTACCAACACCGGCAACGGCTTTGACAGCGTCACGGGCACAGTCGGCGGCCCCTTAAACCTCTTTAACTCACGCTCTTTCACGGTGACCGGTTTTGGCGTCTCGACGTTCAACGCCAGCGCACTCTCGCTCGAAGCCGCGGCGACCCGCACGATCACGCTGAACGCCGCGGCCAGTGCGGGCGCGGCGAATGATGCCACCGTCACCGCAGATCTGCTCGCGTTTGGTGCCTCGGGAAGCATCGTCGGCGCAAATATTCTCTTTCAGCCTCAAACGGCGGGTCAGACGATCGGGATCGGCGGAGGTGCGGGCACGACGACAATCGCCGCTGCGGATCTCCCTAAGTTTATTACATCTGGCACCCTCACGGTGGGCCGTGTTGATGGAAGTGCATCGGGCACAATTACGACGGGCAATCTTGATTTAAGCGCCCTCGGCTATGGGCTTACGCTTCACGGGGGCGCGGGTGGAAGCATCGACATCGCTGGCGCGCTACTCGCCGCGAGCAAGTTGCTCTCCGTTCGCTCACTCGGCACGACCGCGTTCACCGGGGCAGTTACAACCTCCGGCTCCGGTGGCGTGCGGGTTGAATCCAACGGGGCGGTTACCCAGTCCGCCGCTATTACCGCACCAACGCTTACGTTGGTGGGTACGGGCGCGGTGACGCTGACTGACAGTGGTAACGACTTCGGCACACTCGCGGGCCTGGGGACTCTGGGCAACACGGTTTCGATCCGGGACACCACGGGTCTGGTAGTGGCGGGAATAGCGGCCGCAGGACCGATCGCACTGCGGGTGGATGCCGGAGCGGTGACCCAGTCTGGTCCCATCGGCACACCAACGCTTACGTTGGAGGGTGCTGCGACTTATACACTCACAGACACGCTCAACAACATTCTGACGCTCTCGTCGATCGGCACGTTGACGACGGTCGCCTACACCGATGTTAACTCTTACGACGTGAGCGCAATCACCGTGAGCGGCGGCCTGACGCTAGGCGTCGTAAATGGTACTGTAAGCCAATCGGGTATCATCACCGCCCCGACGCTGGCTCTCACGGGCTCCTCGAATGCATTGTTTACGCTCACCGC
Source organism: uncultured Phycisphaeraceae bacterium (assembly GCA_964450325.1). Taxonomy (GTDB): domain Bacteria; phylum Planctomycetota; class Phycisphaerae; order Phycisphaerales; family UBA1924; genus UBA2402. The sequence continues at coordinate 39,057 of CAYVFW010000002.1, read as the reverse complement.
CTCGAATGACATCGGCGTTCTGTCGAGTGTCGGCACCATTGGCGCAGTGTCATTCACCGATGCGAATACATTCGACATAGGGCTCCTCACCAGCGCGTCAACGATTGAGCTGAACGCTACCGGGCCGGGCACCGTTACGCAATCGGGCACGTTAACCGCGACAACGCTTACGTTGGCCGGGCCCGCCAACTACACCCTTACGAACACGGGCAACAGTTTCACCACTTTGGCCGGCACCGGGACAGTCGGCGGCGCGGTTTCGATCTTTGAACTCAACGGATTTGATGTTGCCGGCTTCACCACCGCCGGGCCGTTGACGCTCGAAGTAGGAAGCGGAACAGTCACCCAATCGGGCGCGATCGTAACTCCTACACTTACGTTGAACGGTACAGGTGCCTTCACTCTCAACAATACATCCAACGATGTCGATACGTTGCTCACGGCGTCGGGTGTCGGAGCAGTCGCATTCGCCGATTCTGATAACTTCGTTCTGGGTGCCTTCACCGGTGCTTCAACACTTTCGCTCAACGCTGGAAGCGGCACCGTCACGCAATCCGGGCCCCTGACCGCAACAACCCTGACGCTGGCAGGCGCAGGTGCCTACTCGCTTACAAATAGCCTCAACAGCTTCACCACGCTCGTGGGAACTCCGACAGTCGGCGGCGCGGTTTCAATCTTTGAACTCAACGGATTTGATGTTGCCGGCTTCACCACCGCCGGGCCGTTGACGCTCGAAGTAGGAAGCGGAACAGTCACCCAATCGGGCGCGATCGTAACTCCTACACTTACGTTGAACGGTACAGGTGCCTTCACTCTCAACAATACATCCAACGATGTCGATACGTTGCTCACGGCGTCGGGTGTCGGAGCAGTCGCATTCGCCGATTCTGATAACTTCGTTCTGGGTGCCTTCACCGGTGCTTCAACACTTTCGCTTAGCGCCGGAAGCGGCACCGTCACGCAATCCGGGCCGCTGACTGCGACCGCCCTCACACTCAACGGCGCGGGTGCCTTCACCCTTACCAATATCGGCAACGATATCGACTCACTGGCGAGCGGCGCGGGCGTCGGCGCTGTGATCTTTGTCGATAGCGATGACTTCGCGATGGGTGCGTATAACGGCACTTCAAGCCTCTCGCTCACCGCCGGAAGCGGCACAGTCACGCAGAGCGGTGCGCTCGCCGCGACAACGCTTACCTTGGCCGGGCCCGCCAACTACACCCTTACGAACACGGGCAACAGTTTCACCACTTTGGCTGGCACCGGGACTGTTGGCGGCGCGGTCTCAATCACCGAAGCAAACGGATTCGCCATCGCGGGCCTCACCACGGGTGGCGCACTCACCGTTGAACTGCTCGCGGGCACCCTCACGCAGTCCGGTGCGATAATCGCCCCCACGCTTACACTCATCGGCTCTGGCGGCTTCACACTCAACAACGTAAATAATAATATTACCACGCTGGCCACCACCGGCACCGTGGGGACGCTCGCATACACCGATGCCAACTCCGTTGATGTCTCTGGTATTACCAGCACCGGCACAGTAACCCTTGGCGCGGTCTCGGGCACGCTTACCCAATCTGGCGCGATCATCGCTCCCTCGCT
>CAYVFW010000002.1:19404-37352 GCA_964450325.1 uncultured Phycisphaeraceae bacterium | reverse complement strand
TTGGCGCGGTCTCGGGCACGCTTACCCAATCTGGCGCGATCATCGCTCCCTCGCTCGTGCTTACCGGCGCAGGAGCCTTTACCCTTGCCAACTCCAGCAATGACGTTGATGCCCTCTCAACCACCGGCACTGTGGGGCAGACATCTTTCCGCGATGCAGACGACTTTGCGGTTGGAACCTTCGCCAGCAGCGGTAACGTAAGCCTGCAAGCAGGCTCGGGCACTGTCACACAGTCTGGGGCTATCACAGCCACAACACTTACACTCATCGGCTCTGGCGCATTCCTACTCAACAACACTAATAATAATATTACCACGCTCGCCACCACCGGCACCGTGGGGACGCTCGCGTACACCGATGCCAACTCCGTTGATGTCTCTGGTATTACCAGTATCGGCACGGTAACCCTGGGCGCGGTCTCGGGCACGCTTACCCAATCTGGCGCGATCATCGCTCCCTCGCTGGTGCTTACCGGCGCAGGAGCCTTTACCCTTGCCAACTCCAGCAATGATGTTGACACCCTCTCAACCACCGGCACTGTCGGGCAGACATCTTTCCGCGATGCAGACGACTTTGCAATCGCAACCTTCGCCAGCAGCGGCAACGTAAGCCTGCAAGCAGGCTCGGGCACCGTCACACAGACTGGCATCATCAATGCAGCCAGCCTGCTCCTCCGCGGGGCCGCGTCCTACACCCTCACCAGCGTCAACCTTTTCTCCACCTTGGCTTCAGATGCCTCGGGTGCCCTCAACATATTTGAGGATGGCGGCTTCACCGTGGGCACCCTCTTTGGTGTCGCCGGCATCAACAGCTCCAACGCCAGCGTAACCCTCACCAGCACCGGCGGCATCACCATCGCCGCATCCTCCCCCGTCAACGTTGGGGCGGGCACTTTGACCATGAACGCCGGTGGCATTAACGACCAGAGTGCACCCATCACCGCCAGCTCACTCGTGCTGCTCGGGACCGGAACTTATGTCTACGGCGATGCAAGCAATACGGTAAGCGCCGTCAGCGGTATAGTCTCTGGTGATGTAACCCTGGTAAGTAGCGTTCCGCTGGATGTCGTCCTCACTGCCGGTGCAATCAGCCTCACTTCTCCATCAATTACAGTCTTGGGCGCTACCTCCGGCAGCAGTATCCGATTCTTCACAGATTCGGTGGCCATCAACAGCCTGATGACCTCCGCCTCCACTTTCCTCCTTGAAAACACTTCGGCTGGTCGCACCATCGGCATTGCAGGCGGCACCGGCGACCTTGAGCTTTCTCTCGCCGAACTTGGGCAACTGAACATCAGCGGTTCGGTCTTCATCGGCAGCGACGACGCTGGCCTGATTACCGCCAATGCCTTCTCGCTCCCCGGCCTCTCACGCAGTTTCAGCCTCACGCTTCGAGGAGCATCAGTCTCAACCGCCGGCATCACGCTCGATACCGGCGACCGCCTCACCCTCCACGCGAATACCACCGGCGTAACTCAGTCTGGCCCCTTGGTCGCCTCCAACCTTGAGCTTCTGGGTACCGGCACTTTCCAGCTTGACGCCGCGCAGAACCAAGTCGACACGCTCGCGGGCAACGTTGTTGGGTCGGTGGCATTTCTCAACACTGCACTCACCCCACTCACCATCGGGTCGGTGGGCGTTTCTACTGGCCTGGTCTCGGGCGGCAACAATATTGAGATCACTGCCATCGCTGGCATCACGGTCGCCCAGCTGGTGAATGCAGGCATCGGTCGGGTCAATCTCACAACCAATGCCATTGATATCGCCGGCCCAGTCACTGGCAACGCGTCCAGCGGCGGAGTCATCCTCCGGCTTGCCACCAACGATGTTACCTCCATGCTCTTGGGGTCGTCCGCGGCGGGCTTCGCGCTCTCCCAGTCTGAAGTAAACAATATCTCGACAACATCGAGCCTCATCATCAGCGACAACGGCTTTGGTGCCACCCTCGACGCTTCTTCGATTACGTTCGCCGGGCTCGCCGGCGATGTCTGCCTCAGCGGTGCCTCCTCAACCTACGCGAACCTCACCGGCCCCACCAACGCAAGTCTCATCCTTGAGAACACCGCGGGCACCGCCACGCAAACCGGCCCCATCAGCGCGTTCGATCTTGGCCTTACCGGGGCTGGCTCCTTCACGCTTACCAACGTAAACAATGCCGTCTCTGGCACGTTCGCCAGCAACGCGGCAGGCCAGGTGAGCTTCGTGGCCACCAGTCTCAACCTGGGCGTAGTCACCGCCGATTGCCTCGGTGCGCCCATCACCGGCCTCGGTGGCGCCACCGTCTTCCTCTGCGCTCCGGTGCTCACCATCAATAGTGCCATCTCGGCTACCTCTGTCACGCTCAAGGCCGACCAGTTGGCCATCAACGCCAATGTTACATCCACCGGGCTGCTCGCCATCAATCAAGTGACCGATGGCCGCGATATTAATCTCGGCGGCGCTAACGATATCCTGGCACTCACGCTCGAAACCTTCGAGCTTGCCCGCCTCTTCCCCGGCACGCTGTTGGATATTGGAAACGCACAGAGCGGCAGCCTGGAAGTCGTCGAATCGCTTACCTTTGATGGCACCCACGACTTGGCACTTCGCGGCCAGGGCTTTGCGATCAACGGCGGCATCAATGTAGGTGCCAACCTGCTTACGTTGAACATCAACACCAGAAACGGCAATGCCCAGCAGCTTATCTCCGGCCCTGGGATCATCGCCACCCGGCTCGAACTTGACGGCGACGGCGACGGCAACTTTGTGCTCGCCAACCCTGCCAATGACATCGATTTGATCGACGGTGCCGCCCGCGGCAGCATCAACTACGTTGATGTCAACTCCCTCATCGTCACCAGCACCGGCCTCTCTTCCACGGGCCTGGGCGATATTGAACTTACCGCGCCCACAAGCCTCACCATCAACGGCCTCATGCCCGCGGTCGGCAACGATGTCGTTCTTACCACCGACACCATCGATGTAAGTAACACCATCGATGCCAACACGATTTCACTGCGAAACTTCTCTGCGGCCCGCTCCATCGGAGTCGGCGCAGGTCCCGGCGATCTCTCGCTCACCGGCGTCGAACTCTCTCGATTCGCCGCGACCCAGCTCGTCACCATCGGCACCACCACCGCGGGCCTGCTCTCCATCACCGATGTCTCCGTCGCTCAGAATGTAAACCCGCAGTCTTTCTCGCTCACGCTCATCGGCAACGGCATAAGCATCGATGGTGTTGGCATAGGCGGCATCATCATGGATATCGGTGATCTCACCGATATTCTCACCCTCCGCTCAAGCGGGGGCGCCATCGTTCAGACACCAGGCGGCCAGGTCATTGCCAGCAACCTCGTGCTGCTGGGCAGCGGCTCGGTCGCGCTCAACAACACCAGCAACGACGTCTTCTTCCTCGCTGGGAACACCAGCAACACTATCGCTTACACCAACCGCTCAGACTCCCCCCTTGAAATCTCCCAACTTGTAACACCCGACAACGGTACCATCACCGGGCTTACTTCCGCCAATAATAATATTACGCTTACCGCCCAACAGGCACTCACCGTTGGCAGTCTGCTTAATGCCGGTGCGGGTCGTGTTACGATCTCAACCGACAACATCGCGGTAAACGCGCTTGTAACGGGCAACGCAACCGCCGGCGGCATCATCCTTCAGCCTGCTTCCATCGCGGTCACCACGATCGGCGTCGGAACGGCGGGCGCGGGATTCAACTTCACCCAAGGCGAGATCAACAACCTCAGCACCACGAGCAGCTTGGTAATTACCAGTAACGGGCTGGGATCCAGCATCGATATTAGTAACGTTACGTTCGCGGGTACCGCGGGCGATGTCTGCCTTACCGGCGCGAACATGACTCTCGCGGGCGTAACCGGTCCCGCCAACAACGCCCTCATTCTTGAGAACACCTCAGGACTCGCAACCCAATCCGGGCCAATCTCCGCCTTTGACCTGGGCCTGACGGGCGCGGGCGCCTTCGGCCTGACCGATGAAGCCAATACGGTTTCATCATCGTTCGGGTCCGATGCCCTCGGAGGTACCGAGTTTGTCGCTACCGGAACGTTGAACTACGGCTTGGTCACCGCCGACTGCGTCATAGGCAACATCGGTGATGGCTCAGGTGGCAGTGTCTTCCTGTGCGCTCCGATTCTTAATATTAACACACCCATCTCGGGCACCAACGTCATCCTCAAGGCCAACGCGCTTGAAGTGAACAGCGCTGTGACGGCCAGCGGCACCCTCAGCGTCTTCCAGCTCTTCGTGGGCCGCCCTATTACGTTAGGTGGCAGCGAAGATGCCGGTGCCGTGACGCTCCGCGCAGCTGAAGTAGATCGTCTCTTCCCCGGTACCAGTTTCGTCGTCGGCAACACCGACACGGGTTTGTTGACCGTCGCCGAGTCGTTCGTATTTCCCAGCGAGTTTGATGTCGATCTGACCGGCCAGGGAATCGCCCTGAACGGTGGCCTGAGGCTCGATGCGCTCAGCAGCTTGATCCTCAGAGTGAACACCCGCAACGGCAACGTCTCCCAGCTTACATCTGGCCTCGGTATCGAGGCGCTGAACCTGACGCTTGTCGGCTCTGGCATAGGGAACTACTCGCTCGCCAATCCGCTCAACGACGTAGCGAACATCGCTGGCGTAGCGCGCGGCAACCTCGCTTATGTTGACCTCAACTCGCTAAGGGTTTCAGAGAGCAACATCACCACCAACGGACTCGGAGACGTAAGCTTACTGGCCCCCACCTCGCTCACCCTCAACGGGACGATCACGGCCATCAACCGCAACGTCACGCTGACCACCGATCTGATCGGTGTCGATAGCGAGGTCGAAGCCGCGAACGTCACGATCGCCAACAACAGCAGCGGTCGCACCATCGGCGTCGGCACCGGTGCAGGCGATCTTTCCATCACCGGCGGGGAGCTCAGCCGCCTCATCACCGGTGGCGTCGTCACGATCGGCTCCTCTACCTCGGGTCTGCTCTCCGCGACGGATGTATCCATCGCCGAGAACCCGATTCTTCGCAGCTATTCGCTTACACTCATCGGCAACGGTATCGCAATAAGCGGCGGTGTCATCGGCGGCGTCACGATGGACATTGGCGACCTAAGCGATGTCCTGACGCTTAACTCTACCGGCGGGGCGATCTCCCAGTCCAACACGGGGCCCGTCGTCGCGGTTAACCTCGTGCTGCAGGGCAGCGGGCCGGTAACGCTCGACAACCCAAACAACAGCGTGTTCTTCATGGCAGGTGCCACCACCGCGCCGCTTACGTTCGTCAATAATCAGACGACCGCGCTCCAGATCGGCGAAATCGTGACCCTCGATAACGGCACGGTCAGTGGCCTCACCAGCGGTAACAACAATATATTTCTTACATCCAGAGCGCAGATCGAGGCGATCCGCCCCATCGATGCAGGGTCTGCCCGGGTCTCACTCACCACCGATCTCATCAATATCGGTGCCCTCATCACAGGTAACTTCGGAACCATCGAAGGTCAAGCTGGCCCAGGTATTGAGCTGCGAACGTTTACGCCCGGCACCACGATCAGCGTCGGCTCCACCAGCGGTACGTTTAACGTTACCCAAGAGGAAATTGCCTTTCTCGCGACCACCAGTGGCCTGGTGATAGCCGCGGCGGGTAATAGCGGCATCCTGTCCATCGGACCGGTTACCTTCGCAGGTCTGAGTGCCGACATCTGCCTGAGCGGCTCAAATATGACGATCGCGGGCATTACTCTCGCCCCCGGGCAAACACTGGTCCTAGAGAACTCAGCGGGCATCGCGACTCAAACTGGAGCCATCCTCGCTACCAACCTAGGGCTCATCGGCGCTGGCGGATTCTCATTGACCAACGGTGCCAACACCGTTACCACCCTCGCGTCCAACACCACCTTGCAGACCGAGTTTGTAAGCGACACGGGATACACAGTCGGGATCGTCACGGCCAAGTGCGGCGGCGCTCCAATCACCCCCGGTGGCGCACTCTGCTATAACGCGCCCTCCATCACCATTAACACGCCGATCGCAGGCACTAGTGTTAAGATCATTACTGATGCACTCGCGCTTAACTCTACCGTAACCTCCACGCTGGGCACCTCAATCCGTACCCGCAGCAACGATCAGGCGATCGTTCTCGGAGGCGACGAAATCGCCGACACCTTAAGCATCACCGATCTTGAGTTATCTCGCCTCATCCTCGCTACCGACTCACTCCTCTCAATCGGTTCAAACGGAGAGGCGGGCACGACCAATGCGGGGCCGCTCGCGGCCACCTCACTCATCTTCGCCGACAACCACAACGTAACGCTCCGCGCCGCTTTGATCATTACCAATGACGGAATTACTTTAGGCACCACACGATCACTTACCCTGGGCACGCGCACCGGCGGAGTTGTTCAAGGTGCCACCGGCCAAGGCATCATCGCCGGTAACCTCATCCTCAATGGGCAGGCTGAGGGCGGAGATTTCATCCTCCGTAACGCCAGCAACAACATCACCACCATCGAAGCTGCCATCGGCGGTCAACTTGATTTCCAAGATGCAGACGCGCTCACCGTAACGGCCAACGGCATCACCACCACCAACGATGCGATCCGAATCACTTCACCAACGCGGCTGAGCATTGTCACCAACGGAGTTTTGAACGCCGGTTCAAGCTCCGTCAGGCTCGAATCAGACGAAATGGATATCGGTGGGGCGGTCACCGGCAATGCCGGAATACTCGTCCAGCCGGTTGCCATCGGCCGCGCCATTGAGCTGGGCGGCTTATCCGATGTCACCGGTGCCCTCAACCTCTCAGCAACTGAACTGGGCTTCTTCGTCTGCGATAAGGTTGTAACCATCGGACACAACAACTCCGACGCGGGCAACCTCTCGGCGGGAGCACTCGACTTCACCGCAGCGGGCCTCAACCGCGATTTCACCCTCCACTTGCTCGGATCAAACATTGCCCTCAAGGCCCTATCGCTCAAGGCCGACAAGGCCTTGATTCTTGATGCGACCAATGGCAATATAACACTCGACGGCTCGATCGTCGCGCCCGGCGGCGCGGTCGCTGCGGGAAGCACCGATCCCGAGCTCGCAGGTACATTCGGTTTCGCGGCGAGGGCAACCGGCAGCGTCTTCTTCGGCGCGGCTGATACCACGTCGGGCTTGATCGCTGTCACAACCACTAATACGCCCATCCTTATCCAGGGCCCCGCGGTACTCGTGGCAACCAACACAACACTTTCGTCTGGTTCCTCGGGCGAGAGCGCGACCGTCCGCTTTACTTCAACGATTGACAGTGCTGCATCGGAACGAAATAACCTGACGCTTAACTCGCCGCTCATCACGCTCGTGGGGGCAATCGGCGGCCCAGATGGTGGGTCAGCACAGCTAGGCAACTTCACCACGGATGCAGGTGGTCAACTTACCTTCTCTGGTAGTTCCATTCGCACCGCTGGCGACATCTTTATTGGTGAGAACTTAATCCTCACCGCCGATACGGTAATAGATTCAACCGCTGGCGCTGGTGGCACCGTGGCGTTCAACGACACGATTAACTCTGACTCGGAGCTGACACCCCGATCTTTAGCGGTCAACTCCGGCGGCTCGCCCGGCATCACACGGTTCGCGGGTGACATTGGCGGTATTAATATTCTCAGCGCGCTTTCGACCAACGCAAACGGCACAACCTTCCTCCCCACAATCGTGCGCACCATCGGGTCCCAGCAATACTTGGACGATGTACGCCTCACGCAGGAAAACACCCGGCTGACAGCCTCAGCTGTAAACTTTGATCGGCGCCTCAATAGCGATACCGCCGTACGAAATCTTACGATCATCGCCCCCGGTGAAACCCGCTTCGGTGGAGTGGTGGGCGGCACGATCGATGGATCGCCCGAAGCTCTCGCTCTGGCCAGCCTCACCACAGATGCGCCCGGAATCGTCCGCTTCAACGCCAACGTAACCACGATCAACGATCAACTCTACAACGACGCGGCGATCCTCACCAACTCCGTTCGCCTCACAGGTCGTGGCGTGCGATTCGTTCAGACAGTAAACTCAGATGGCACTCCACGCCCCCTCACCACGGTCTCGGGCTCAGGTGATGCGCAGTTTGATGCTCCAGTGGGCGGCAGCTCGCAGCTCGAGTCATTCACGGCAACCGGAACTCAGGTCAGGACACAATCAGTTACAACTCGCTTGGGCCAGTCGTACACCGGGATTACAACGCTCGATGGCGACCTTACCGTGAGCGATCAGGCAACCACCGCCCACGTGGTCGAGTTCAACGGCGCGGTCTTCCTCCAGCGTGCGGTGCTGATTGATGCCAAGAGCGCCGGAATTACTTTCCGATCCACCCTCGATTCACTCGCTTCAACCACCAGCGGACTCACGCTCAACTCTTCGTCCCTCACCCGCTTCGATGGTGCCGTGGGTGTCATCAATCGATTGGCTTCACTCACAACCAATGCCGCAGGCACCACCCGCATTAACACCGATGCAATCCAGACCACCAACGCCGCGATCTTTAACGACCCCACGGTGCTCGAAGCCAACACCTTGATCAGTGCCTCAAATGTTACGTTCGGTTCGACCCTCAACGGTGACAATAACCCCAACCGTCGCACGCTTACAATCGGTACCTCTGGCAATCTCGCGGCCAACACCGTCCTCTTTCAAGGCACCGTTGGCGACGTCGTCCCGTTAGGAACTCTAACAATCGGCGGTGCGTCCGCAGGAACCTCTGCCGGTACTACCCTCTTCAGCCAGGCACTTACGCTCGGCGGCGATCTCACCATAAGAGCCGCTGAGCTTACTTTCGCCAGCACGGTTGATAACGATAACCTCGCCAGCACCTCCAGCAATATCGCCATCAGCTCGCCCGGAGCGGTGCAGTTCCAAAGCACTTTGGGCGCAACCTCGCCCGTTGGTACGGTAACAATTGGCGGCACTAACACCGCCAATGCAGGCCCCACCACATTCGCGCAGGCAGTAGTGCTGGGCGGCGATCTCACGACCAACGCAAGCTCTATCACCTTCCAAGGCACTGTCAATGGCGATACCGCTGGCACCCGTAATATCATACTGATAACGCCCAATGCCTCCGGCGAAGTTACCTTCGGTTTAGGCGTGGGTCAGGCCACCAACCCCATCCGCCGCCTGCTGGTGAACCAAGCCAGCACCGACCGGACCACCCGCGTCGGGGGCGACGTTTTCACCTCCCGCAACGCCGTCTTCGGTGGCCCCGTCATCACTACAGCCAACGCGGTTACTTTCAACGGCGGTAACGGCACTCTCTTCTTCCGCAGCACCATTGATGCTGTCGCACCCGGCCAGTCCTTAACTCTCATCTCCAACGCTACCGCCAACGCAGTGGCAGATGTCGCCCTCACCGACCTAAGCGACAACACTGTAGATTTCCTCGGTTCTGACAGAGCTCGCGAAAGCGGCATCAACATAGTTCCCATCCGGCTTGGCGGATCCATTGGCACCGCAAACGCGGCTAGCCGATTCGCGGTCGTTCAGCTGCTCGGGCCTACCACCATTCAGCCCTCCACCACCATCGCATTCGCTCGTAGCTCAAACTTTGACTCAAACGGTGTTCTCACTGTCCCCGATTCTGAGTTCGCTGCGACCGGGGCAACCTTAAACAGCATCAGCGTCTCTGATCGTTTTGAAATGTCACCAGGCCAGAAACTCACTTCGTTCGGTGCCTTCCGCATCGACGCGGCCAACTCGGCGATAATCTCCGAACTGGTCTCGACGAGCACCATCACGGTGAACGCGGGCAGCATTAGGCTTAACGGGGCACCGAGGGGAGCCAACTCAGGAATCTTTACCAACCAAGTCGTCGGTGCTGGGCTTCGAACCCGCGGGCAGACCGCGCTCCCAGAGATTATTGCCAAGAGCGGAATTAGCTTTAGCTCTGGCGGTGGCTCGGCCAACTACGCCTCAGGGTCAGTAGTTACACTCTTCGCGACCGATAGCGCATTGAACATAAATGGTCGCGGTAGCGGTAACCCGCTTGGCCGTCCAACCGGATCGAGCGGAAACGACGCGGTTAACGTTGACCGCTCATTATTTTCCGCAGCGGGCGGAGTCAATCGTGTCTTCGCGCTTGACCTCTCCTCGATAGTCATCGGAGACATCGCATCGGTTCTTGCCAGCGCGATCCCGCGCCAACGCTATGAACGCGAAGTCGCTCAGGCGGTCGTCCTTTCCGGGGCATTCGCTCGGCCCCTGAAGACCCTTGACCTCGATATCACTGATCCTACCACCGAGGAGTTTACCGACTATCTGCTCGGTCGCTCGCTCTATCAGAACGCGCCCGACTCTCTTGAAGAAGTCGGAAGCGGTACCGCCAAGATTACTATTAATCGCATGATCAACACGCCAACCATCGAAGTGGTGCGTGCACTCTGTGACCTCGCCTACACCAACCCCCAGCGGGCCTTCGAACTGCTCCTCCAAGGTGATCCTCAGAATGAGCTTACCGTCCTGGACCGCGTGAAGGACATCAAAGAAGCAATGTCCGTCGCTTGGAGCGCGTATGTTGAAAAGGTTGGAGAAGAAGCCGCCAATGGCTTGGGCTTCCGCCAGTATCTTGAGGCCGTGGGACCCGATGGCACTCCCGGCGATAAGCTCGCTCTCGAGGCTTTAGACAAAGCAAGTGTCATCCTTGATAAACTCGATAACCTCGGCCTCTCCAGCCAGGAACGGGCGATCGCTCGAAAGGCCACGCTCAATCTGATCGGTGGTGATATCAACGTCAAGGAAATGGAGGCCGCGGTAGTTGGTAGCAAAATGACAGCGCTCGCCACTCCCTGACTGGTCTACGCTCTACGACCGCCCCCAAGCTCTTAATGGCGATAGCGCGAACGCAGTGATTTCAAATCAACGCTCCGGCGGTAGCGGACATGAGAAAAGTTTAGCAGTTCGGCTGGGGATCAAGCAGTTTATAGTCACCTAACTCGCCCGCAGCGCGCCGCCGCAGTCCTGTGTCCGCTCTCTTCTGATTCTTCCTCTTCTCGGTGGTGATATTTTGGCAGTTATTAACGTCGAAACTCTGCTCCGCCCCATTCAGCCTGATGCGCCGTGCGGTGAAAATTTGCGCTGGGATCGCCGGTTCCTCGAGCTCGAGCGATTGGCGGTGGGCAAAGAAGACACCCAGTTTTCAACAGCCGAACCCCCCAACTGGCGAGAAGTTCAAGACGTCTGCGTTGAGGTCTTTGCACGAGGAAAGCATCTTCGCACCGCCGTGCTTCTCACGCTGGCCGCCCTGAAGATGGAGGGCTATCCCGGTCTGCGCGACGGCCTCAAACTGCTCCGCGGATTGCTCGAGCAATATTGGGATCAGGTATTCCCCCAACTGGACGTTGAAGACAACAACGATCCAACCGAGCGGGTGAACTCGCTCGCGCCTTTCGCCACCGCCATGGCGACCTTTGGCGACAAACTTCGTATGCTGGACTCGGTTTACGATGCGCCGCTTTGCGACTCTCGTCAGCTAGGGCGCTTCTCGATGCGCGATATTGCCATCGCGGCAGGAACTCAGGCAGCGCCTGAAAATCCCTCTAAACCCCCAGCATCGATGAAAACGATCGATGTGGCCTTTGGCGAAACAGACAAGCCTATTCTCGAAGGCCTTGCCGCCGCGGCGGACGAAGGCGGCGAAGCCCTCAAAGCCATCGACAACGTCTTTACAGCAAAGTGTGGTCCTCAAGTAGGCCCCGATCTGCTCCCGCTCCAAACGATGTTGAAAGATGCGGCTCTTCAGATCCGCCGCCGCATGACCGCGAGCGACTCGGCATTAGTCGCTGGCGGTGGGGGCAACGGTGAGGTTTCTGGTGGGGTGCCTGGTCCGGGTGGAGATTCTCGCGGTGCCGCTCTTTCGGGCGACATATCCTCTTCCAAGGATGTTCTGGTCGCGTTCGAAAAGGTCATGCGGTATTACGAAACCTGGGAACCATCAAGCCCCGTCCCCCTATTAATCCAGTGCGCCAGACAGATGGTCAAACGAAAGTTCTTGGACATTTCCAAGGTTCTCACCGCAGACGCAGTGGTCACCTTGGAAAGAATCAGTAACTCGTCAGAAGAAGCTTCGGGTGCGGGCAAAGATGCAATATAACGTTGATCAGGGCGGGCCCCCGTCAGCGAGCAGGCGAGAAGCGCACCGTCGGGCAGATTCATTGAAGTGGTTGAAGGTACTTGGCGGGCAGGTTAACATTATGGCTTGCCCCGCCGTTAAGGTCAAACTCGTTCAGTTGCTGAACTCAGTTAGACCAATCGCCGACGCCGGTCAGGCAGACTGTTGGTCGCAGCAGTACTGATAAGTGTCGGCCGCAGGCAGAGCGGAGTAGGCTAGGGAAAATAAATTACGTGTTTTGTCGGCGCTGTGCCGCAATGCAGTACAGAGTGGGTTGGTGAAGTTCGTAGTTATCTTATATTGAAAGGGAGCCACACTATGGCAAAGGCAAGCAGCGCAAAGTTCATCGCCCGCAATCGTGCACCGCGCGTGCAGATCGAGTATGATCTTGAACTCTACGGAGCAGAGAAGAAAGTCAATCTTCCCTTCGTCATGGGTGTTATGTCGGACCTCTCCGGCAAGCCGTCAGACCCACTCGCCCCCGTGGGCGATCGTAAGTTCCTTGAGATCGACACAGACAACTTCGACGAGCGCCTCAAGAGCATGAAGCCCCGGGTGGCCTTCAACGTGCCAAACACGCTCACAGGCGAGGGCAATCTCCCCGTCGACATCACCTTCGAGAGCATGGCCGATTTTTCGCCCGCGGCCATCGCAAAAAAGGTCGAGCCGCTCGCCAAACTTCTCGAAGCCCGTACGCAGCTCTCCAACCTCCTCACCTATATGGATGGTAAGGGCGGTGCCGAAGAGTTGATGGGCAAAGTCTTGAAAGACCCCGAGCTCCTTAAGACCCTGGGCTCGGCCGCGAAGCCCGCCTAGCATCCTTTCATCGCCTCCCCAACGTTAACTTACTTTGAGCCACACCCACGCGGCCCCCTCCGGGCCGCGCTCGCCGGAGAATCACGGATATGTCCGAAGCACAATCACAAGCATCTGGAATGAGCGGAGTCATGCTGGGCGGCAGCGCCCTGGACGACCTGCTTAAGAAAGAGTTTAAACCCAAAACCAGCAGCGCACAAGAGGCTATCGAGCGCGCTGTAAAAACCCTCGCAGAGCAGGCAATTGCCGGCGTCTCCACCGTCTCTGATGATGCCATCAAAAGCATAGAGTCGATGATCGCCGCGATTGATCGTAAACTTACCGAGCAGATCAACGCCATTATTCATCACGCCGATTTCCAGGGCCTTGAATCCTCGTGGCGAGGCCTGGCGCACTTGGTGAATAACACCGAGTCTGATGAGAACCTCAAGATCCGCGTGCTCAATATCTCAAAGAAGGACCTGGGTAAGACCATGTCCAAGTTCAAAGGAACCGCGTGGGATCAGAGCCCGCTCTTCAAGAAGTTATATGAAGAAGAATATGGCATGCCCGGCGGCCAGCCCTACGGCGCACTGATCGGCGACTATTACTTTAATCAGGAAGCTCCAGACCTTGAAATCCTCTCGGGCATGGCCCAGATTTCTTCCGCCGCCCACTGCCCCTTCCTCGCCGCTGCCAACCCCTCCATCATGAACATGGAGTCATGGCAGGAGCTCTCCAATCCGCGCGATGTTACCAAAATCTTCGGAAGCGCTGAATACGCCGCGTGGAAAAGCTTCCGTGAAAGCGACGATTCAAAGTACATCGGCCTCACAATGCCGCGTGTTCTCGGGCGTCAACCTTATGGGGCCAAGAGCAACCCGGTTGAAGACTTCGCATTCGAAGAAGACACCGCTGGCGCAAAGCATGATAAGTTTACTTGGATGAACGCCGCCTACGCCATGGGTGTCAATATCAACCGCTCCTTTAAGGAGTACGGCTGGTGCGCCCGCATCCGCGGCACCGAATCAGGCGGTATAGTCGAAGGACTTCCCGTTCACACCTTCCCCAGCGACGACGGGGGTGTGGACATGAAGTGCCCAACTGAAATCGCGATCACCGACCGGCGTGAGGCTGAGCTCGCGGCGAACGGGTTCATGCCGCTCTCTCACTACAAAAACACCGATTATGCCGTGTTCATGGGTGCCCAGAGCGCACACAAACCCGCAGAATACGCCGACGCTGATGCGACCGCCAATGCAAAGCTCGGGGCCCGGCTTCCATACCTCTTCGCTTCCTGCCGCTTCGCCCACTATCTCAAGTGCATGGTCCGCGACAAAATCGGTTCGTTCAAGGAACGGGCTGACATGCAGCGGTGGCTCAACGATTGGATCAATCAGTTCGTCGATGGCGACCCCGGCAACTCAACCGAAGACGTCAAGGCCAGGCGTCCGCTCGCCGCGGCTGAAGTGAAAGTTGAAGAAGTTCCCGGCAACCCCGGCTACTACTCCGCAAAGTTCCACTTGCGGCCGCATTACCAGCTCGAAGGCTTGACCGTAAGCCTCCGATTGGTCAGCAAGCTCCCCAGTCAACGTGGCGCGGGCTGATTCTCGCACAATTCCCTTCCCATCGCCGCAACGGCGGTGGGGCGGTTTCGATAATTCAGCAGCGGGAAACCGCGGCCAACACACACCAGCCACCCAACTTTGCCACCCGAAGGTGTACTTCGATAAACCGGTAAAGTGACCTCAAGGTGATGGAACACAGCGGAACGTGAGGCGTGGCGGTTGCCAGGTTCTCGCGGGCGAATCGGATATAGGAGCTTACCATGGCAGCGTTTGATGCATTTCTTAAGATCGACGGTATCAAGGGCGAATCAAAAGATTCCAAACACCCCGACGAAATTCAACTTGAATCCTTCTCGTGGGGCGCTATGCAGGGCGGTACTCACTCCGCGGGCGGCGGCGGCGGCACCGGTAAGGTCCAGTTTCAGGACTTCCATTTCGTGATGCGCGCAAACAAGGCCAGCCCCAACCTCCTCATGCACTGTGCAACGGGCAAGCACATCCCCAACGCATACCTTGTCGTCCGTAAGGCTGGCGGAACGCAGCTTGAGTTCATCAAGGTGAAGCTCGGCGACGTCCTGGTTTCTTCCTACAACACCGGCGGCAGCAGCGGCGGCGATATCCCTCTCGATCAAGTGTCGATTAACTTCACCAAGATCGCCTTCGATTATATTGAGCAGAAGGCCGACGGCAGCGGCTCACCCCCCGTCACCGGCAGCTACGACCTCAAGGCCCAGACGGCCTAAGTAGGTAGCCAACGCTAAATCAATTAACACAGCCTCGCCGCGTCTTGACGCAGCGGGGTTTTTTTTCGTCGACTCATCTTCATCCGGGCGGTTGCTGGCGGCTGGGGGCAGCATTCAAAAAGACATAAGCCGCCTCAGCAGGCGTCGTTGACCGCTGGCACCGTTGATTCACCCAGAGAAGGGCTGACTGCCGGGCACGTAGCGAGATAAGCTCCGCACGCGCTAAGCCCGTCAACAAAGCCGCGCGCCCAGTGCCACCGTTTCAGGGGGAGATGTTTATTATAAGCCGTAGTAATATCAGACTCATCCACTGTCTCCGCCGCCACATGCTCAAGCGAAAGAAACCAGTCGCGTAGTCGCAGGGCGGTATCCGCGTTACTTTCACAGGCGGCGCGTACACGGGCGATCTCGCTCGTCCCTAAAAGGTCCCTCCCAAACATTGCAAGTGAACATCGCGAGGCCCCCATAGCGAAGGCTGGCGCGCCAAGTCCAAGGCGATACTCGCGATCAATGTACTCTCGCGAAGTCATAGAATGATTATGTTCAACCAGCGCGTCCGGCCGCCAAGCCACGCGCAGGCCCAGCGACCGCGTCAGACGAAACGCAAGCTCGTCGTCGTCGCGACCGTAAGACTGATGCACTTGGAAAAGCCCCCCTACCCGTCTTACCGATTCCGCGTTAATGGATAAATTAAGCATCCAGGCGTGCCGAAAGCCCCAGTCCATGGAGAGGGCGGCGGGCTCACGACGCATGCGATCATGAAAAAAAACCATCGAGGTTTCTCGGAGCATTCGAGAGAAGACCGAATCGGGCGAATGAACTCGCCACGGAGAATCGCCCACAATAATCGCCCGGCCATCGTTCTCTTGCTGGTGATATAAGTGCCGTTCAACGCACCTGGCATCGGGCACGACATCGTCATTAAAGAAGACCAGCGTGTTGCCCGCCGCAGCGGCGATCGCCCGGTTGCGTGCATGGCACGGTCCCAGGTGCTTCCCGCCAGCGGGTGCCTCAATGAAACTCAGCGAAGCACGGCCGTTCGCGCGTGCGTAAGCGGCTTCGCCAGCTGCCAACGTGGCTGGCTCCTGCCCGTCAACCGTTACGATCACCTCGTACATTTCGCTCGGCAAGGACTGAGCGGCCAACGCGCCGAGGCACTCGCACAGCTTTTCCGGCCGCCCAAACGTGGGAATTATCACCGAGGCTTCAATCGCCATACGAGTCTATCGGCACTAGTCGCGCCGGTGTGCCGATAGCGTGATCGCCGGCTAAGCAAGGGTTATGCTCGCCCCACCCGTTTCGGGTAACTTCCGGCCCCTTAAGGTGCTCGCATGAACCAACGCCGCCAACACGCTCGATCGCCCCTTAGCCGTCCCTGCAAAGTCTTTCATAAAGCTACAGGCCGTTATTGGTCGGCGGTCACGTGGGATCTATCATGCGGGGGCACTTTGCTCGCCGTTGATGCACCCCGAGAGCTAAAACCCGGTGACGAAATTGACCTCTTCGTCGCCTGGTCATCACGAACGCTGCTTAGCGTCCGCGACTGCGTTGCAGGCGAAGTACGCCGGGTTTTAATGCGGACCGATGGTAAGCAAATGGTAGGGGTTGCATTCTCAGCTGAGCTCACCCAGGGCCTTGGGGCTATAACCACTAGCCGAGCCGCGGCTTAACGCGGTAGCCGAAGTCTTAAGGGTCGCCGCACACAAGCGTTCAGGCCACACTGAAACGCAGGTTTTCTGACCCGCGCCTCGGCATCCCCCATTCAGGCCTCATTACGTACTTTATTCATAGAATCTGAATAAACCACTTAATCCCGCCCCGGGCGTCCGCCGATAAGAAGGTAACTTGTTGCGTGAGCATAGGAGGCTCGCGCTGTGGAGCATGGCGACGGGACATTTCCAAGATCTGATGGCAGTCTTAGGAAGTATCACCCGCTGGCCGAACTGTTCGTCCCATTTCGCGGCATAGCCGCGATGTTGGCCGGGGACAGTCGCTCTGCTTACATTCACGGACGTTAATATTTGGTGTTCCTCCGGCGCGGGAGGTGTCTCTTGGCATGACAGCATGCCGCGGGTTTACTTCCATCGCGCCGCTCGTTCCTGCATTCCCCAAATTCGGGAGTGCATCCGAGTTTGCCCGCCGCGAGGCGTTGCAAGCTAGGAGGCGAGGCGGACCGGCTTGCAGGTTTAGCCTCGCAAGCAAACCGAGCCGTTGAGGGCAGTTCGTAGTTCAAAGAAAGTTGGTACCCAGTGACTTGTTTTTCAACCTCCATCCACTCCGCACGCCGCCCGATCATCGTAAACGCCGCCGCCGCAATGGCACATGCGCCGGAAAATGATATTACGATTAAGAGGTTTGCGAAGCAGCCCCGCATCCCTGCCCCCTCGGCTCTCGACAGTCAGCGGTGGGCACCCCTGCGTTTCGTTGGGACACGCACGCCGACTGTCCGTTCAGTCAGCGACGTCGCGCTCGACGTCGCGCTTGACCGCATGATTGACGCGGTGCTCTGCGGCCGATAATAATATTATTACACTCGTCCGGGTCGGCCCGCTTGTTCGCTTATATACCGTCGCGGCGGATCACCGGCTAGGTCTACAGCCGTTTGAAAGTCAAACATCCAAAGAGCCAGCGCCGGACTAAAAAACCGCGCTGGCTTTTATGTTGGTGAGCGGACCCGCACCTCAACCGGCGAAACGCACAGTAACTTAATATA
>CAYVFW010000002.1:7067-19304 GCA_964450325.1 uncultured Phycisphaeraceae bacterium | reverse complement strand
CAGTAACTTAATATGCAGTAACTTAATATAATATTATCTCAAACACCGCGCCACTCTGCCCGTCTCGGTTCCGGGCAAGCAATACGCCCCCGTGCTCTTTCACAATGCTCTCGGCCACCGCGAGTCCCAGCCCGGTGCCTCGTGCGTCCAACCGGGTGCTGGTAAACGGCTCGAAGAGGTGCCCGAGTATCGCAGGATCTATTCCCGGCCCGTTGTCGATAATCGTAAGTGAAACGTGGCTTCGCCCGTCTCTCTCAACGCGGCAGCCATTGATCGCTACCTCGCCTGCCCGTGCCGCCCCGCCCCGGCCCGCCCCCTCAAACACGGCCTGCACAGCGTTACGAATTAGGTTAACAAATACCTGCACCATGCGGTCGCCGTCGCAGCGGCAAATAAGATCGGGCGGGATGCTGTTCTTAATTTCAACTCTTGAAGTCTCGCGATCAAGCCGTACCAAGGTGACCGCCTCCTGAACCACCTCGGCCATGACGGTATCTGTCAGCGTGGCGGGCCGCACCCGTGCAAAGTCCAGCAGACTCTCTCCTAATCGTTCCAGTCGCTTCACTACCCGCAGCATAAGTGCTGCGCGGGCCGGGTCCACACCCTCGTCGGGGCGCTCGTTGAGTTGTTCCACACACCCCTTGATCACCGCCAACGGCGTGTTAAGTTCATGGGCGATTCCCGCCGACATCATGCCCAGACTCGCCAGACGATCCGATTCCGCTAAATTACGTTGTGCAGTTTCGAGCAGATGATTCTTGCGTTTAAGGTCACCCGCGGCGTGCTCCAACTGGTGCAGTGCCCGCCCGAGTGCAGCCTCTTGCTCGCGGAGCTTTACCACGGTATCGTTTCTGGAACGCATGATCTCGCCCAGTTCATCACCCGGGATGCCCGCCTCGGGAATTAACTCATCCTCTTTGCGCCCCAGTTGCACCGCTGCGTCCGCGACCAGCATCCGCTGAATGGGCGCGTACACATTCTGTGGCAACACAACCGCCTCAAGCGCGATGGCTACCAGCGCATATACCGCGAGCAGCGCGAGCACCAAGATCCAATAAATCCGCCCAGCAGCAAGACGTGCGCCGGGCAACTGGACAGTAACAAGATAGAAAGAATCACTAGCATCCACCCCTGATGTGTTGAGCATGATCGCCCCAGGCCCGCGCACGCTCGAATCGGTCCTCACGGGTGCGCGCGCGTGCCCCATCGCCTGCTGCGCCGCCGCACCATCGATGCGCAGCTCCAGCGCGGAGCCGGAACTTATGTTTATAATCGGTGCCGGTGTTTTCCCCGCCGCCGCTTTGCGGTATTCCTCAATTGCCGCCGCGGGCGCGAGCGGTCGAGATATGAGCGCTACTTCGAGCATCATCTTCGCGTGTTCAACCTCGGCCTGAGTCACTACGAATGTAACCGCAGGCCTTACCGCGACCAGCAGGATCGCCGCCAGCGCGACCGAGAAGATGGTGTGCAGAACAACGAGCTTCTTGCGGATCCGCATCCCCGCCAGCATCCCGCGCGCTTCCGGGCGGACACGAAGCAGTTTGACCAGCCGCCGATCGAAATAAGGTGTCAGGGCTGGCGGATTCACCAGCGGTCGCGGGGAATTGGAGGGCTTCAACGAAGCGGGCGTCGATGGACCGCCTGCATCAGGTTGGCTACTTGAATTATTCTTGGATTGCTGTCCGCTCTGAGGAGGCCGTGTTGAAGCTGTCCGCTCGGTCACGGGTAAGTGTAGCGGAGGACGGCAGCACGCTACGAGTTTAACTTAATACTGCGAATTGATAAGAGGGGGAACTCACCTGCATCGGTCGCGAGCACACGCTGGCCCATCGGTTCCTCGCCGCCATCACCCGCGGGAGTAGTCTGTGCTGACATCCGCTGCAGATCCGTTCCGCGTTTTTCGGTACCGGGGTACCGAGCGGGAATAAAGCCGACCCCTTGGCCGCCGCTAGACCATACAAACTGGCAAGGAGTCCAGACCAGATCGCGTAAATCCGTTGGCTTTTCAATCCGAATAAGCGTGATCCGAGAGAATGGAATCCAGAAGTATTTACCATCAACAATCGCTTCGATCATGGGGCCCATGCGAACGTCGGTATCTGCAATGAACTCAAATGGGTGCGATTGAACGGCGTCGCCCTCACCCGCCGTTTCGAGCGTGCCCGAAGTGGTGGGCGCGGCCTCGAACGCGGCGTCGCGCATGGTCATCGCAGCCTCAGACTTACCTTGACCGTCGAGCGCTGCGGCCTGTACAAGCTGCGCGATCCAGTCTGCGGGCTCTCCAAAGATAAGCGGGGAACGCGCGCCAGCGAATACCTCGGAACGCAAGGCTTCACACTGAATAGCGGCCTGACAGGTTCTGACCATGAGCATTGCCATTCGATCCATCTCGCCGATCACGCCGAGTTGGGTGAGCGCTCGCTCCCAGTTGCCCAACACGCACAGCAGCTGGAAGAGAAAAATCCGTAGTTTGACGTCGCTCGGGTCCTTGCGAACGGCGTCTTCGAGGGCCTTCAACGCTTGAGTCGGGTTCTTGTCTTTGAGTAGTTCGGCGGCGGTCATAATGGGAAGAATAGACCTCGCCGCGGCGTGGCGGCGCGGTCCGGCGCGTGTTTTGTTGATTGACGTACTGGTTCACCGAGCCTGTGCCCGACGGTTAGCTGGCGAGGGGCGTCTCTGGGGGAGATCGTCGGTGATGCGAAGCCGACGCAACTGCGGCGGTCAGAGGGAGTGGGCGGGAGCTGCCGTCGCTTCGCTCACCTTTGTTTGGTCGATCTTGCCATCGGGCAAGGCCATGGTGAGCAAATACGGATCGTCGTTAATGCGGGTTAACAGGTGGACCGGCCGGCCCCAGATAAGCCGGAGGGATCGCAGCACTTCACCCGCGCGGGCGGCCTCGACTTCAACGCCGCTGAACCGATGGGCGAGTACGAGCTCGCCGCGGTTAAGATAGTTGGCGTCAACAACATAAATAAATGGCTGGCCTGCGTTGGTAATGTGATGCAGCAACGTCTGCTTTACTTTTCGCCAGTCTCGGGAGACGATGCGGACTTCGTCCGTCTGCGGGTCACGCTTGTGCTGATACATCTTGAATCGTTCAACAAAGTCCTCGGTCAGGAACTCGTCGATGAATGAGACATCGTTATAGATGCTCCGAACCTCGAAGATCTTCTCTCGCCCCCGCATCGTCTTGTCGTCGAACGACTCTTTGCTTCCGAGGTCATCGATATCTTCCCACCGCGGCCCGTGTTGGCCGGTGTTCCATCGGCGTTCGATATCCTTGAATAGTTCTACGCCGATTTTGTAAGGATTAAAGCCGCCGGGGGCCATATGGACCACACCCGAATGTTGGTCGGCGTAATGCACAATCTCTTTCGCTTCAAGAAAGTGCTGGGTCATGAGTTTGCTATGCCAGTAGGTGGCCCAACCCTCGTTCATAATTTTCGTCATCGCCTGTGGAGCAAAGTAATAAGCTTCATCGCGGATAATCGTAAGTATATCCTGCTGCCACTCTTCGATGCTCGCATGCTCCAGCAAGAAGAGGAGCACATCGCGCGCGGGTTCCGCGGGGTACTTGGCACGCGCCGATTCCACCTGCTTGGCATGCTCTACTTCCTGGCGCTCTAGCTCACGCCGCGGATTGATGAACGAATCCATGTAGTCCTTGGCCGGGAGCTTGTCCGGGCGCCAGACCGTCGCGTGAGGGCGATCTTCGTCGCGGTGTTCCCGGTCATGAGCTCGCTCTTTCTCGCGTTGATTGGCGGTTGCGTAAACCGGCTTGGCATTACGTTGAACGAAGGGCGAGTGCGGATCGATGAGGTTCTCGAGGGTGAGCGCGGCGTCGATAAACCTCTCTACTTTGTCCAAACCGTGGCGGTCGATATGCCGCCGGATGCGGGTAGCGTGGTTGGCCATCTCGTCCATCATTTTTCGGTTGGTTTTAGAGAACCAGGCGTTGTGCTTGAAAAAGTCGGCGTGGGCGTAGACGTGGGCCATCACCAGCTTCTGATCCGTTACGTCATTGCTCTCCTGAAGATAAGCATAACACGGATCGTTATTGATGACCATCTCGTAGATCCGCCCAAGGCCATAGGCATCGCGTTTGGAGAGCTTCTCATACTCCATACCCCAGCGCCAGTGTGGATAGCGCACGGGAAAACCGCCGTACGAGGCGATCTGATTCATAACATCAAACGGCAGGACCTCGAATACGGTCTCGTAGAAATCAAGCCCGTATTCGATTGCCTTGGCCTTTATGCGGTGCATGTGGGCAAGCAACTCAGGCGATAGATTAGTGTTAGGAGTTCCCGGCATTGTGGGGCTCAAAACTGAATGCTGGCTGGTGGCGAGGGGCTAGGGAGGCGCTGGGGAGGGTTAAAGGGTGGACCAACGGGTTAGCACGAAATGTTAGTAGAAGGGCTTAGTGAATCTATCGGCGAGCGGAGTTATGTTTCGACAGGAGGATGAGCAGCATGCCAACTCCCTAGGTATATACGCTCGCATCCCCCAAGTGTGCCACCCATTGACGAACAAAATGTGAGGGCTCCTAGAGCTTCTTGCGTGAAAGAGACATTGCTCCGAGGTAATGGCGGAGAGCGGAGTGGGAGGATTGCGAGGCAAAAAAACACCAAGCCGCCCCATGAGGGCGGCTTGGTGCTGAATGCGTGTGAGAATGAAACCTTGGAAGTAACCGACTTGGTCAGTCTCTGACAAAGCTGGGGGAGCTTGCTTCTGCGATCAAGCGCGGCGATGACGGCGGCCAATCATCATCACGCCGAATCCCGCAAGAACCCCGACACCCGGCGACGGAATGGTGATCAACTGATCCTGGAATCGCTCGCTGGTGAGCGCTGCGATGCCGGAGGTTGAGAACGAAGAGTTGTTGGTGTGGGTGAAGAACGAGTTAAGTAGATTGCTGACGCCCGATGAAAGTGACTGACCATTGGTCTTGGTGGCGCGGAAGTTGCCGCTCGAGACACTGAGGCTGGAAGAGCCTATTGCGTAGTTGAAGTCGCTTACGATTTCCCAGACCGCAAGCTGAAAGGCAGTAGCCAGATCATTGGAAGTGGAGGAGGTGAGCTGGAAGCCCATCGCGTAGTCGTAGATGCTGGCGATCGCTCGGGCCTTGTCGGCGCCCATCGCGTTGCCTGCGGGTGCGAGCGCTAACGCCTGCACCGTGTAACGTTGAGTGTCCCGAGAAACGTACTGGGAAAGGTCCGAGCAGTAGGTTATCATTTCTCCGCGAAGGTTAGCGGCAACGCCTGTGCCGTTGGAAAGAAAGTGACGCAACTGGCCCGCGAAGACGTTAAACGTGCTGGAACCATTAGTCACACGCACCGACTGGCCGCTTCCGGTACCTTCAAAGCGCATGTCGACGATGTCCGCTGATGCAAGACCCGTGGAGACCGCGCTGAGGGCAACAAAACCAGCCACGAAACGATTAAAACAATTGTTCATATGTCGATCTCCTAAGTCTTGAATGTGGGCCACTCTGGTGCCGCCGGCCGTACGCTGGCAGCGGCAACCGAGATGGCATGACTTAAGTATGGAATTCAGTTCGCGCGGTTGCAACCCGCCTGCAAGAGTTCGCGGAGAAGGCGCGACGCCTATCCGGCCTAGTCTCATCGCGACCGTTTAGCCTGCCCGCAAACTTGCTGATGTATTCCGATTATCGGCCTGCGGGGGCGAATCTAGGCCTTTATGCGTTAAAACGGGGCCTACCCAGCCACCGCCCAGCCCCGCGGCGGGCATAAACTTTGAATCAAAGGGGGGACACCGTCGCGTACATCTTCGAGGTCGATCGCTTTTTCTTGAGAGTGAGGCTAGTGAGTTGGGCAGGGGTGGGGCGCGGGGTGGGTTGCGCAAACCGAAAGGCAAGTCATGACCATCAGAATGGCACACATTGAAGTTAAGATGCCTCTTCGCAAACGGATCGCGCTAGTTGCTCATGATAATAAAAAGCAGGACCTGATCGACTGGGCGACACGAAATCGCGCGGCATTGGCGGCTCACGACATCTTGGCCACAGATACCACCGGCCGGATCATCGAAGCAGAACTTGGACTTAAGGTCAAGCGGGTGTATTCAGGCCCTCTAGGCGGCGATCAGCAGATCGGCGCGAGAATTGCCGAAGGTCAGATCGATTTTCTAGTCTTTTTCTGGGACCCCGTCGCCCCCAAGTCGCATGATCCGGATATGCGAACGCTTTTGCGTATGGCCGCCATCTGGAACATACCCGTCGCATGCAACCCTTCGAGCGCGGATTTCATGATCCAATCTGTTCAGATGAAATCCGAGTATTCCCGGCGAGTGCCCAACTACTCCGAGCAATCCGACTCATCGTTGGCGAGTGGCGACATGCTTTCGTCTTGGACTGGGTCGTAAGCCAAAGGCGGGCGCAATCGGAGGGAATAGATGTCCGATCTACATAAATGCGGTGGTCCAACTGGGGTAAACGTAATAAAACGAGTACCGGCGTGTGGAGGCTTTTGTTGGTCGCGGCGTGTAGCATGCAAATTCAGACCCGACAAGTAACTTCGCACCGCTGGTGCCCAACTCGTCATCTTAAGTGAAGTGCGACAACGTTGCACAGTCTGGCAGGGCCAACTCCACCGGCCAAGCGTTCCCGTCGGTTTACTCTAGTAACAGAGAACGCAAACGCAACAACGATTCGCGGGAATGATAAACAAAGGGCCACGTGCGGTCGTACACCACATCCGCCGCAGCGGCCGAGTTCGCCAGCCGCCCCGCTCGCTCCTCAATCGTGGCAAGAGCTTGCTCATGAGCCTCCCGATAAACGGCTAACCAGGCGTGCATTTCCTTAAACGCCAAACGAGTCGCGGCGTCATCCTTACCTTTGGTCGCGGCGATGGCATCACGAAAGCGGCGTTTGGTACTCGCCATGCCTTCATCACCCAGCAGCGCGGGGTTATGCAAAGATGCGTGGGCTTTCCACTGGGAAGAGCTTATGTCCGCCGGAGTTGGCAAGGCGTCTGTCTGCGTGAAAGGCAGGTGCAGCGTCGCGGAGATCACCGCCGTCGGAGCTAGCCTCCAAGCCGGGCGCCACGTTGCGATCCAGCGATTGGTGATCTGGTCATACAGCCCGCCCCCCGCGCCGTGGACAAACAAATCGCACGCGAAGCGACGGAGGAAGAGCGTAAGCAGCAAGGCCTTGGGCGCACAACGCCCCTGTAAGAATGTTATATTACTATTTGATGAAAGGTCATGCGCGTAGACCTGCTCGCGGGCCATGGTCGCGGCATCTAGCCGCCAGAGCGGGAGCGCGATGGCGGAAGCATCACAGCGCAGGGGCGCGATACGGGCGCGAGGGAATGCCACGACCGCATCGTTATAAGCTTGGATGCAGGCGCGAGCATCTGACGCAATCTCTTGGATAAGCGATTCAAAGGTGGATGCTTTGTGCAGGCTGGTCGCGAAGATTGCGGTGCCTTGCTCGCAGAGCGGGACAGGCCCAGATGTAAGCAAATCGTGGAGGCCTGCGACGATCTGTTTTGGTGCGTCCGGCGCGTCCGAATGCCGCTTGAGAACCGTCGCGATGCTCGCCAGCCCTTCACGCGCTCCCTGAGGTATCGTCAAATCGTTAAGCAGTGGCGCAAGAGGCTGACTGAGCAGCGGCGACAAGAAGACCGCAGGCGTTCGCGCCGCCGCTTTGGAGAGTTCAACCCGTCCTCGCCGCGGCGATACATCAGCGGCGTTCGCGCCCGCGCTCGAACGTCCGGCTTGCGTCGGGTACGCCAAAAAGTGGGGCGCGTTGGAGTCATGATCTACCACGACATGCGCATTGCTCGCCCCCGCAAAACGCGGCTTCAGGAGCGACGTAATGTGATCGGTCGCCAGGTACTTCGCGAGGATGCCTGCGTGCCAGAACGCCGCCTGATGGCCGGTCATAATGCACGGCCCGACAGCCGGAGCCATGCCTAACTGCGATGCGGTTTTAGCTCGCGCGGTGAGATCCTGGTTGTTCGTCGAAAGAAAATGCGCTTCTGCCGCGTCGGCGAGTTGGGGTAGCGACGCGCTCAACGCGACAGTGGGGGTGGGGTCTGATTCTTTGAATGACGAGTTCAATCAATTAAGAACAAGAGCTACACAGTAATACAGCATACAGACACATACAAGTCACAGCGCGCATAGGTCGCCCAGGAGCCAGCATAACAGCCATGGTACGGGTGCCGCAAGCCAGGCAGATCAACGGGGCAACCGCAAACGATTCGTCGCGGCGGTATCGAACACGAGCTGCCACTAGCGGGTAATCGGCCTTAACCTAGCGGTGTTTTGGCGATGCCAGCACGCAATTTTCCGCGTTCGCAATCGGCCGTCGGCTCGAATGTTTAGCTTGAAAATGGGTGACCTGGCCTCACTATAACTATCTACCTCTCACGAGCAATCCTAAAGTTCACCCGGTGAAAAGCGCGTTACGCGCCAGGGATCTCGCAGCGGCACATGACGTTGGGCCGACTGATCGAAGGAGTTACTACACCGCCGCTAGAAACGACGGCGTCGATAAGCCCGTGCGAGGCTTTGTTGGGCAGGAGGTGAGAAAGTTGCCGGATCTGCTGGTGCATGACACTGCGGTAGTGCTTTAGCCGAACCTGTGCATCATCCAGCAATCCGCCGAACGTTCGGGTGGTATCGTTATAAATCAACTTAACGGGTAACTCGCAGACTCGCAGGCCGTACGCGGCGGCCTGGACCCACAACTGCATCGGAAAAGCGTAACCCTTGTCCGTAATGCGAAGCGATCGCAGTGACGAGACACGGTGAGCCTTAAAGCCACAAAAGGAATCCGTCAGCGTGGTCCCCAGGCGCGTTGAGAGCCGTTGATTTAACTCTGCGGTGACGGATGCGTTGATCGCGCGGCGATCAGCGGGTGCGCTATCACCCGAGGGCGGAAGCAAATAACGCGAGCCTGAAATTATATCAGCATCGCCTCTGCTCGCTCGCTCGATAAATGCAGGAATCGCCGCGGGCTCGTGCTGCTCGTCGCAGTCTATGGTAATTATCCACTCGTAATCTCGTGCCATAGCATAAGCAAAGGCGTCATTGAGCGATTGCCCGTAGCCAGCATTCTTGGCGTGACGTATCCCATCGACGGCGAACGAACTCAAGAGCGATGCGGTGCGATCGCTTGATCCGTCATCAATTACAAGGACATTGGGATGAGCCGAGAGCACGCGAGAGAGGACGCGTTCAACGTACTTCTCTTCGTTATACACGGGGATGGCAACTAGCGTCCGTGCGGAAGTGCGGGCGAAAGCTGATTCGGTGGCTGAACTCAAGACAGCCGAGGGGTCTGGCGACGCAAAAGTGCTTGGGGTAAAGACCGGCTGAGTAGATTTGTTGTTCATGCGTTTTTCCGCACCGAAGCCGCGTGTTTGTTTACGCGACGTGCATTCGATCGACCCCGCTAACCGTCGGGCTGGGTGAAACTACGCTCATAGTCTTCGCCAGCCATGGCATGATTTACCGACCTGGTCCGTGGTCGATACATAGGCAACCATCAATACGTTCGCCTCGCGCTAATGTTCAGATGCTCATTCGCGCTGGCAGGTCGCACTTCGCAGAAGTTATTTGGCGGTGAGATCAACAACAACTGGCAAATGGTCGCTCGCGCGGCTGTCATCGCGTTGCAGTCCAAGCCGCGTGAGGGCGGGATCGGCGAGGCGGTCTGTGTCGAGCACGAATGCGGTATTGGCATCTACTGTGGAATCGGAATAGACAAGCCAATCGAGCCGACCGGGCGTGAACGGAGTAGAGGGGTCACGCCAGGAATAGAACGCGGCATCGCCGAGTACGAGCGCATCGGCTGGTTTCAAGTCAGAGCCGTCGGAGTCGATCTGAGCGCGGAGAAGATCAAGCGGAGGGCGCGAACCCACGAGGTTAATATCGCCTGCGATCACGCGGATCGCGGGGAACTGTCCTGCGGAGATGTACTTATTGATCGCGGCGGCCTCGGCCATGCGGCGGCGGTCCTCAACAGAGTCTTTAAAGCCGCGTGATTTGAAGTGCGTGGAGCCGAGCAGAATCGGGCCGATGGGTGATTGCGCGGTGGCGGATACGAAGCGGATCGGTTTGACAGCAGTCTTCCCATCGTCGTCTTTATAAGAGCAAGTGAGTCGATCCCCTTCGTGCGAAGTCAGTGGAAACTTACTGGCGATGAGCACCGCGCCGCCGTTGGCCATCGTGCCGGGAGCTTTAATTACGTGCCAGGCGATGTCGGTACTTGCGCCGTTTGCGGGTGCGCCACTAACGTGCTTTGAGAGCCACTGCTTGACACTTTGGGCGTCGCCCTGGTCCCACTCCTGTAATAATAATACATCGGGGTTGAGCGTGCGAAGTATTCGAGCGAAGGGTTCGGGGTTCTGCAAGGCCCCGCTTGCCAGCACGTTCCAAGAGACAATGCGCACGGCGTTGGCTGATTTTTCGGGCGGCGCGAGATCGGAGAGGCGACGGCCGCCGGGGCAGACCACGTCCGTTGTAACTTCAAATCTTTCGCACGCCATTATTAGCGGCAGTGCTGCCCCGGAGGAGAGCACCCCGGCTACACCAGTAACTTTACCCGGACCCAGCAGGCCTGTGGTGGGCAGGCTGATAGGTGGTGCCGTCGCTGATGTGCCCGGGGTTCGGCAGATTCGCAGCTCGTACCAACTACTCGAATAAGTGGGGGCGAAGACGATGTCGTAATCGGCGACCGATAGTTTTGTTTTGTTACCCTGCGAGTCCAGCGCGTGAAGGTCAACGCCAACTCCCGGGGAGTTATTTTTTGCGGGGGGTGAGAACCGCAGCACCATATCTACGCCCAAGCCGCCCAGAGCGGGGTCGTCCATCACCTGGCCGGTGGCGGGATTGCCATCAATATCTAAAAAGAGCGCGACGGTACGCGGCGAGGATTGTAAGGTAATCTGCTCCGCGGCGAGGGTGAAGCGAACGTAAACATAGTGTTCATCGCTGTAGGCGGCGGCGCGGGCTGGCCACTCGGCGGTGTCGCCATCAATTACAATTTCACGGAAAGCTGGCTCGACGGGGCCGCGGCCAAGCGTGCCAATGCGGCCGCAGCCCAGAGGCGCGAGCAGGAGCAGACCGGCGACGACGAGCAATCGGAGTTTCATGAGAGGGAATGGGGCCAAAATTGGTGAGGCGGAGACTGGGGAGTCGCGAGGACGAGGGTAGCGGTTAGAAACTCCACTGAATTTGGAGGCCGATAAACGGGGCGGGCTCGACCTCTTCCTGCTGCACACGCTCTCCTTCTTGGTCGTCGAGGGTAACTTCCTGTGCCAGTACGTAGCCGCCGTAAAGACCGACGCGGAACTGATCCGAGGGAATGTAAGAAATCTCGACACCCACGGGCACGCGCCTGAACCGGCCCACACCATCGGGCGAGACGCTGTCGGTATCGTCGTCCAGGCGGAAATCAATAAACTCAAACGCCGCGCCGCCGGTGAATGCCCACGCTTCGCAGGGCTGATAAGTTAGCCCCAGGAAGCGGCGCCCCGTTGAAGGGTTTGTGGAGAACGTGAGCGTGTCTGAGATCTTCCAGTCGATCGTTATTAGAGGCAGGATGAGCGCATCATCCTCGATGGAGGATCGCACGATTGCTCCCGCGCCGACGCGGAGCGTATCAGAAAACTTATAAGTAGCGCCCGCCAGAGCGCCAGCGGTGATTGAGTCAGAGAACTGGGCTCCGTCTTCGTAGCTCGAGGCGACGGTCGCGCCCACCACGTACGACCAGTGGTCGCTTATCTCCTGCGAAAATGTAAGTGTAAGGTCCAGCCGGTTGACACCCTGCCACGGATCGCCCTTAAGAGAATCGAACGCGGTCGCGTCGGTAAAATCAAAGTTCCATCGCTCATAGCCCATTGATACACCGATCTGTGAACGCTCCAGCACCGGGAACAGAAGCGAGAGATTGGCCCCCGAACGCAAGAGCGACATTTCGCCACCTGCGTCTTTGAAATCTGCGGCGAACTGGTTGTCGGAATACAAGTTTAGAATCGCGCGTGGCTCACGATCCTCGGCAGGCGAGGAAAGCGATGGAGGAGCCGATGCCTGCGGGGCAGGATCAAGGGTTACCGCCGCGGCGGCAGGCGAAAGTTGGGGGTTCTTCGCTGAAGGCGAATCCGGGGCGGAAGGTGCGGGTGCGCTCGGCTGGGCGGTGTTTACCGGCTGGGCAGTATTTACCGGCTGGGCGGTGTTTACCGGCTGGGCGGTATTTACCGGCTG
>CAYVFW010000002.1:0-6967 GCA_964450325.1 uncultured Phycisphaeraceae bacterium | reverse complement strand
TTTACCGGCTGGGCGGTATTTACCGGCTGCGCCGGGGTAAGCAGCGCGAGCTGTGCAATAGGCACAAGTGTCTGGAGAGTTGTTAATATTAACATTGTCAAGTTCGCGAAAGTGTTGGAGTTTGCGGTGGGTAGTTAAGATGTGCAGCGGTTACTGCGGGGCGCGGCGAGCTCGCGCGATGAGCGTTGCCTGAGTTGTAAGCTCCTGAAGTACGCCGTCGACCTTTCGCTTGTAGACGATCGTCACGATGTCACCTGGCTTTGCCTTGTTCAGCAGCGGCATCCAGTTCTCGACATCTTCGAGGGCAGTGTCATTCCACTTGGTCATCAAATCGCCCTCCTTGAGTCCAGCGGTCGCGGCGGGCAAGTTGGGAAAAACCTCGCCGATAAGCACGCCGCGTTCCTCGCCAGAATAATCACCGGGGGCAATGCCGAACCGCACGCCGCTAGAGACGGGTCCGGGTGAGGCTTGTTCCGCGGGCTTGTCCTTTAAGGTTGCGGAATCCGATGAATCGGCAGCTTTGGCCGAAGCGTCGGCGTTGGCGAACACAAAGTTCTCGGGCCGTAGTGCCGCGTCCAGCGCGATACGGAAACATAAGTCCGAGACCTGAACCCCGCCCTCAAAGTTAATCGTATCGAAGGTATCCTGCGGGCTGTGGTATTCCTTGTGCAAGAGCGTGAAGAAGAAGAGTGCGGGGATTTCCGCGCCGGTGAAGGAAGCGTGGTCGGAAGGGCCGTAGCCGCTTCTGGTTGTTTTAATTTTAAGGCCCGAGGATTCAACATAAGGTGCCAGCCACTCGCTTAGCCCTTCTGCCGTCCCGACTCCGCCCAGCTCCATCTTTCCATCGCGCAGCCGACCGATCATGTCCATGTTAAGCATGATGGCGTGCTTGGCTTTGTCGGCGATCATGTTCTTAACATAATATCGTGAGCCGACCAACCCTGATTCCTCGGCGCAAAACCACAGGAAGAGCACCGAACGGACTGATGCATCCGCGGGGAGGGCGTCGTACGCCGCGGCGAGCTTGGAGGCGATGAGCAGGTTGCCGGACGATCCGCTTGCGTTGTCGTCGGCACCGGGATGAAGCTTGCCGCGGGGGTCTGGGTCGCGTGAACCAAAGTAACCGTAACCAACATGGTCGTAGTGACTCCCGATGATAACATATTGGTCGGCCAGTGCCCCCTTGCCGCGGAGGATGCCGCCCACGTTGTCGGTGAGCAGCGGCACGCGTTCGAGTTTTATGCGCAGCGAGGCGGTGGCGTTGGGGAGATCAATGATTCCCGCAGTCTCCTCGGCGAGGTTGTCGGCTTCTTTGCGAAGATCCAACAAGCTCCGGCCGGTCGCGTCGGCCTTACGAACCAAGGCATCTGCCGCGTCCATCGACATCATGATTACAGGCACTCGGCCGGTAGCTCGGTTCCCGGAGAGCTCCAAACCTTCTAATTTGTTGATTCGTTCATCTGCGGCACCCGGCGGGCTGACGAGAATAATTCCCGCCGCGCCCGCCCGCTCGATCAGCCGGAGCTTGGCATCTAACGCCGCGGCGAAGGACCAGCCCGTCTCGCCCCACTTGCTCTTTCCCTGCTCGTCCATTGGCTCAAATCGCAGAACCATGGCGATTTTGCCGTCAAGTTTGGGCTCACCGTGGAATGAGTTGTACTTTTTTTCCTCATTCTGCGTGGCGTAACCAACGAAGGCGATCGGCCCGGTGACGTCGCCTGAGGCCGAGAAACCCAGGACCGAGAAATCTTTTCCCGCTTCGAGGGTGACGGTCTCTCCGGCGCTCTGCCACGTGGCATGCTCTTCGATCAGGCGAGTTGAATCGCCCGGCCGAGTCGAGGGAGGGGCGGTAAAGACCTGACGAAAGGACTTGTTGGGCGCTGATGAAGTTACATTACCCTCGGCATCTTTCACTTCGGCGGGGAAGGCTGCTTCAAGCTTAAGCCTTTTGAGCTGAAACTCAAGGTATTGCGCAGCCAGCCGATTGCCATCGGTGCCGGGGGCGCGGCCCTCGAAGAAGGGGTTGGAGAGCGTTGTCAGGTGCTGCCGGTAGAGCAAGACATCAGCGGCTAACTGGTCCGAAGAGGAGGGAGCAATATTCCCTATGGTCGGTGCGGGTTTTGCGACCGGAACCAGAGTCTTTGCATCATCGTCGCCTTGGGGAAAGGCACTGGCGGAGCTGAAAAGGGTAGTTACAGCGAGGCAAAGGCTGGCTATTCGCCAGGCGCGAGGATGAACGCGCTCGCTCCGGTGGAGGGGTGCGGTGAATCGGGAAAATTGCGGTTGGCTGGTTGGGCGCGGGGGTGTCATAAGGAAATCCTTGCGGTACAGGGTTACAAATCCGCAGTCAAGCAGGACAAATCTTAGTTTTCGTGAAGATGATGCCGCACCCCAAAAGCAGGCAGGCGCGGGCGAATCAAGAAGCAGCGAAGCGTATTCCCACTCTTGGCAGGCTAACACGAGGTTTGATCCTCAACCTCGTGGCGGCTTTGCTCCGTGAAACGCTGCCGGTTTAACGAGAAATGGCGGTGCAGGTTGCCGGGAAGACCCAGGTTTCCCTCTGGTTTTTAAGGTGCTGCCGAGGAAAGCGATCTGGGCGAGGATTCCTATACTTTAGAAGGGCCAGTGTACGCAGCTCGACCGAAATGTGCGGCGTGCTCACTGGCACTTCGCGCAAGAGCTGTTCAGATTCTTTTAACTCTCAGTTTACCATGCCAAAGCTTGACGTAAGTTTACACGCAGTTCCCTCTTCGCCCGAGCACAATGGGTCGGCGCGGACCGCAGCGACCCATGAATATGGCTTGCGGGAGCGCTCGGGCTCGACGGGCGGGGGCGCTGAGTCCCCGTCGGTAGCACTCGATCACTTCGAGCACCGCCACATCGCGCCGAGTGAGCGCGAGATGCAGGAGATGCTCGAGCTCCTGGGGTGTACTTCACTTGATGACTTAACTTCACAGACGGTTCCCGCATCCATCCGACTCGGGCGAGAGTTGCAACTAAAGGGCCTTCCGAACGCTCTTTCCGAGACCGAGGCCCTAGATCGGCTGCGCGGCTACGCGGCGAAAAACCAGGTAATGCGTAGTTTTATCGGTATGGGTTATTACGGAACCAAGACCCCGGGAGTCATCCTGCGCAACATCCTGGAGAATCCGGGCTGGTATACCCAGTATACGCCATATCAAGCCGAGATTGCCCAAGGGCGGCTTGAAGCGCTGTTAAACTTTCAGACGATGGTGGCCGACTTGACCGGCCTGCCTCTCGCGGGCGCCAGCTTGCTAGATGAAGCCACCGCTGCGGCGGAGGCGATGAGCATGTGCCACGCTATCGCGGATCATAAGCGGCAGAAGTTTATTGTTTCGTCTCAGGTGCATCCTCAGACCATCGCGGTGATGCGAACCCGCGCCTCTGGTCTGGGGATCGAACTTATAGAGGCTGATCTGAGCCCGACCCGCCCTCATGCATTCGGCCCTGACGTAAGTGGTGTGCTGCTGCAATACCCCGACACCTTCAGTGGTGTCTACGACTGGCGAGCCACCATCGCCGCTGCTCACGCGGCGGGGACACTGGTGGTCATGGCCACCGACCTGCTCGCCCTGACGATGCTTACTTCGCCCGGTGAACTTGGCGCTGATGTTGCTGTGGGTTCAGCGCAGCGAATGGGCGTTCCCATGGGCTTTGGTGGCCCGCACGCCGCGTTCATTGCGACCAAGAGCGAGTATGTCCGCAAGATGCCGGGGCGGCTGATTGGAATGTCTCGCGATAGCCAAGGCAACTACGCGCTTCGCATGGCGATACAAACCCGCGAGCAGCACATTCGGCGAGATAAGGCAACCAGTAACATCTGCACAGCGCAGGCACTGCTCGCGATTATATCAGGGATGTATGCTTGTTATCATGGGCCCAAGGGCCTGCGCGCGATCGCCCAGCGGGTTCACGAGATGTCACTTGTGCTGGGAGCCGGGTTGCGTCTGTTGGGCCAGGATGTCTGTGACTGTCCGTCGTTTGACACCGTGGCAGTCTGTCCCGCATTTGACCAGGAGCGGGTAATTAATAACCTGCGAACATCAGGTATCAACGTAAGAGTTGAGCCCGACATGCTCTCGATCTCGCTCGATGAGACGGTAACCGCATCGGACATTGAGATGATCTGGTCGGCATTTGCGCGATCCGGCGAGTCTGGCGCGTTGCCCATCACCTTTTCGCAGGTCAGCAGTGAGCTTTTGGTGAAGAGTGCCGTGCCCGAATCGCTCCGCAGGAGAAGCGACTATCTCACGCACCCGGTTTTTAACACGCACCACAGCGAGCACGAGATGTTACGTTACATCTTTACGCTGATGGGGCGGGATTTGTCGCTCACTCACAGCATGATCCCCTTAGGCTCGTGTACGATGAAGCTCAATGCCACGAGCGAGATGATGCCCGTCACCTGGCCATCGATCGGGAATCTTCATCCGTTCGCTCCCGCCGAGCAAGCCAAGGGTTATGAGCTTATCTTCCGCGATCTCGAGCGTTGGCTTTGTGAGATCACCGGATTCTCCGCGATGTCGCTCCAGCCAAACGCGGGCGCGCAAGGCGAGTATGCCGGGCTGATGGTGATCCGCGCTTTCCATCAATCGCGGGGAGAGGGTCATCGTAATATCTGTCTGATTCCCGAGAGCGCGCACGGCACCAACCCCGCGAGCGCGGTAGTCGCGGGCTTTGAAGTCGTGGTTGTTGCCAACACTCGAACGGGAGATGTCGACCTCGAAGACTTGGCGGCCAAGGCTCAGCTGCATAAGGAGCATCTGGCCGCGTTGATGGTGACCTATCCGAGCACGTACGGGGTCTTTGAAGAGGGCATCAGGGAGATCTGCAACGTGGTGCATGAGTGCGGTGGACAGGTCTACATGGATGGGGCGAATATGAACGCGCAGGTGGGCCTGTGCAGCCCCGGGGCCATCGGAGCCGACGTCTGCCATCTTAACTTACATAAGACATTCTGCATTCCCCACGGGGGCGGCGGGCCGGGCATGGGCCCCATCGGCGTCGCGCCGCACCTGGCACCGTTTCTGCCGGGACATCCGGTTTCGTTCCCGGTAACGTTGCGAGAGCAGAACGCCGGTGCCGCGGCCATCGGCCCCGTGAGCGCAGCTCCTTACGGTTCGCCGAGCATTTTAGTTATATCGTGGATGTATATCGCCATGATGGGCGCGAGCGGTTTACGGCGGGCCACGCAGACCGCGATCTTAAACGCCAACTACATGGCCAAGCGGCTTGAGAATCACTATCCCGTGATGTTTCTGGGGATCAATGGGCGGTGCGCCCATGAGTTTATTATTGATGTGCGGCCCTACGAAAAATCCGCTGGTATCAAGACCGATGACATCGCCAAGCGTCTGATGGATTACGGCTTCCATGCGCCAACGATGTCCTGGCCGGTTCCCGGCACTCTGATGATCGAGCCCACTGAAAGTGAGCCCAAGACCGAGCTGGACCGCTTCTGCGATGCCATGATCGCAATCCGCGGCGAGATTCGGGAGATCGAGGAGGGCCGCGTCGATCGCGCCGACAACGCTTTGAAAAACGCGCCGCACACCGCGGGGATGGTCACCGCGAATGACTGGACGCACCCCTACTCCCGAGAGCAAGCCGCCTTCCCGCTCCCGTGGGTTCGTAATCATAAGTTCTGGCCACACGTGGGGCGGGTGGATAACCCTTACGGCGATCGTAATCTTGTCTGCACATGCCCGCCCATGTCAGAGTATCAGTAAGCCTTATTATCCCTCTGGACCGAGTAAAGCCGCTCGCAGGCGAGATTGGGGCGGGGGGGTACTTCGTGAAAGGTAACGTGTTTGCCACGCGAACGGTGAGGCCTTGATAAATAGTTGATGCCGCCGCGTTGAACGGCCGCTGGGGCTCATGGGGAGACCGATAGGTCCATGGGGGCTGCAAAGGAGATTATCCCGTGGAAGCACTGCCAGGCTTTGGTCGGTTGAGCGTTGACGAGTTTCTGATGCAAGTGGCCGCGAAGACTCCGACGCCGGGCGGTGGCGCGGTGGCGAGCTTAGTTGGTGCGCTGGCGGCCGCTCTCGCGGATATGGTTGTGAGTTACTCCCTGGGCAAGAAGTCGCTCGAGGCTCATCAGCCCGACCTTGAGAACGCGGCACAAAGGCTTCATCGCGCTCGGACTTTACTTCTGGCCTTGGCCTACGAGGACGCACAGGCCTACGGGACCGCGAACGAGCTTGGTAAGCTTGAACTCTGGGACCCGCGCCGACACGAGCTTCCGGCCGCGCTCCTCGCCAGTGCCCAGGTGCCGCTCGCGGTCGCCGCGGCGTCGTGCGATCTGCTCCGCCTGTTCACCACACTCGCGCCGATAAGCAATGCGAACTTAAAGAGCGACCTTACGATCGCCGCGATACTGGCCGAGGCGACGGTGAGGTGCGCGGGGTGGAATGTCATCGTTAATTTGCCAAGGCTTGAGGCCGCCGTTGCGGCGAGTCTCCGCGACCAGCTCGATACCTACGAGAGGACGGCGGCTGAGCTCTCGGCGTGGACGGCGTGGCCGCAAAGCCGGTCGTAAATGCACCGCGTTGAAAAATAAAAAACCTCGCCTTGCAGGCGAGGTTTTCATTTATCAATTACTTCATGCCTTCACCGCACGGTGAGGCCGCGATTAGCAGCCACCGGCCTGCCAGACTGTAAAGAAGGATTCGATATCAGGGCCGTCTACGCCGCCGTCGGCATTGACATCGGCACAGGGAGCCGCGGCCGCCCAATCCAAGAAGAACGCTTCAATATCCTGTCCGTCGATACCGCCGTCAACGTTATAATCCGCAGCGCACAGGGCGCAGCTCTGGGTGCAGTTGGGAGTGACGG
This sequence comes from uncultured Phycisphaeraceae bacterium, assembly GCA_964450325.1. GTDB lineage: Bacteria > Planctomycetota > Phycisphaerae > Phycisphaerales > UBA1924 > UBA2402. The sequence goes on along the minus strand of CAYVFW010000002.1, from coordinate 109 downwards.
CGACTTCGACGAGGACAAAGGCGTTGATCGAGCCTATGTCGGCGCCAGCTTGGTCGGCGATGGTTAACGTCCAGGTACCTTCGTAGGGCTGACCATCAAAGACCGATAG
>CAYVFW010000001.1:77500-90712 GCA_964450325.1 uncultured Phycisphaeraceae bacterium | reverse complement strand
GCTGTGCAGCACCGCGACAGTTTTCGCCCCAAATCGAGAAGTAAAGCGGGCCGCGGTCTGCGGTGTTAACGAGATTTCCGGTACAAGAATGATCGCGTTCCGCCCCGCTCGTAAGCACGCCTCCAATACTTGTAAGTAAACCTCCGTCTTACCCGACCCCGTGACCCCGTGAAGCAAATGAACGGAAAACTCTGCCCCATCGCTGCCGGAATTAAACCCTTGGCTTATACCCGCCACCGCCGCCGCCTGTTCCGCGTTCAGCCTAAGTGGGGCACTGGTGGACGCAGCAATCTCGGGCGGGTGGATAGCGGCGCTCCCCATCGCCCGCACCCTCGAAACACGGCGCGAGACCAGCAGCCCCCCATCTACAAGTTGCCGCAGTGCGGCCCCGGAGGTCGCCATTCCCACGCGCTCCGCGAGGGTCCGGGCGGGCAACGGAAACTCTTCGGCCCCGAGCGCGGCGATTGCGCTCCACAGCCGTCGTGCTGTCGGCTTCAGTCTTGCCACCGCCTCTTGCGCCGGAGCCTGCGGCGATGGCTCGAAGAGTTCCATCTCAGTCCGACCGACCCCGCGCTTCACCGCGGCCGGAATGATCGAAGAGTAAACCATTCCCAACGGTGAAAGATAATAAATACTGATCCATTCGCCAAGGCGCATCAGATCCGGCGGTAACACCGCCAGACTCAGCGAAGCGATGTACTTGATCTTTTCAATGGCCAACCCCTCAGCGAGCTCCCGCCCGCCAAGTTCAATTACAATGCCCGCTGCGAGTGTGCCTCCCCGCCCCAGCGGAACCATGACCCGCTGCCCAACCACCGGCGGTGCTTGCGCATCGCAAAGGTAAGTAAACCCCGGCGGCCCATCCAGGTGCTCAACCCCACGTTCTACCGCAACCCGCGCGAACACAGCCCCGTCCCACCCGGCTAGCCCTTCATCGCCAGACCCTTGGGTCCTTGCGCAGTGGCTGCCGGTAGCCTGAGTTGGAAAAAGCGAATCCTGTGACACGGTGAATACACTTGGCCTGATTGGATCTACAAACGACCACTGGGGCACGCGCCCACCCTCTGTTCCAGAGGGCCTACCACTTAACAACGCCGATCGGGGGGCTCAAATCACAATGAACAAGCCAACTGTAACATCATCCCCAAGTCAATCTGTCGCGGCAAACCAGACACCCCTCGCAACGACCGCCCGCCTCGCGTTGGCAAGCGGGACCATCTTTGAAGGGTCCGCCTTCGGTGCCGTGAATCGAAACATCGTTACCTCCGCCGAGGTAGTCTTTAACACCGCCATCAGCGGCTATCAAGAGTCGCTTACCGACCCATCGTACACCGGCCAGATACTGGTTCAGACGTTCCCGATGATCGGCAATACCGGCACCAACGAGCAGGATGTGGAGTCAACCAAGGTTCAGGTCTCCGGCCTCGTGGTCCGAGAGTTGGCCCGGCTGCATAGTAACTTCCGCGCGACAAACTCGCTCAGCGACTACCTAGCCGCCCACGGCGTGCTCGGCCTCGCGGGTATTGATACCCGATCACTTACAAAGGAACTTCGCACCGGTGGGGCGATGCAGGGAATCTTAACCGACCGCACCGACCTGACCGACGAGGAGCTAGTGGCTATGGCCCGCGCCGCTAAAAGCATGGCTGGTAAGAATTTGGTTCCGCTGGTTGGCTGTATGTCTCCTGGCACTTGGGATGAAACCCTCGGCGAATGGTCGCCAAACGGCGCTCCCGCTCGTCGGTTCCGCGTACTGACCCTTGACTGTGGTGCCAAAAGTAATATTCTGCGAAACCTCGCCGATCGTGGCTGCGACCTCGTGGTTATGCCGCACGATACCCCCGCGGCAGAAATCAAGCGGATGTACCAGAGTCGCGAGATTGATGGCGTGTTCATAAGCAACGGACCGGGCGACCCCGCTGCGGTTGAGTCGACCATCGCCACCCTGCGATCTTTGGTATCTGATGATGTTAGCGTGGTGCCACCAACCTTCGGCATCTGCCTGGGCCATCAACTGCTCGCGCTAGCGGTCGGTGCCAAGACCTTTAAACTTAAGTTCGGTCATCGCGGAATCAACCAGCCGATTCTTAACACGATCAACGGGCGGGTTGAAATTACCAGCCAGAATCACGGGTTTGCCGTTGACCCTGCGTCTCTGGAGGCTGCGGGCGGGGAAGCAACCCACATTCACTTAAACGATGGCACGCTGGCGGGTTTCCGCCTCAAAGACAGGCCTGTGTTCAGCGTTCAGTACCACCCCGAAGCGTCGCCAGGACCCCACGATGCCTCTTACCTCTTCGATCAGTTCGTAGAGTCAATGGCCGCAAGAAGTGGGGCAAGCAACCGTTGACGTAATTTGCGAACTCAGGAGACCCAGCTGAGGGAAAAGAGTTATGCGAAACGGGTTGCGCTGGGTGCCGCTAAATTACTGTACGTCAGCGCTCGCACGCACGGGCTGATCATCGAGCTTGTCTTCCGGGCTTGGCGCGGGTTCGATTCGAACCCGCGTCACTCGTGTGGCTTCGGCACTAAGCACGGTCACCTTGAGGCGATCTGCGGCGAAGCTCTCCCCCGCTGCCGGAATTCTGCCGAGCGTAACTGTAACAAAGCCCCCCACGGTATCGTAATCTTCGCTCTCGGGGATTTTGACGTTGAGTGGGTCGATGGCATCGTTCGCCGCGGTAATATACGTCCGCGCGTCGATCTCGGCACTACGCCCGATCACGTTAAGTTTTACTTCCGCTGATTCGCTTTCGGGAACCTCGTACTCGTCCTGAATATCCCCGAAGACCTCTTCGATGATATCCTCGATCGTAACTAATCCCGCTGTGCCGCCGTATTCATCGGCCACCATCGCGATATGCACTCGCTTTGCGAGCAGCTCGGCGAGCAGTTCTCGCACCGTCTTGGTCTGGGGAACAAAATAGGCCGGACGTACTAAGTTGGCCAAATCAAAGGTCCTGCCCCCGCGAGAAGCTTCGCCCGCCAGCCAACGCATCAAATCTTTAACATAAAAAACCCCGATGATGTGGTCCACACTTCCCGCGAAAATCGGGATGCGAGAGTGCCCGATCTTGCGGATCGATGCGGTCACTTGGCTCAAACTCGATCCGGCTTCCATGGCCGCGATCTCTGTGCGGGGAGTCATCACCTGACCAACCGTCTTCTCACGAAACTTTACGACCGCCTCGATCATGTCTCGTTCGCTGTCGTCAAACTGGCCTTCTTCCCGCGCCTCATCAACTACGGACAGGATCTCTTCCTGCAACTCCTGAGCCTCTGTTTGATAAGCCTTGCCCGAGAGGCGTCGGATGGCCTCATCAAGCAACGCGGCGATACCCCTCAATGGCCGCCCGACTACGTGAAGTACACGCAGCAGGCTCGACCACGAGTAGACCGTCAGTTCGCCCGCGTGCCGCGCGATACTCGATGGCAGAACCGAGGTAAAAAGCCAAAGCACTACTGAAGCGACTGCAACTCCGAGCGACGCATCAAGAAGTTGCGGAAGCCCATCGGTCCTCGCCGAGGCGATCCAGAAGACCACTCCTACCGCAACAATGATATTAAAAGCCGTGCGAGGGAGCGCAGTGGCCGCGGCGTGTCCCTCGACATCGTTGAGAATCTTTGAGATCCTCGCCGCAGCATGCTTGTTGCCACGAATCGCGATGATGTCCTCGAGAGCAGGGCGGGAGAGATCGCGCAGCGATTGTACCAAAATGGACAAAATCGTGCCGGCCGAAAGCGCCGAAAGCGAAAGCCCGAGCCAGGCCCAATGAGACACAGTCATTCACTCCGCCAATCAGGACTGCAGGTCACACGCCCGCTCATCTTGCCCTGACCGCAACAAAAAACCGCACCGTTCTCATCCGCTCACACTCGCCAAGCACTCGCTAGCTTTGGAAAGCGGAATTGATCCAACCTTAGTTCACGCTGGGTGGCCGATGGAAGACCGCGCCAACGCCGATGCTCGCAAGGACCGCATCCTCAACAGCATGCATCGCGGCAAACTCAGCCTCCTCGTGATCGTCAAATCCAATACAGTGGAGTATACCATGAATGATATACAACAGCAGCTCTCGCTCAAAAGGGTATCCACCCGCAGAGGACTGACGCGTTGCTTCGTCCAAACAGATCATGAGATCGGCGTCGAGCGCGTAGGGACCGATAACTTCTCCATTGGTAATCGCAGCGATCTCAGGGCGCGGAGGGTGAGTCACCTCTTCCGGATCACTCATGTCAAAGGTGAGCACGTCGGTCGTCCCGCTTACGCCAGCAAACTCTTCGTGAGCAGCGGCCATCGCGAGGTCAGCGACTACCCTAACCCTAACACCGCCTGTACAATCCAAACGACGGCAAGCGCGTTGAGCGTGAGAGAGCAGCCAGCCCAAGGTCGCCTCGGGAATGCTTCGGGTTTCATCAAAGATGTCGAGGGTGAGTTTCACGTTCGACGTATGGTAGGGCGGTTGGGAGCAGGCCGTCGTGAACTCGAACGAGGCGTGGTCGGAAAACTCTGCCGGACGTCCTTCACCCAACGAACGGAGGCCGGTGGTGTTCAGGGGAGCGGCGGTGCGGGGGTGGGGTTCAGGTGGATGGAATCAGCTCGCCTAATCAACGTAAATCCTGAACGGTGACCAAGGGGGCGAGTTTGGCGATGGTCTTCTCGCCGATGCCCTTTACCTTATCGAGGTCCTCAACGCGCTTGAAAGGCCCGTGCTTGGTGCGGTACTCGATGATGCGAATGGCGGTCGCGGGGCCGACCGAGGGGAGCGACTCAAGCTGTGCTTGGGTGGCAGTGTTAATGTTAACTGTAATTGGTTGAGGGAGGGGTGGAGCGACGGGCGCGGGGGGACGCTTTTTATTGCTCGCGGTCACCGCCTCGTCGATCAGCGGGTCCGGCGAGGTTGGATGATAAGTCACTACGGGCGAAACGGTTGTGACGATCGAGCCCGGCGTGGGCACTGGAACGCCAGCGATATTAGTTTCGTTGCCATAATCCGGCGGGAGTCGGGGACCAAAAAAATCAGCGTTGCCAGGGGAAGGCACTGGAGCCAGTCCTCCGACCGGCGGCGAAACAAGAGCGAGAGGCGCGGTAACATTGGACGCGACGCTCGGTGGAGGGGGCTGCACAATCTGCACAACAATCGTTGGTAGTGGTCGCTCGGCGGGTTGTGCCAAGTTCTGGGCCTGCCCTGCGGCGGAGTTCACAGTGGCTGCCTTACCCCCGCTTGTCAGCGAGTAGACCAAGCCGCCGCATGAAGCCGCCCCCAATGCGAAGATAGCGACGAACTTTGCCGCAGCGTTGCGTTGGCGGGGCAGCGTGACGGTGGTGGTCGCGCCTGGGGTTGAGGGCCGGTTCATCACTTCGGAGCGTAGCCGAGATTTCCCGCGGGAGAATGGGCGTAGGCATAAAAAAACCCGGCCGAGGCCGGGTTGTGAGAAGTATCAAGATTTGGTTTAGTTCGAGTTAGCGGTTTCGGCAAGCTTGGCTTCAAGAGCGGCTTCCTGTGCTTCCAACGCTTCCTTGTTCCCCAAGAAATGTGCCTCAAGCTGGAGTTTAATCTTCTCCATCGCCTTGTTTTGAATCTGGCGGACACGTTCCTTGGTTACACCGATGATCTGGCCCACCTGCTCCAGAGTCATAGGCTTCTCAAGCTCGATGGTTTCCAGACCGAACCGATGTTCGATGACCGTGCGCTCGACCTCGGAGAGATCGCAGCGATTTTCGAGCACGATACGTTTAACTTCCTCCGCCGCGTCCTTCTCGAAACTTTCACGCTTTACTTCCAGGAAGTTGCTTCTTTCAAGCTTAGGATCAAAGTCGGTGGGGAACCGGCTGCGGTACTTCGAGAGCTTCATACCTTGGCGGCTGAAGGCCTTGAGGATAGCGCGGCAGGCATAAGTACTAAACTTATATCCGCGGCCTGCATCGAACTTGTCAACCGCGCGGAGCAGAGCCATGTTGCCTTCGCTCACGAGATCGGCAAAGTCTACTTCGCTCATACGCGTGCGCTTGGCCATCGCTAACACCAACGCCAAGTTAGTCTCGGCGATCTGCTCGCGGACGCGATCGGCGATTCGGTACCAGCGAAGAATTTCGTCGCCCTGTTCGGGAAGCGGCGAACGGGTGGGGGCAGCCCACACGTCCTGCTGTACCTTCCAGATGCGGTAACGGGCGTAGTTAAACTGATGGAAGAGCACTTTTTCTTCAGCGCCGGTGAGGATCACCTGCTGGGCACTCTTTACCGTGCGATTTCGCGCGGTGGAGAGATCGTCCATGACTGGGTGGTACCACGTGGTATCGGGCTTCTGAATCTCGGGCGCATCTTTGTAAATAAGTTCGTAGGCCTTATCGTCGTAGAATGCCGGGCTATCAATAAAGTCCTGTTCGCTTGCCATCACTTGATTGAGCAGGCGTTCATCTTCGACGCTCAGGCGACGACGGACTGACGGTTTTGCAGTTTTGGCACTTCCGCCGGCGAGAGCGGATTCTGCCACGCCTTCAACACCACCGGAAGCGCGGCTGCGACGCCGGACTTGCTCAATGGGGCTAATGGCTCGTTTGGAAGTTATCTGTCGCATTCATGGTTCCTTGCCAGCCTTGGCAATGGTGGGTCTCGCTAACTGTTGCCTGCCGCACTTCGCAGTAATTAATCAGCAGCTCGACCCAAGTCTTGTACTGTTCTTTATAATCGGACACTCTGGCTTCAATTCGTTATACCGACTGAACTCCTTTTCTTGAAGTGACCACTTGCATTAGCACAACTTCATCTTGCGGCTTTACCAACCTGCTTGCGCCGTCTAGCTTGACCTCACTCGCACTCAAGAAAGTGCTGGTGTGAAACCTTGCCCGCCGGGGCATGTTATTCGTTTACAAGCGGCAATTAGTTGCCCTAAGTCATCAAATCCTTAGCGTTTCTTCATCTTTGCGCGGGCGTGTCAGCTTAAACAGGGGACAATGTTCGACAGGATGCTCACAGAAGCGAGATTACCGCTCCAGCCGGTGCTGTCGTGGAGCGATTACTTCACGCGAATCGTCCGCAAATAAGTCTCCATTGGGTCGCGGCGCAGCGTCAGCTTCCTAGGCGCTCCTACCACTTTGGGGAAGCAAAAGGCATCTGTCCAAGTAATTCACCGCAGGGGCACCGTTGAACAAATGCGCCAACCATAACAGACAAGCTTCAAATCGTGATCCTTGGCTGTAAAATCGACGATGCGGGCCCCAAAAGACCTAGTGCGCGGGTGATCTCGTTCGCTTCAGGGGTGGTTATTTTGCAGCTTCCCTCCATCGGTGCACAATTTCGAGATCTCGAACGCTACTCGCGATTAACGCACCTGCACATTTCATATTTATACGTCCGAGCCGGGACATTGTTCCCTTTAGTAGCTGCGCGGGGCTGCATCTGACAGCTCTCAAGTAAGCCCGATGCAGCACTGCTTCGCTGCCCTCCTCGCTAAATAAAGAAGATTTAATATAGGACCTGTTATTATCGGGCGAGAAGTGAAAGAGCATGCGTTCAAGAAGACCTAATCTTCAGCGGGTGGTAGCAGCTTAGTGACCACGCCCACGAGACCCAAGGTAAACACCAAACCATCTACCAGAGAGCCCCACTCCTCAACCAGCCGCTTTCCCAAGGTTAACCTATCCTGCAAGTGCAAATGAAACCGCGTTCCGGCTTCCCTGCGCCCACATACAGTTTAAAGGTTGCCCGTTTGCGCCACCAGTCTAACACGAAAAAAATACAACGCAAACAATCTTTGTATATATTCGCAAGTTATTTATCCATGTTCGGTCTCAGTTAGGATTTCTCGCCACCTATTCAGAGGTTTTCACGATGCCATTCACACTGCCCGCGCTTCCGTACTCCGTCGATGCACTAGAGCCTCATATAGATGCTCAAACCATGACTATCCATCATGGAAAGCACCACCAGGCCTACATCACCAATGCCAATAAGGCTCTGGAAGGGACACTCTTTGCTGACCAATCGGCTCAGAGCCTCATCCAAGACCTTGAAAAGCTGCCAGCCGAAAAGCGGGGTGTTGTTCGCAATAATGCCGGCGGGCATGTCAATCACTCGATGTTTTGGGAAATGATGGCATCACCTTCGGCGGGTGGAGGCGGTCAGCCCCCGGCTGCGCTACTGGGCGCGATCACCACCGCGTTCGGTTCGTTTGATGCATTCAAGGAAAAGTTCGCCGCTGCGGGCACTAGTCGCTTCGGTTCCGGATGGGCGTGGTTGGTAGCGATCGGGGGCAAGCTTGAAATCTGTTCCACCGCCAACCAAGATAATCCCTTGATGGGCAAAGCTGTGGCCGGTTGTGAGGGCACCCCCATCCTTGGTTGCGACGTGTGGGAACACGCCTATTACCTCAAGTATCAGAATCGGCGTCCGGACTATCTTGCGGCATGGTGGAATGTGGTAAACTGGGCCAAAGTTGCCGAGGGGTTTGCGAACGCAAAGTGATTATCAAAGCGGGCTAAGGCGAGCTGTGGTGCTGAGAATCGGTGCCGCAGTTTCGCTACGACCGCGGTGGCACTTGGATCTAAAGCCGGGCGACTTTTTACGCCCGCCGCGTCTCGCGGCGGGCGTGTTGTTTCCTACGCTATCACCATGCATCATGCATCAGTTTTATCGCCCCTTGGTCAACCGAACAGTCGGGAGTTATCTATCTCCATGAACAAGAAGCAGATTGCGCTCACCGGGTTCGTTCTCTCGCCGATCGTGGTTTTAGTTGCATTGTGTTGGGCCATTGCCATTTCCATTAAGGAACCGCGCAAGTGGAATCCGCCAGCGGTCGGAGCTGGGGCGGGCGATACCGGCGGGGCGAACGCGATCGGTGAGTGGATTGCGCACGGCTCGGTGAAGGGTGCGGCGGTTCTAGCAGAAGGGGGCCAAGCAGGCGGAGCCCAGCCTGCATCGGCTTCGCTCGTAGAGCCCGAGTCGCTACCGCAAGGATTTATTTTGTTGGTCGAAGATAAGTCCGGGAAGGCGGGCCCTAGCTCTCCGATTTATGTTGGATGTAACTATTCGGCGTGGAACCCTGGCGATGAGGCGTTTAAGCTTGAATCACAGTCGGACATGCGCTGGAGGATAACGATCAAGCGTCCTGTGGGAGTCACGGAAAGGCTCGAGTTTAAGTTTACCCGCGGTTCCTGGGACCTTGAGGAGCTCAACCAGGATAACTCAACTCCCGGTAATCGGACGCTGCCGAAGGTCGACATAAGCCAACTGAAAGAGGGCGAGCTTCCTAAGTTTGAGTTTATCGTGCCGAAATGGGGCGATGAACGCCCCGAATATGCTTCCAAACTCGCTGCCGATCCCTACCGCCCGCTCAAGGTGACCGGGGACGTGCGGCGGCTGCAGGTGATGGGCGGCGCGGGGTCCTCGCCTGGGCTTAAGCGGGAACTGCTGGCGTGGCTGCCGCCGGGTTATGACGATGCAAAGAATGCTCGTGTTACCTACCCGGTCATTTACATGCACGATGGTCAGAATATCTTTGAACAGCCGCCAGGGGTACCGGGCGAATGGAAGGCGGATGAGACCGCGACTTCGTTACTTGCACGAAACTTAATCTCGCCAGTAATTATAGTTGCCGTCCCTCATAGCGGGGCTGGCCGCAACAGCGAATACATGCCGCTGGCGGGCCTGGTAGGCATCTCATCACGCGGGGAGGAGCACATTGCGTGGCTCGTCGGCGAGGTCATGCCGCGCGTAGAGCGCAGCCTGCGGGTTAAGGTCGGGCCAGAGCACACGGGGGTTGGCGGTTCCTCCTTGGGGGCCGCGATCAGCCTTTACGCCGCGGCTAAACATCCGGAGAAGTTTGGGATAGTGCTGGCGGAAAGTCTACCGCTTCGTACCGGCGACGCCACTATATGGAAGGGCTTTCTTGATGGGGTCAAGGTGTGGCCACGTAAGATTTACTTGGGAATGGGCGGTGCAGAGACGGGCGAGGATTCGAAGAACGCCGAGCGAAACCGCGGTTATGTTGAGGCAGCGCGAGAACTGGATAAGACGCTGGACAAGGCTGGACTCGGCCCGGATCGAAGGCTTTTGTTGATCGAGCCGGATGCGCAGCACACCGAGGAAGCGTGGGCGAAGCGGTTACCGCAGGCACTCATTTTCTTGTTCCCGCCGGTAATGGACGAAACGAAGTAGTTCGTTGTCGTGTTCGCGCAAGTTTACCCGCTAAAAATTCTCTGCGGAGCTGACATCAACGACTGGAAGGATGCGTTGTATGGGGCGAACGGGTATTAAGATCTATCGAGCCATCCGCAGGCTAGACCGGCTAGGCGACGATGAATGCGAATCGTTGGTAAGGCGAGTCCGTGCTAATTATTCTCGCCCAGCCGAGCTGCTGCCATGGACAACAGCGGCTCTGGCTTTCGTGGGATCGCTGGGCTTCCTCGTGTGGATGAGCAGATCGATACTTGCTCAACCAAATTTCTTGGCGAATGACCGAGCGTTACTAGTGACTGTGCTGATCGCTCTGGCTTCATTCGTGCTGAGTCTCATCGTAAGATACCTGATAGACCAAACAATACTTTACGTGATGCTCAAGCGGGAGCTGAAGCGGACTGACTGCCCCGGTTGCGGACAGAGCTTGATGGGTTTACGCACCGAGGTGCGAGGCGATGTGCCCGACCCTGCGAACGTATTCGTGCGTTGCCCTGAGTGTGGGCGCAAGCACCAACTGCTTTATCTGCGGCTCTCGCCGCGAGACTTACTGGACCCGCAGGTGACCGATGCGCCGGTGGGTAGCCGCAAGGGCGGTGTAGCCGGCGAACCAATGTAAGTTATTTGCAACTGAGCGCGGAGTGGAGTGCCGCACGATGCTTAAAACTTATGTGACTTGGCAATCCTGCTGCGATGGGACTTATGATGGCATTGCTCTTTTCCAGCGCCGCAGTAAGAGCTTCTCGCGCTGATTCGCCCGCAGCGTAGGATGGTGGATTAATCGCTTCGTCGATCCACCAGGCGATATCTTTGACAACTTCGCTCGGCGCGATGAGCGTCATGGCGGGGTCGACGGCAACCTGGGTTGGCTTTGCTTTCAGCGAAAACGTTGTTGTGTACTCGGTTTGCTGGGTATCAAGGTTGACCCACTGCACCGAGCCATTGCCAAATTTTAGTCGGAGCGGGATACTTAAGGCGAACGCGGGGTTATAACTATTGATTATCTGCGTCTGCTTGATGGTGACCGAGAGGCGGCCAGGCTCGTCAAGCCAATCCATCGTGATGTTCAAGCGAGGTAGCCCCGGGCGCAGCGCCCATTGATCAAAGAACTGCTCGAGCGACTGCCCGCTTAGCTCTTCGAGAATGCGCCGGAAGTCTTCCGTCCTCGCGGTAGAGAGGCGGTAGCGCCGCAAATATTCTGCGGCGGCGGCAAAGAATGCTCTGTCACCAAGGCGCTGCCGCAGCATGTGCAAAACCATCGCGCCCTTGGCGTAAGGGTCTTCGGGCTTGCTGAAGACCGACTCGGGATTGGTATAGCGATTACTTACCATCGCGGAGTATTGCGGGAATGCCGACTTATTCCTGAATCGCTGGCTGGCGAAGAAGCCGAGTATGGTCTTCTGGTATGCAGCCCTAGCCTTTTCAGGGCTCTCTCTGCCAGCGACGTGTTCACTCCAGAGTGCTTCGGAAAAGCTCGCCCAACCTTCGTTAAGCCAGATGTGTTCCCAGGAGTTGCAAGTGACTAGGTCGCCGAACCATTGGTGGGCGAGCTCGTGAGCGATTAGGGCGTCCTGAGCGCCGCGTTTACCTTTGGATGCGCTGATACCTAGAAGTGTGCAGGAGGTATTCTCCATGCCCCCGGCGTTAAAATCTCGGACGATGCACTGGGCGTAGCGGTCCCACGGGTATGGATGTTGGAAGATCTTCTCAAAGTAAGTGACCATCTCGGGGGTGGCGCTGAAAATATCTTTAATGCGTTCCTCGGTGCCGTACGGTGCGTGGACCGTCATGGAAAGCCCGGGACGAGCGCTCTGATCGCCTCCCAGTTCGATCACGGCGAGTTTCCCGATGACTAATGTTACAAGGTAAGGAGCGTGGGGCTTATCTTGGATCCAGTCCCAGCGTCGCCGGGGCTCGCCTTGGTTGCCGGGAGTGATGGGGGTGGTGTTGCTTGTGGGGGTGACAAGGCGGCCATTGGAGATAACATCAAAGCCTTCTTCGACCGTTACGATGAGGCGCGATGTGAGGCGCTCGTTGGGAAAATCGTGGGTGGGAAACCAGCGACTGTTGAGCTGGGCTTGACCTTGTGCGTGAATCTGCGGAGACGCGCGGGTAAGGTCTTGAGCGTCAGAAATGGCGGGGGAGTAAGTAAGTCCTTCGCCCTTGTTCTTGGAGAAGTCAAGGTCATACTCAATGACAAGCTTAATCATGCTCGCGACGAGTTTGGGCTGAGGAAAATGAATTGTTAAACGACGCTCGACGAGAAGAAAGTTGCACGGTTCTCCATCGCAGGTGACGCTCGCGATCATCGGACCGGCCGAATCGAGTATCAGTTGGGTCCGCGGGGAGCCCACGGGGGTAAGGAGCAGGGTGAGCTTACCACGAAGATAGGCGGTGGACATATCAGGGATATCCAGCTCCAACTGCATGTCAAGATGATCGAAGTGGCGGTCGGGGGGCCAGACGGCGATCTGTCGCCCGGTGGCGAGATCAATCCGAGGATCGGATGTAGCCTCGACGGGTTGCGCGGCGATCGCTGCGGAGAGCGGCAAGAGCGAAGCGATGGCGAGAATCAGGGGCTGCCGAAGAAAACAGCGAATTCGATCGTAAGTGTTATGAACATCTTGGAGCGCGTCGAGCATTAGCTAAGCGTAGACAATCGGCTCAGGCGTAGACAATCGCTCTTCACGGCGAGGCTGTAACAGAAGAACGCCCTCGGCGCTTTAAGGCGCCGGGGCGTTCGAGAATCAGTGCTGACTAAATGCCGATTGCGTGTTTCCGCCCGCAATCGACTAGGAGGAGAGAGACAAGACACCGTCCAGGCCGTACCAGTAGCCGGCCCGCAGCGCGGGATAGGCTTCGTCAACGTAACCTGTGAAATGTCAACCGCGTGTTTCCGCCCGCGGTCAACTTAGGAGAGAGAGACAAGACTTCGGTGCTGGCTGAGCAGTAGGATTATGATCCCCAATGCTGTGCCAGCGTAATGTCAACCGCGTGTTTCCGCCCGCGGTCAACTTAGGAGAGAGAGACAAGACTT
>CAYVFW010000001.1:0-77400 GCA_964450325.1 uncultured Phycisphaeraceae bacterium | reverse complement strand
GTGCCAGCGTAATGTCAACCGCGTGTTTCCGCCCGCGGTCAACTTAGGAGAGAGACAAGACTTACTAAATATGCAGTACGGTTTAAGCACTGCCAACCGTTTACGACGATATTTCCGTTTATTCCCACAATTTCGGCTGGCGCGGTTAGAAGGCCGGTACGGAATGGGCCTGCTGCGCCTCGACTTTCACTTCTCAACTGCTCAAATGGATTGAAATGTCCTTCCAGAATGCAAACAGCGAGTCGTGCCAAGTCGGCAACTACCATAGAGCTGACCTTCAGGAGAACTCATGTGACCAATAAACGCATCGCGGTGGTACTCGCTGGCTGTGGACGGGCGGATGGAAGCGAAATTCACGAATCGGTCTGCATACTGATCCACTTGTCGCAAAAGGGCTTCGATTATCGCTGCTTCGCTCCCGACGCACCCGCGGCGGAAGTCATCAATCACGCCACGGGTAAACCGATGGGGGCAGGCCAGACTCGCAACATGCTGACTGAATCGGCGCGAATTTCCCGCGGCGAGATCACGCCGCTGAATCGACTTCATGCCGCGGACTTTGATGGCGTCATCTTTCCCGGGGGGCTGGGAGCGTCAACGAACCTCTGCAATTTCGCGAGCAAAGGAGCGGATTGTGAGGTCATTCCGGATGTTGTTAGGGTGGTCAGAGATTTTCATTTAAGCAAACGGCCGATGGCGTTTTGCTGCATTGCCCCGGTGATCGCGGCTAGGGTACTGGGAACGCGAATGGGTGGACCTGGCTGTATGGTGACCATCGGGAACGATGAAAAGACTTCAGACGCGGTGCGGACGATGGGCTCGCAGCATGTTGGTAGAGGAGTGACGGAGGCATGCACGGACATCAAAAATCTGCTAGTCACCAGCCCCGCGTATATGTACGATGCGAGACCGCACGAGGTCTATGCTGGCATCGGGAAGATGATCGACGATCTGAGCGTCATGCTTGGGAGCGTGCAGCGAGGCTGAGTAGTTGGGGGCGGACCCTTGTTCTGGCAGACTTTGCGGATGATCGCGGGTAGAAGGTTTAGGGTTAAAGAGTGTGGCGGTTGCGGTACCGCGGATCAATCGGTTGTTAACATCTCATGCTTGTTGCCCAAAATCGTCCGCGGAATCTTGACTGGAAGCACGCAGGCCCCCTTTTGTTCGGGGACTGGGGCACGAGTCGTTTGTACGTGCTGGGGCTGGCGTTCTACTACACCGGTCATGCATCGGTCTTGTATCTTGCCGTGATGTCATTGATTATGATCGCGGTGGCCTGGGCCTACACGATTATCTGTCGGTGTTTTCCTGAGGGGGGCGGCGTTTATACGGCCGCTCGGCAAATCAGCCCGATCCTGTCGGTGGTCGGGGCGACGTTACTTCTGTGCGACTTCATCGTGACGGCGGCGTTGTCGGCGGTGGAGGGGTTCCATTATTTCCGGGCCGATGAGAACTGGGTAGTATGGCTGGCGATAACGGCGATCATAGTTATGGGGGTGGTGAACTGGTTTGGTGCGCGGAGCGCAGGGCGCTTCGCGCTCGTGATCGCGCTGATGGCCATCTCGCTCTCGGCACTCATCGGGTTGTTATGCATTCCGTTTCTTCCGAAGGGGTTAGCGACTGTGACGGCGAACCCTCCTGGGCTTGAAGGGGGCTGGATAAAGTGGGAGAGCTTGGTGCGGATGGTGCTGGCGCTTTCGGGCGTTGAGGCTGTCGCGAATATGACCGGGTTGATGAAGCAGCCGGTAGCGTCAACGGCGAAGAAGACGATCTGGCCCGTGCTGGTCGAAGTGGTACTGCTTAACTTCATCTTCGGAATTGCGCTGAACGCGATGCCCGGCTTGGCGACTCAGACTACACCGGATTACATCACCCATCAGTTAAACTCGACCACCGGCGAGCTCGCGCCGGCCATCCGCGAATATCGGGAAACCGCGGTGCGACTTATCGCGGAAGAAGTCAGCAAGAACGCGTTTGGGCCGGCGGTGGGGAAGGTCTTTGGAATAATTAGTGGCGTGATCTTTGGGCTGCTGTTGCTCTCCGCCGTCAATACTGCCGTGATGGCCATGGTAAGCGTGATGTATTCGCTGGGGCAGGATCGGGAGCTTCCCCGGTCGCTCACCAAGCTGAACTACTCGGGAGTTCCGTGGGTGGGCCTCGTCATTGCGGTCATACTTCCCTCCGCTGTATTGCTGGTGGTGTCGGATGTGAAGACGTTGAGCGAGATGTACGCCATCGGGGTGGTGGGCGCCATCACCATTAATGTCTGTAGCTGCGCCTACAACAAATCGCTGAGCATCTCGGCCATGGAGCGACGGGGGCTTTGGTTGCTAGGCGGTCTGATGGGCCTCATCGAAGCGACCATCATCATTGATAAGCCTAAAGCAACCATCTTCGCCTCCACTATGGTGAGTTTCGTTCTAATCACGCGAGTAGTAATCAGGCGATTCGCGCCTTTGCAGCGACTAGCCGAGCCTTCGCTGGGGTGGCTTGCTGAGATCGCCACCGGGCCAATAGAGATCCGCGCGGACCAACCTCGAATTATGCTCGCGGCACGCGGGAGGGACAACGCCGAGTTTGCCGTAGAGCTCGCACGCAAGCGGGGCGCGGTGCTATTCGCGATTTTCGTGCGGGTCTTGCGGGTGATGGATGTGCAGCCGGGTTCTGTGCCCAGCATCGAGGCGGACAAGCAGGCGCTCGAAGCCATTGGCACTGTGGTGTACCTGGCGAAGCTCGCGAATGTAAAGTGTATTCCGATTTATGTTACATCGTCGCAGATCGCGGACGAGATTCTCGATTACACCGCCACGTTTGCGTGCGACACGCTGATAATGGGCAAGTCGCGACGTAGCTTCTTCTCTCGTACTGTCGAGGGCGACGTGGTGGCAAGTGTTGCAAGGCAGATGCCCGACGAGGTTTCGCTGATTACGCGTACCGGCAGACCTGACGAGCAGCCAGAGGGGTAAGAAACTGCGGATGGTTGTCGGAAGAGTTACGTTAAATGTCGCGGATCTTTAATGAGTTGAAGTATTTGTTAAACTTTCGAGCATGAGCTATGCCGGTATACGAAAATAAGTTTAGCAGCGATGGCGAAGTCATCGAACTGATTCGTCTCATGGAACAGGCCGATGCTCCGGTAGCTGATCCGCAGCGCAGGGGCAGGAACTTTCGCCGCATCCAATTTAGTTTCCCTTCGGGAACTATTGCGAGTGCAGCGCATGGCGGGCATGCGGGCGGTGGGGGTGGAGGGTAGTGTCGTGCGGCAAGCTGGGCGAAAGATGCGGAGCGTGGCAGTAGTTTCCGCGTGGGCCCTCTTTCAGGGGATTGCGTTAACCATTGATTAGCCACCGCGATGGGGCTTGGCACGCCGCGTGCGGAGTGGTCTGGTTGCATGTCATACGGACTACAACTCAGTGCGAGCGGCATCGCCGCGGCGATGTATCGCCAAGACGTGTTCGCCAACAACTTGGCGAACTTAAATACCGTCGGGTACAAGCCAGATGTGCCGACGACCCGAGCGAGGGAAGCGGTGCGTCCTGAGGACGGCGTCTTTAACTTACCTTCTAATGAATTACTTGAGCGCCTGGGCGGCGGCGTTCTTATGCGCCCAAATCGGGTAGACTTAAGTCAGGGAGGAGTCCGGCCCACCGGCGGCAGTCTTGACTTGGCTATTCAGGGAAGTGGATTCTTCCAAGTCCGGCCGGCCGAAGGGAGCAAGGATTCACTGCTCACACGAGACGGTCGCTTCACGCTGAATGCCTCGGGGACGTTGGTTATGGCATCGAGCGGCGCGCCGGTGCTCGATGATGCGGGCCAGCCTGTTCAGTTATCTCGCTCCGCTAAAATAACTATCGACGGCAGTGGCGCGATCCGTCAGCGGGGCGGGATTGTCGCGACGCTTGCATTGGTCGTCCCTGCGGACCCGGCATCACTCAGGAAGGTCGGCGATGGCTGCTTCTCCGTGCCCACAGCGGGAATCAGTTCGATGGAGAAGGGGCTGCGCAACATTCGGCAGTTCGCGGTCGAAGAGTCTGGTGTAAACGAAATTACCACACTGATGGAGATGACGTCCGCGTCGAGGTCCATCGACTCCAACGTGGCATTGATGCAGGCCCACGACAAAATGATGGAGCGGGCAATCAACAGCTTGGGACGCGTGATGTAGTGCCTAAATGGAAATAATAAGTGGAGCGGGCTTAGGCCCTACGCGGGGGGTACTTCTGGGTGCCGCGAAGTGAGCGTGGGTTGAGCGCGGGTGGAACACGATTTGCGAGTGGCATCGCGACGATGAAAGTTTGTAGTGGCGCCGGCATGGATGCCGGGGCGTGCGGAACAGGAAGTTAAATTATGGCGATCAACGCGCTCCTATCGGCGGCATCGGGTCTTACGGCCCTGGACTTGGCGATGGATGTCACCGCTCATAACCTCTCCAATATTAATACTCCCGGCTTCAAGGCGAGCAGGAGTAACTTCCAAGACTTGCTATATGTGGAGAAGGAGCAGCCAGGTACGCTGAACGCGAACCAGGACGAGCGTCCTATGGGCATTTATGTAGGCTTGGGCGTTAAGGTTTCGGGTACGCAGCTGGACTTCACGCAAGGTGCGCCGCAGATCACGGGGCGAGAGCTCGATGTAAATATAAGCGGCGATGGATTCTTTGTCGTTAACGTGCAGGATTCCTTAGGGGGCACGGCGTACGCTCGCGCCGGCAACTTCGCGTTCAACAGCGAAGGGGATATCGTGCTCGCTAATGATCAAGGCCGGAGGCTCGAGCCATCGATTAATATCCCGGTGGGGGGGCGAAGCGTAACCATCGCCACCGATGGTAGCGTTACATACATCCCGGCGGGCGAAACGACGCCTACTGAAGCGGGACGCATGCAACTGGCTACTTTCGCGAACCCTGCGGGATTGAAGCAGATTGGTGAGAACTTGTACACACAAACCGATGCATCCGGTCAGCCTTCCGTGGGCGACCCAGGGTCTGACGATCGTGGGAGTCTGATGCAGTTTCAGTTAGAGGCGTCCAATGTGGATCCTACTCGCGAACTTATTGATCTGATCCGGACGCAGCGGGCGTATGAAATGAATAGCCAGTCGATCAGGGCGGCCGATGAGTCGCTCCGGACGATCGCGCAGTTACGTCGTTAATCCAAGCTAGCGGTCATAAAGTTAGGATCGATCATGCCCGTAGTAATGATAAATAAATCGCTGAGCTCTCTATTAATGGTGTTGTCCGGGCTTCTCAGCTTGGCCACAGTCAGCGGGGCGGCCGAAAATTCGCTTATATTGAAGGCGGTGGCGCGGGTGGACGGCGAGGTTCTGGTCAGAGATGTCGCTGTGCTCACCGGCCCCGAGGCGGACAAGCTGGGGTCGCTGGTTCTCCTGTTGTCACCCACCAAAATAATTGAGATCGATCAGGTTCGAAGGGCCGCGATCGCAAGCGGCGCGCGAGTGGGCCAGATTCGATTCAGCGGGTCTTCCTGCCGCGTCGAGAAGGCTTTGCGTCCTGAGATGATAGAGGATGCGGCGGACGAGCGAGCGGAGGTGAAAGCGGACACGGGCCAAGCCAAACCGACCCAACTGCGAGACATAATTATACATGCTATCGCCGGGGACTGCGGGCTTCACGCCGAAAGTGTGCGTGTTACGTTTGACCAGACTGACTCGAAGTTGCTTGACCGCGTCATAAGCACGCAGAAGGCGGATCAGGAGCAGGTTACCGTGTCACCCGCCGTGTACGGCGAGCGGAGTCCACTTACGATCCGGGTTTACGCGCAGCAAAAGTTGACCGCGACGCACACCTTGCGTGCCACGGTGACGGTGGAGCGTGAGTGCGTGGTAACTAAGACAGTTCTCTCTCGCGGCCAAGTGATTAAGCCTTCTGACGTGCAGATCGAGCGGAGGTGGCTCCCGATAAATCTCGAAGCTGCGCCGGCCGATGCGGTTGAGGGTGCGGCGGCCGCTACAAAGCTCGCGGCGGGGAGCGTGGTAGAGCGCCGAGACGTTCAGGCATCGCTCGCCGTCAAGCGGGGCGATCTGGTGATGGTGGACAGCATTGTCGGCGGGGTAGTCGTGAGAGCGCGTGCGAGGGTGCTTGCCAACGCTCGCGTGGGCGAGCAAGTTACAGCGCAGTCGGTTCCGTGGAATCAAGAGATTATCGTAATGATAACAAGCCCAGGGAACGCCACGGCAATCGGACCCGCACCGCACAAGGCGCGGGGCGCAAGTGTCCGCGCTCAGAAATAGACATATTGTGTTGATTGATCGTTGGTCGCGGCATTTGGACCACAGGAGTGCTCATGGGTCGTATCAATGTTTTCGGGTCGCCTTCAGGGATTGACTCTGCGTTTACCTTCAGTCGTGCTGGCGCGGCCGCCGCGATTCTCATCGCCATCACCGCGTGCGAGCTGGCGGCCGGGCAGGCACAGTTGCGGGTCAAGGGCACTGACGCGGTCAATAGCGATGGACGGCAGGATGTTAAGGCTCCGCTAAGAGGGATGAGCCTTTTTCTGGTCGAAGCGCCCCCGCCCAAGACCTTTGCCGTGCATGATCTCATTACAATTATTATCAACGAGACCAGCAAGCAGAGCAGCCAGCAAAAGCTAGATACCAAGACCGATGCCAGCCTTAAGGGCGGTTTGAGTAAGTTTCCAAGCCTGAGTAAACTGCTGGAGGCGGAGCTGACCAACGGTGGCAACTCCCCGATCGCCGAGGTTGACGTAGGCGGCAGCGAGAAGTTTAAGGGTGATGCGAAGTATGAACGCAACGACCGCTTTACTGATAAAGTGACCGCAGAAGTGATTGATGTTAAGCCCAACGGCGTTCTCGTGCTTGAAGCGCGGCGGACGATCGGCAGGGACAAAGAGATTCAGACGATCGTGCTCTGCGGAATGTGCCGTCGTGAAGATGTTACTAACGCAAACTCCATCTTAAGCAGCCAACTAGCCGACCTCACGATGAGGGTTGAGAATGAGGGAAAGCTGCGGGACTCAAACGAACCAGGCTGGATTTCGCGGCTGCTTGGCACCATCTTTGATTTCTAGTAGCTGCTGCCGCTCGAAGCCCCTGGCAGCATTGGCGACGGCGTGAAGGACAGACCTATCTCGATTCGGGAACGCCAGAATTCGCGGCTCGCCTGGGCGAACTACCCTCAGTTCCGGTGAAGTACGTCATTATCATTCCCGACGGCGCGGCCGATTTTCCGCTTGAGCAACTTCTCGGCAAGACTCCGTTTGAGACCGCTAAGATGCCAGCACTTGCTGCCATCGCGGCAATGGGCCATGTCGGCGCGGCGTACACCACGCCGGAGGGCTTCGAGGCAGGGAGCGATGTCTGTTCGATGAGCCTCCTCGGTTATGATCCGCGCCGGTACCATACCGGCCGGGCACCTTTGGAAGCCGCGGCGTTGGGACTTGCGCCTTCACCCTCTGACTGGATCTTTCGGCTTAACTTAGTTACAACGGGCCAGAAGGATACCCCCGAGGCGGGCCTCATGCTCGATCACTCGGCGGGCGCGATTACCGATTCCGAGGCCCGAGCGCTCGTGGCCGGTTTGGTTGAGCATTGGCGATCACTGCATGGAGATTTAGTGCAGGGGATATCGGTCACGCCAGGGGTGAGTTATCGTAATATTATGATTGATGGTTCAGGGCGCACCTACGGCGCTGTCAAAACCACCGCGCCCCACGCGATTCCCAACGAACCCTGGGCCGACTACGTGCCCATCGCTTCGGGCGGCGCGAGCTCCGCCGATGCTGCCGCGGCGGGCGTGCTCAATACCCTGATGCGATCGTCGATCGCGTTTATGGCTGGCCACGAAGTGAACGCAGCGCGGGTAGAGCAGGGCCTTCGCCCGGCCACGATGGCATGGCTGTGGGGTCAGGGGATTAGGCCCAACGTGCCCACTTTCCTTGAGCGATTTGGCCTGCGAGGGGCGATGATTACGTCGGTTGATCTGCTCGCTGGCATCGCCCGGTACCTGGGTTGGGACCGCCTCGATGTCGAGGGGCTTACGAGTTATCATGATACAGATTATGCGGCGCAAGGCCGTGAAACGGTGAGGGCCTTGAATGCTTATGATGTGGTCTGCTGCCATATCGAAGCGCCCGATGAAGCTTCGCACCAAGGCGACTGGAAGACCAAGGTCGCGTCGCTCGAGGCGATAGATCGCGAAATTATCCGCCCGGTGCTTGATGGACTGGAGAATGATCACGCCGCGGCGGGGTGGCGAATCCTTATCATGCCCGATCATTACACTCGGTGCGGTACGAGAAAGCACGATGCCACGCCGGTGCCATTCGTGATCGCCGGAACGAACATTCACAGCGTTGTGAAGCGGGTCTTCACGGAGGATGCTGCCGCGAGCAGCGATCTTCAGATCGATCCCGGGCACGAGCTCATGGAATATTTCATCCGCAGCGGCCTACCGCAGTCGCGGCGAGTGTAATAACTGGTGATGCAATGAACAATAATATAAGTTCCAAGCCGGGAGGAGAAGACCAGCCAGTGAAGCCCGAGGAGACTCCCTACCAGCTCGAACCGATCGTACCCAACCCGAAGTTGAGCGGACTGGGCGATGAGTTGCCGAAGGGTCGAGTGATTGCTCGGGATGGTGAGGCCGTGGAAACTGACGTTGGGCCCAAGCGGTCTAAGGTAGGTGAGAAGGGGCTCATCGACGATTTTGATGAAGATGCTGACTTTACTTCCGATCCTGAGGTTGAACGAGCAGCTGGGCAACGTACCGTGCCAACTCGTAATACGACCCAAGCGGACGAAACGCCGGCAGCTTCAGTACTTGTGATGGTTAAATCGGGGCTGGGGAGCGCCGAGCAGGTTTACATGGTTGCAGGCGGGGTCGCGTTGGCTGCGGTCATAACAGCCGGGTTCACCGCCGCGTCGCGAGGTCGGGTCTGGTATGCTGATTGCATACTTACCGCTTACATGACTGCGCTGCACGCGATCACCGGGGCCGCCGCGATCATGGCGGCGGCGCATCTGTTGGAGCGAAGACTGGGCGAGCTTCCTCTTGCCACGGCGCGGATGGCACTCGCGGTGGCACTCTTCCAACTGGTCTTTCACCTTAACATCCCGCTGCAGGGGAGATGGGATGAATCGGTGGCGGCGGTATTAACTTACATCATCACCGTCTGGGGCCTCTTTCGCTGGTCGCGCGAGCACGTGACGCTGGTGCTTACGTTGCACGGCGCCATGTGGTTGGCCGTCTACCTTGCGGGTGTTCTTTGGCAATGGTCGTTCGCGGCGATTGTGCCAAAGCCCTCGTGAAGCGCGTTGGCGATGGGTTCAACGCGCGCAAGAAAAAACCGTGGCAGGTTGCCCCGGTTTGTGTCTGCGATAATCAAGTTCATTACTCAGTGCCAGGCATGTGCCCCGGCTTAGCTCAACGCCGGACCGTGGCTGATTCCGCCGATGCAATTGTTGTGGTTACGTTAACTATTGTGGGGGCCGTCTTGCCGTTCTTGGCGGCGCGTGCGGACCAGACAGCCGGGGAGTTGCTGCTCGCGACTCGGCGGCTGGGAACTGTTACCGAGTTCGAGGGCGATGCCACCGGCGCGCGTGACTGAGGGACGGCGAAGGTGCTGGGAAGGTCGCTGCCTGTGCGATTCTGATTCGGAGCATCGTAACGTGTCGATCCGTCGTCGGTCACGCGCTCAACACCTGTGGGCGCGGGCTGCTCAATGACCACGCGATCACGGATGATAACCGGAGGCGAGTAGGGCTGTACAACAATGGGCGCGGCAGAATAAAGGGGAGCGGGCTGAACGTATACCGGAGGAGCAACATAAGTTACCGGCTGGTAGACCGGCTGATAAGAACGGGGGTATACGACGACCGGCGGCGGATAATAAACCGGCGGGGGATAATAGACCGGCGGAGGGCAATAGACTGGGGGCGCGTAGTAAACAGGTTCGCAGTAGCGAGGCGCAATGTAGACCGGGGGACATGGATCGTAAAAAATCGGCCGGTATGAGGGGCGATAGGATGGATAGTGATGGGCCGGATATCTATGGCCGTGACCACTCGAAATCCCAAACGAAACGCTGGAATATCCGGAACTGCCATATCCGTATCCAGACCCGCTGGAAACTGAGAAAGCGAAATTGGAACCGCCTGAACGGTGGCGGCCGCCGTGGCCTCCCCCGTAGCTGCGGTTCCCTGAATTTCCGCCCGAGTGGCCATCAAAGCTGTGGCCACCCGAATTCCCACCAAACGAGTTGACGTGGCCGCTGCTTCGTTCCCCGGAAGCCTGCTCGGGACCCATCCGGCCACCTCCATTTCGCTGAGCAAACGCGGAGGTTGAGAGAGCAACGGTGGCAGCGATGGCGATGGCGGATATGAGAGGGCGGCGCGGCATAGCAACGAATCCTTTCGGGAACACCCCTGAGAAGAATGCCGCGTTAAACTGCGGCGTACGAAACGATATGACGCTGAGGTGGAGCAAGTGTTCCCGCGCAACTATTAGTTTTTGTGTAGTTCTTGAGAAAAGTTAGGGCGTAGTTTGCCTCGCGATATCGCCTCGGCGAGTTGCTCGATGTCCGGGGTAAGGGGTCGATCGCCTTGAAGGGGGGCCACGGAGGCGCGGATTCGGGCATGGATCGATTCAACCAGCGGACCGGAGCGAAGCGGGCGGTGCGATTCGATTCCCTCCGCCGCGGCGAGCAGTTCGATCGCGATGACGCGGTTGAGCAGATCCAAGCTTCGGGCGGCCTTCGCGGCTGCCCTTGGGCCGAAGGAGTTATAATCTTCAGTGCCCGCGCTGGTGGAGATGTTGCTAACGCTGGCGGGGGTGCAAAGAGTTATAATTTCGTTACAGCACGCGGCGGCGGTATATTGGGCGATCATAAGCCCGGAGTTGATTCCCGGATCATTGGCCAGATAGGGCTTGAGGTGGCTCTCGCTATCGAAGGCCGAGATCATCCAGAATGTCCGGCGCTCGCTGATCCCTGCGATGTGAGCTAGGGCGATCGTGATGCAATCGAGGGGAATCGCCAAAGGCATCCCGTGAAAATTCCCGCCACTTACAATCGATTCGGGTGGGCCATCGAGTCCGCTCGAACCATCGGCATCGCAGAAAACCAACGGGTTATCAGTGACCGCTCCGAGTTCGTTCATAATTTCGGCGCGAAAGCCGCGGATCGCGGCCAGCGATGCGCCGAGCACCTGTGGCGTGCAACGTAAGCAGTAGGGGTCCTGCACGCGCGGGTCCCCCTCTTTGTGCGACGGTATAATCTGGCTGCCTCGGAGGAGTTCGCGCAGCATCGCGGCGACCTGAATCTGGGGGGGTTGCGATCGAGCCGCGTGAATCCGGGCATCCAGGAACTGATCGGTGCCGCGGCAGGCGTCCAGTGACATCGCAGCTGCGCCCACGGCGGTCTCAAACGTAACATCAATATCCGCCGCAAGGAGCGCGGCGCGCCCGGCCATCAGGTGCGTGCCGTTAATAATGGCCAAGCCTTCTTTTGCCTCCAGAACCAGCGGAGCCAGCCCGGCGGACTGCATCGCTACTGCAACCGGTTGCAGGGTGCCTCGGTAGTAACAGTCGCCTTCTCCCAGGAGCGCTACGCCAACAGCCGCTAACGGTGCGAGGTCGCCCGATGCGCCAACGCTGCCGACAGCGGGCACCAAAGGGGTGAGGCCCTTGTTAAGCATTGCTGCGATTGATGTAACGGTTGCCATGCGAACGCCCGAGTGGCCGCGGCAGAGCGAGGCGCAGAGGAGTAACATCATGGCGCGGACAACTGGGACTTGCAGCGGCTCACCGATACCTGCGCTGTGACTGCGAATAAGGTTACGTTGAAGGTCTCGCAGGCGATCGGGGGGGATCCGCTGGCGGCTGAGCGAACCGAAGCCGGTGTTTACCCCGTAATGCGCGTGCCCATCGGCGAGGGCTGCCTCCACCACTGCACGGGCCGCTTGCACCCGCGGGAAGACATCGTCGTGAATCATTACCTGGGCGTCGTTGCGGGCGACTGCCACAACGTCGCTAAACGTAAGTGCTCGTGCGGTGAGAACAACAGGATTAGAGGAACTTGTGGGCATCGATCTCGGCGGATGTGAGGGCGTGGAGAGAGCTATTCCTCGCTCGTCGGCTGGGCGTTAGTGAAGACTTTCTGAACATCGTCGAGATCTTCGAGGGCTTCGACCAGGTTCTCGATCAGCTTGGCTCTATCGCCCGAAACGCCGGAGAAAGTGTCGGGCACCATGGCGATCTGCGCATCGGCAATCGTAAGTCCAGCCTTCTCAAGCCGTTCACGGACGAGGTGGAAGTCGTTGGGGTGGGTGCTCACCAGCCAAGTGGGTGGCTCATCATCGGTCGGTGCGCTCAGTGATTCAACATCGGAAGCGCCCGCTTCGAGGGCGACCTCCATCATCCTTTCGTCGCTGTAGCCGCGTACCGTCACCGCGATCTGTCCCTTGCTTTGGAACATGTACGCGACGCACCCCGACGCCCCCAGATTGCTATCATGGTCGGAGAAAGCTAAGCGAACCTCGTTCACCGTGCGCGTGCGATTATCGGTAAGTGCATCAACGATTACAGCGATGCCTCCGGGTGCATATCCCTCATATCGGACGTGCTCGTAGTCGCTGGTGTCCTCGCCGCCAGCACCCTTTTTGATAGCTCGCTCCACCGTGTCGCGTGGCATGTTTGCGTACCTCGCCTCATCGATGGCGTAACGCAATGTAAGATTACTATCTGGGTCCGAACCCCCATGCCGAGCGGCCACGATCAGCGCCTTGCTTATTTTGGTCCACACCTTGCCCCGCCGTTTGTCGACGATGGCTTTGCGGTGCCTGATCTTGCTCCATTTATTGTGGCCTGCCATGAGTATTCGGTATACCGACGTCTACTGCGAAGGGCGTTGCTCGGGGCAACGAAGAAAGTAAAAAAAGACGGTATCAGGGTACGATTAACTTCGGCGCGGGGCCTAGTGGTTTGCCCGCGCCGTCAACCATCATGTGAGAAGCACCGAGGGTCGCGGCCTCAGATTGCGTTGACGCAACCGGTGCGACCCCCGACGCCTTGGACTGCTCAAGTCGCCGCTTCAACTCGGTAACATAACCCATGAGGCGCTTCTCCTGCGAAGTGGGGGGCGCCTTGGGGTCAAAATCGCGGGCGGCGGCCCGAGCCGAACGCAGGAGGGAGAGCTGAGTTTCCGCCTCGCGGCGGCCGTTTTCCCACTGAAGCGGCGCGATGGTGCTCTGTCCCGCCCGCCAGAGCGCATCGCCAAAGTGCAAGCGTTGCTCCGGATTCCCGCTGCCGTTCTCGTGGTTTACTGCGAGTTCAAGCAGCGACACGGCTCCGAGCGAGTTGGCTCGCGCCCTCGCAAGTGCGGCGACATCTATTACGTCACCTTCCGCGGCGGCAATCGGCGCGGCATCCAGGAAACGCCCCTGCTTGTAACGCAGCCAGCCCAAAGAGTCGATGACGCTTGGTTCCTCAGAGAGCATGG
This sequence comes from uncultured Phycisphaeraceae bacterium, assembly GCA_964450325.1. GTDB lineage: Bacteria > Planctomycetota > Phycisphaerae > Phycisphaerales > UBA1924 > UBA2402. Next base: position 63,928 of record CAYVFW010000001.1, on the reverse strand, counting down.
CATACGCCTGTTCGATCATCGCGGCGGCTTCAACAAAACCCTCTCCTGATTCCAATATGTTATAACCCAGGTTGTTCAGCGCCCAGGCATGACCGGGATGAAGCTTGAGCGCCATGCGGTATGCCGCCTCGCCGAGCGGCTCTCGCTGAATGCTGCTCGCGGCGTTGCCCAGCCAGTAGGCGAGCTCCGCCCGCGCACCGGAAGCATCCGTGGCCTCGTGAACGTCGGCGTCGCCACTACTGGAGATGGCGCGAAGCATCGCCAGGGGATCGACCACTGTCTCGACGAATCGTGTAAAGTCTTCGACATCGCCGCGGATAAAAGTTAATCGAAACCACTCAAACGCAAATGTTTCATCAGGAGTCGGCGAGCGGTTCACCACCTCCCCTAAAAACGCAAGGGCATCGCTCGGGTCGGGCTTGCTGAGCAGTACTTCGATCACCCTCGCTCGCAGCCGCAGCGACAGATCTGGCGATGAAACAATTACGTCGTTGACCGCATCGTAAATACGCTTGGAATCTGAACTGTGCCCAGCGCACACGAGCATTACCCGCGACAGCCGGGTCTGTAAAGGTAACACGACCCCGCGGGCGAGAATAGCATCAAAAAGCGCTAATGCTCGATCAGCGGTCTCAGGCCCAGATGAGAGTAGGAGTTCGGGCTTAATCTCAGGGACGAGCCCACCGAGCCGCTGGGACTGTTCCCGAGTGAGCGGCAGGGAAGATGGCAACCCCGCGGAAAGCACATCGGTCGCCGCGACGAAGTCGCTCCGGGCGATCAGGAATCGGGCATACTCAAGGGTAAGGTCCGCATCGCGAGGCGCGGATGTAAGTCGCATGCGCTGCAACTCGTCGGCGGTGGCTGGGTCCTGCAACCCCTCTCGAACGATATTCTCGCGAAGGCGAGCCAACTCTCGCCTAGGTGTTTGGTTGTAAGCGACCTCGAGCAGTGAAGCCGCCGCCGTGTGATTCTTCTGAAGCACCATGAGGCGAGCCCGACTTAACAAGAATGCTAAGTGGAGTGGATATCCCTTTTGCGACGATTCGAGAAGTGCAAGCGCATCATCGGTAATTGAGGGCTCAGACTCCAACGATCGTTCGCAAAGGGCCACGAGCAGGGCGAGTGAGTCTGCGGTCGCGAGCCCCGCACGATTGAGAGGGAAAATTATGTCAGCCGCTGGCTGGAAACGGCCGCGTGCTAACGCATCGCGCGCCGCGATACTTCTGGCAAAACGGCTCTCGGGAGACGCGAGACGAAGATCTTTGGCGAGTTGCGAGATCTTGCTTTCGTCGGACAGGGGTGCCTTGGGCGCGTACAGCTGGAAGAGAGCCGCGTAAGAACGCTCGTCAGCAGGTGAATCCCGCTTGGCGGCTAGGAACAGTTTTTCCGCAGCGGGCCAGTCGCCACGTTCCATCGCCCATGCGGCCAGCACCATCGGCGAGAGCGATGCTAAACCTAAGTTTTGCTGGGGGTTCGATGCTGAGGTGCTCTGCCCATCGACCGTCGGCCGCGGTGCAGTGGCAAGTGCTTCGTCATACCGCTGTAAGTAAGCGAGCGCAAGTGCTCGCGGCCGCGGCTCCGTCGTGACAGCGGCGGCCTTTTCTGCTTCGATCCACCGACCTTGCGATGCGAAAACCATCGTGCGGACAACCGCCGCCATCTCAGGGGGTGTGCCACGCGGAGCATTATTTATGGATTCATCGGTGGGGGTACGTCCGGCAGCGATTGTAATATAATGTCCAAGCATCCAGGCGCGAGGCTGGTTTGTTGACCGCTTCTGGCACCACTGAAATAGGGTTTCCAGTTCGCCGTACTGGTCGACCAGGTCGTTAGCGAATGCCAGCCCGAGCTCGGGGCGGTTCCAACATAGTCGCGAGACAACATCGGTGAGCTTGTCGGCCTGATCGGTGCCGTACGACTCGATCAGCGCGGGGAAGGCATCCGGCGAGTCGGGGAAGCGATATAAAAACCAGCCCAGCATCGGCGAGGCGACGCGAGATTGATTGGTTGCCCGTGCAGCCTCGAAACTAGCCAGTACTGTGCGATGCGCGTCCGCTTGGCTCTGGGAAATCGCCCGTTCCCAGCCGAATTCCAAGATTGACGGGGCTATTGATTCATCGCCAAGTAGCCGAGATAATAATTTAACATCAACGCCCCCCGGGGCATCAAAGAGGAGTAGCGCTGCTTGCGCGGTCTGTCCCCGATCAATCAGCGATTCCACTCTTCGGCGTGCCAATGCTTGCGAGTCGGCCCCCGGAAACTCCGCCGCTTTCGCGAACGCCTGCTCGGCTTGGGCCGGAAGGTTCGCCGCGAGCAGAAGATCGCCGGCCCGTTGCCACAGCTCGGGGCGTCGCCGGTAGAGCTCGGCCTCTTGTAAGGTTAACGTTCCAGCGGTCGCCGCGTCTGGAAGTTTGACGAGGGTCGCGGAGAGCAGCTGCGCTGAGGCGCGAACATAACCTAATTGCAAGAGTGCGTCGGAGAGATCAGCCGCCGCGACCGCCTTGGCGAGTTCTGGTAAGCTCGACGAGTTAAGCGAGGCTTCTAACAAGGGCGCAGCCTCTGCGTAGCGGCGGTTGCGGAGTTGCTCCCGCCCCACGAAGGCAAGCACGGTGGCATCGGTCAGCCCCCTCGCGATAGCCCGCTCGTAAGTGGCAAGTGCAGCTGATCTCCGCCCTGCCCCAAGCTGCGCTTCGGCAAGGACCGTAAGTATTTCAACGGAGCCCGGATCGAGCTTTGCTGCCGCCTCAAGCAACGGCAAGGCACCTAAAGCATCTCCCGCGGTCAGTCTCTCTCGCCCAGCGGAATACACACGAGACAACTCAAGGCTGTTCTGCGCAGTGAGAACTTTCTCCGCGATTGGCTGAGTGGTTGTAACGCTTTGGGCAGATTTGAGCGCACTGATCGCCGCCGCGAGATCAATCTCAAGTCGCTCGGGCGGCATTCCTGTAGGAATTAACTTGGTTCGTCGGGTTTGATCCGCGAGGTCAGGGACGTTGGGCGGAACGACTGCCGATCCCTGCTGCCGCAGAGCCAGTTGCTCCAACTTCGCACGCGGAGATACTTCAAATGAAGGGTTGAAATAATCGGCTTGATCAGAATCCGTTCGGCGACCGCCACCCGTGGCTTCCCCCGCCCGGTTCGAATCGGCCTCGCGCACGCCGCCCGTGTTGGACGTACATCCAGAGGGAATGAACGCCATGGAGCACCCCGCAATTACGATTGAGGCGGATCCCGCTCGGAGCAACAGGCGGATTGCACCGGGGATTGGCAAGAGAGAGGGGAAAGTTTCGGCTATTCGACGGGCATGCATCATGAGCTTTTAACCGACGTTCTGGGTGGACGGCGGGGAGCGCACCCGCGTCGATAGAGCCTTTACACATAACAGTATCGCGGTTCCAAACGCATTGAAAGTTGGCTATGAGGGCTTCTTGGTTTGCTTACGTCGAGCCCCGTCGCTGGGTTCCGGTGTGGCATCGGTTTCAGGCCTCGTTGCTTCTTCGGCGGCCCGCGTAGCATCGTCAAGCGAGGGTGGGGGCTGTGTCGTTCGCGGACTTTTCTTCGCCTGTGCCGCTGCTTCAACATCGGCCCCGACGGAAAGCGCGGCCGACCCGCTCCCTCGTGATCCACGGCCTCGGGACTCGAGCTTAAGTTCTGACCGACGGCGCGGGGCGCGTTTTCGTGCCGACTCTTCGGTGGCCACCTCAAGTGGTGCGATCGGCTGCGGTTTAAACAAATCAAACGATTCTCGTTTTGGCGCTTGCCCGTGATGATCCGACCACCACCGCAGAAGACGCAGAACCTTTGGAAGTTGATCGGGCGGGAAGGATGATTCGATCGCTGCCGCCGCTTGGGCGAGCGTGGTTTGGGTGGTAAACACCTGCTCCTCCACGAACAACGCAAGTAATCGCATATCTACTGGAATGGAGTGATCCCCCAGAAGCCCGCCGGCAACATAAGCCGCCCCGCTGGCTGGCATGCCATCCAACGAAAGCAGGAAGGCCTTCGCGTCGCCTCGCGAAATATTACGAAGGAACTCAAGGTCCATCGCGTGGGTTCGTCGGAAGAGATCACCAAGCCAGGCCTTCAGACGCAATGATCGCTCGGTCACAAGCGGAGATCGCTCGCCAATGCAAGAAATGATCTGTGCCGTCGGCGCCACCCGCAGATCGTTATAGTCGGCGAAATGCTCGAGCAAATGCTGGTGCGAAAGCCGGGCCTGCGCAGAGGATGCTTCCCAGATTAAGGTTCCGTGAACGCTGTGCCACAAGAGTGTTTGGGGCGCCGGGGGATGATGGGGCGTGGCGGAGTGAGCCGCGGCGGTCGTCAGTGCTTGGTGAGATCCGCCCGCCTGCTCTTCAAGGCGGGTTATAAGCGCCCGAAGGCGGTCAGGAATAGACTGAATGGGGTGCGACACGTGGTGGATACTCTGCGGTGCGAGGTGAAGTCACGTTACGTTGTCGAGGTAAGATAATCTTTGACAGAGGTGGAGAAGTTCAGCATAGTGGGGGTTAGCGGCTGGTTGAAAAGGGGCTAAGGGTGCGGCTGCCCTGGGGGCGGGTCTGGACGCTCGGGGTCGATGTGCTCATTAGATGCTGGATCGTTGGTGTCCTCGCGCAGGTAAGTGTCTACCTGGTCGGCACTCTCGTCGGTCTCGTCCGTCTGAGCAATCTCATCGCCCTCGGCTGGGATAGGTTCAGGAATTTCCGGCAGCCCTTTAGACCTGCGTTCAGCACGAATCTGCTCAAGACCCTTAAGAATCGCCGCTTCCTTCTTGAGTTTAGTGTCGAGCCGGAAAACAAACTCGGGGAGCACACGTGCTCGAACGGAGTTGGAGACTTCGCGGCGGATGTAAGCCGCAGCTGCGGTGATCCCGTGAAAACAGAGTTCCTGGCGGGCTTCGGGCATTATCGAGATATCTATGAAGGCCCGGCTGAGGTCAGGGAGGACGCGGACGGCGGTAACGGTGATAAGCCCACCCACACGCGGGTCTTGCAGGCCTTTGGACAAAACATCGCGCACGCCTCGTTCGATGTCTGCGGTAAACTGTTCGAGTTTATGGCTCATATATAACTATTCATTCGGCGAATCAATCCGCCTTGTCAACTCCTGCGCCAGCGTGTCCACGGCTTCCCCATCAAGCTCTTCCGCGCCATCACCACCCTCTCCGGCACCCTGAACGGCGGCGGGTTGAGCGCCGCTACCGTTGGTTATGATCTCCCGAAAGGTGTCGCCCAGCTCGGCCTCGTGAGAGAAGGCGCGGATCTTTAACGTAATCGAATCTAGCGTTGCCCCTAAGTGCCGCGCATCGGAACCGACGAGTGCCAAGCCCAGCTGCGCGGTGCCCATCTGATCCAGCAGCCCGACCTCGGCGACGCTGCACTGATGCTCGCGGTGCAGTCTATCTTTGAGCGATCTCACCACGCGACGCTTGTCTTTGAGCGACGAGGCATCGTGGATGTGCAGCTCAAACTGGAGGATGGCAACAAGCAAAGTTTTTGTTTACACGCACAGTCTGTATTCACACGCCGAGTTTGGTCCCGCGATGTAAGCAAACTACCGGGGTCTGAAACCGGGCTCTTGGTTACAACGTTCGCTTCACCTCGATCTTCTTGTAACACTCCAGAACATCGCCTTCCTTGATATCGTCGTAGCCGTCGATCTTCATGCCGCACTCCATGCCTGCGCGAACGTCCTTGGCGTCGTCCTTGAGACGCTTGAGCTGGCTGAGCTTACGATCGTTCTCCACCACCACACCGTTACGGGTAACGCGGATAAACGCATCGCGCTGCACGACACCATCGGTGATGTAACAGCCAGCGATGGAACCCACCTTGCTGATACGGAAGACCTGGCGGACTTCGGCGTGGCCCAGAATCTCCTCGCGGAGCTCGGGTGCCAGCATACCTTCGGCGGCTTTGCGGAGGTCGTCGGTTATATCGTAAATAACCTGATAGGTTCGGATCTCAACACCCTTCTGCTCGGCCAACTGACGCGCCTTGCCGGAGGGGATTACGTTAAAGCCGATCACGATGGCGCGTGACGCATCCGCGAGCAGGATGTCGCTTTCGGTGATGCCGCCGACCGCGGAGTGAAGAACGCGAACCTTGACTTCCGCGCTCTTAACCTTCTCGCACTCGCCCTTGAGCACGTCCACCGTGCCCTGCTGGTCGGTCTTGAGCACGACCAGGATTTCCTTAACTTCCTTGTCGGTGATCTGCGTAAGAATGTTGTCCAACGTAACTTTCGGTTGGGCCAGCGCAAGCTGACGCTCGCGCACCCGCCGCTGATCAGCAGCTTCTTGCGCCTTCTTCAACGAATCGACCACGTAGAACTTATCACCAGCATCGCAGATTTCATCGATACCCGAGATCTGCACCGGGGAGGGCGGCGACGCCTCCTTGGTACGCTTTCCTTTACCGTCGGTGATATCGCGAACACGCCCGAACGATCGTCCCATGACCACGAAATCACCGAGTTTAAGGCGGCCCTGTTGCAAGAGCAGACTCGCGACTGCCCCGCGGCCTTCCTCCATCTTTGATTCAATTACAGTGCCCTGAGCCGCGCCTTCAAAGTCGGCCTTAAGATCAAGTAACTGGGACTGGTAATCGAGCACTTCGAGCAGTTGCGTAATACCTTGGCCGGTCGTCGCGCTCGTGCGAATTACTTCGGTATCGCCGCCCCACTCCGTGGGATTCAAGCCCGCACTCGCCAACTGCCCCAGAGTCTTCTGGATTTGAGCGTCGGTCGCATCGGGGCGATCAATTTTGTTGAGCGCGACGACGATTGGCACCTTCGCCGCCTTGGCGTGGTTGATGCTTTCAATAGTTTGGGGCATCACGCCCTCGGGGGCGGAGACTACAAGTACCACGACGTCTGTCATCTTGGCACCGCGCGAACGCATGGATGTAAATGCTTCGTGGCCGGGCGTATCGAGAAACACGACGTCCTTTTTGTTGCCTTCAACCTCGACGCTCGCGATGAACGCGCTGGTCTTCTGGGTAATCCCGCCCGCTTCACCCGCGGCGACGTTCGTGTTACGAATTTTGTCCAGCAGGCTTGTCTTGCCGTGGTCAACGTGGCCGAGAATCGTAACGACCGGCCCGCGGTGGCGGAGGTCCTTGGTCTCACGCTTTTCAAACCCCGACGAAACCACTTCTTCGGCGGTTTGAGCCTGAGTGACCTCAAGATCGATATCGAAGTCGATCATAATATCAATCGCCCGATCGACCTCGATCGCGTCGTTGATCTTCTTCATGATGCCTTGCATGAAGAGCTTCTTGACGATGTCCGAACCCTTGACCCCGGTGGCGGCCGAAAGATCCTTGATCGTAAATGGAGCCGCGATGCGGATGCGCCCCTCGGGCTCGCTCTGATCGGCGAGATCGTGAGCGGCCTTATTAGCAGCATCTTGCTTACGTTTCTTAAGGAATCCCCCCGCACGGGCCAGCCGCTCCTCACGTTCTATTAAATCTGTCTCGCTGAAGGTGCCGACGGCTGCCCCGGTCCAATCCGAGTCGCTCCGTCCACGGCGCCGCTCGGGAACTCCCGTTCCACTCGAACGCTTCGCACCGGGGGGTACTACCACCGCATCGCGGCGGCGGGGGCTTCTATTACGATCGTCCTCTGCTCCGCCAGGGCGCGGAGCGCCCGTGCCAGGGCCGGTGGGACCAACCCGACGCGGGCGAGGCGCCTGGACCTGCTCGGGCGCCTCGATGCGAACGACCTTCGGGCCTGACAATGTAACTTTGGTCCGCGTTTCGAGCTTGGGTCCGGCGGGTGAAACGCCCGTAGGCCGAAGCGGCACATTCATTGGCGCTGGCGTCACGCGGTTCGTGGGAACAGGCTGCGGCTGACCAGATCGAGCAGCACTACCGGGCGCGCCGTACTCGCTCGCAGATGGCCCAGGTCCGCGTCCGACGTCAGTCCGCGGCGAGGGTACCTGCGAATCGCTCCCCGGTCGTCCGGAGTTGTCCGCAGAGACCACGCGGGAAGTAGGCACAGCTCCGGGGGCGCGACCAGCCGGACGAGCGGCCGATGAAAGCGATGAAGCAGGCTGATTCAGCGCGGTCGGCGGCCGTGCAACAGTCGACTCAATTCGTGAGGGCGGTGGGGGCGTTGCTGCCTTGGGGATCGGTGCTGAACTCGGTCGAGTTTGCGAGATTGAGGAGCGCGCGATGTTAACGGGTGCTGCTTGCCGCGCGGCGGGCTGCGACTCGGCGGGCGTGAGGTCTGACGCGGCAGAAGCACCGGACGAGGCCGGACTTGCCGCGATCTGCGTGGATGCGATACTGCTGGGTACAGAGCTGGCCAACGGACCCGCGGACGGCGGCTTCATCGCGGCGGCTGCGGACTGCGCCGCCGCGGCCCGACGCTCCGTCGCCTGTCGCATCGATGCCGGCGGAGTTGTGGAAATGGAGGAACTAGCTTGGATCCCGATCGTCGGAGTGATCGGTTTGGCCTTTGCGCCCGTCGGATCCACGAATACTTGCGGTGTGCCAGCGGTACCGGGGGTTCGCCGCACCGGAACATAAGTGTTCTGCTGCGAAAGGATGGGGCCGCGGACGTTTGCCGGCTTGAGCGGGAAATTCTTGCTTCCCGGGCTCACCTCGGCTTTGCCATCGGTTTCCGGGACGCCTGTGCCGGTCGAGTTGGTCGTCGCCGAGCTGCGATCCATTGAAGCAGGGCTGCTGGGTTTTGCCTCTAGCTCAGGAGCAGCTGACGTCCCTAGCGATGACGCTTGTTGTGGAACGACGGGGTCGCCTACGCGCGCGTGGCCTTCGAAGGGCGCGGAAGCCTTGCTTTGACCGGCTGCTTTGCTAGTCGCGGTTTTCGCTCGCTTGGATTTGGCCGCAGTGCTAGAGTCGGCTTCTGCCTGTGATGCTGAAGCATCTGGCGACATCACTTCCGCATGAGTCGCTGCGGCTTCCGCCCCTTCGCTGGCTCCACTTGGACTGGAAAACCAGTCGCGCAGTGTTGCTTCCAGCCCGACGCTTACAACGGACATGTGGTTGGTGATATTCGGAATTTCCTCCTGAATACACCGTCGCACCATGTCCTTTGAATCGACGCCTAGGTCCTTCGCGAGTTGAAAAATCCTCTTGACTGCCAAACAGTACTCTCCAGTTTAAGTTCACCAGCACCGTACACCAAGCTACATTTGAAAACCAACACAGTTCAACTTACTCACTCGTTTCCAACACACCACCGTAACCGTCAACCAAGCTTGACCCATCTACGCATCCCCGCGATCATCCATTGAGAATGTTCGCAGCGCGGGCTTGGGCATCGGCTTCGGTTTCAACACGAGGCAGTGCTCTCGCCCCGCTTTCTGAGGCAACGGCACTCGCGTCGCCCCCCGGCAGTGCATCGCCTGCCCCGTCAGCCGGGGTAACCCCTGAGCCATCCGATGCTATCTCAGGTTGTACACCGTCCGAAGCTGGCGTCTCGCCCGCATTCTCAAGAAGCGTGCGTGCAATAGCCGCGTCTTCTTTAGCCTTGCGTTCTTTGATCTCTTTATCTCGCTGCTGCTGTTCCGCGACGTCCTTAGCTTTCACCGCGCAGATTTCAGCGACTCGACCGGCGACCTCCGCGTCGATCTGTAACTCAGACATGAGCACCTCGGTGCCCACTTCTTCGATATCAAAGACGCTGACCATACCCATCGCCGCGAGTTTGTCGGCCATCTGCTCAGTGATGCCTTCGACGCTCTGAACCGTGGCATACATAATTTCAAGGCCCTTACGGAACTCATCAGGCGTCAGGATGTCAACATCCCAGCCTGTTAACCGGGCGGCGAGGCGAACGTTCTGACCGCGTTTGCCGATGGCAAGGCTGAGTTGGTCATCGCGCACCACGACGGTCGCCCGTCCCAGCTCAAAGCAGAGCGAGATTTCCGCAACTTCAGCCGGCTTAAGGGCGTTCTGGATGAGAATCTGCGAGGACTCGTTCCAACGCACGATATCGATCTTTTCGCCGTTTAACTCATCGACGATGTTTTTAATGCGGCTGCCGCGGACACCGACGCACGCACCGACTGCATCAACCTTGCTATCGATGCTCGACACGGCAATCTTTGTGCGAAATCCAGCTTCGCGCGCCATCGCTTTAATTTCGATAATCTTTTCAGCAACCTCGGGCACTTCAACTTCAAAGAGCTTCTTGATGAAGTCGGGGTTGGCTCGCGATAGGACTATCTTCACTTGGCTACCCGCATCTCGCACGTCCAGGATCATGCATCGAACTCTGTCGCCGGGGGCGAACTGCTCGCCGGGGATCTGCTCGCCTCGCGGCATGAAGCCTTCCGCGCGGTCGATAGTGACCACCAAGCTGCCACCCTCAACCCGTTGCGCGGTCCCGGTCACAATTTCGCCTATCCGTTTGGTGAAGTCGTCGAGGATGCTGGTCCGCTCGTCATCGCGGAACTTCTGGATCATGACCTGTTTGAAGGTTTGGGCCGCGATTCTGCCGAACGCGATCGGGGGCATATCGAGCGGCTCGCCGTGGCGAGTCATCTGGAACTGGCCAGAGGTCGGATCGAGGACGCAGGTGAATTCTTCGGTATCCAGAGTGTTGAAATACTTGCGAGCAGCGGAGACCATCGCCTGTTCAAGGTCGCGGACGAGCACAGCACGCTCAATATTGCGCTCGCGTGCAATCGAGTCCAGAATCTGCATCATGTCTTTAGTGTTGATCATGGCGTACCTTGCTTTTCCCAATCTTCAAATGTTAAGTTGTGTTCAAGATGTCAAGTTATTCTTACAGTTGCGACGATACCAGACGATACCAGACGAAGCCAACTGTGCCGTCCGCCCAAAATTCTCTCGCTACCAACGACTCACCCCAGTTTCGGACCAACCCCACACCAATTCAATCTACCTGCTGAGTGCAGAAATTCCCGGTGCCGCACACTTAAAGCCCAAAACCCCCTGCATCTGACCCTATCTCAGCTCTCTTGTATCACACGAGCGTTAAGCTCCAGCGACCGGGTCACCGACAAAAAACGACAAAGCCACAAGCATCGCCTGTGGCTCTCACCCCCGAAATTCTGCGCCCGTTAAGGCGAGAACCGGAACCGACCGCTCAGAGCGTGCCGGCGTTAGATCGTGGTAGCACGGGTCTAATGCACGGGCATCCCCTCTGCGATCCCAACGAAACACCCATCCCGCCGAAGGCGTGAAGGTTGCGAGTTGGGCCAGTTAAAGAGCATGGGTGAAAACCATACAAGTCATGTTGTTGCTCCCGGAAGAATTCCCGAATGGGTACGGCCCGATCGAGAATCCTTTCGACGCTCGGTGAATGATAGGCAGTCGGCGAGCCAAGGGTCTGCCTTTCCCGACGAGGGTTCCCGCGTCCGAGAAATCAATCCGGCGTCGGAATGCTGACAGCCAGCTTTCTTCAGCGATTGGCAGAAGGGGCTCCCAGCCGCCGATGTGAGTGGCGATGGTGCGGTTGACTGCTTGGAGGTGACGCAGTTCGTCTTCTTTTGTGGCCAAGACTGCTGATTCCATCGCTCGCGAGCGAAATTGCGGGGATTCTAAACCTGCCCCTGCTACTTCCGGCCAGCGCCGATTACGCAGCCGTGGGCGGGAGCGATTTGGAATCATTCCTCCGCTTTGGAGCTTAGGCTGCTAACCGGTTACGCTTAGGCAGTTGGCAACGTCATCCGTATCTAACCAAGTGATTGAGCGAGCGAACGCAGCGCGGCGGGCGCGAGACTTCCCTCGCGCCGAGACGGTCCTGCGTGCCCACTTGCAGCTTCAACCCAATGACGCCGGGGTTTTGGCTGTTTTGGGCGCAGTCCTTGGACAGACCCGACGCGGCGATCAGGCCCTCTACTCATTTGAGCGAGCGTGGAAACTTCGGCCAGGCGACCCCGAGATCGCATCGATGTTCGGCGCGATTCTGGTGGGATTAAGTCAGCCAGCGCGGGCGATTGAGCTCCTTTCACAGGTACCAGCTGGCCATCAATCCTGGTGCAACGCTCAGTTCAACACTGCCGCGGCGAATGTGCAGCTCGAAGATTTTGAAGCGGCCGAGTTTACGTTACGGCACTTGCTTTCCTTGGGAAGCGCGGCCTGTTCGGTCTCACCTCCCCTCCTAGCGACGACGCTGGCCGGCATCCTACCTCGCTTGTTGCGCGCTGACGAAGCCCGGCAGTTGCTCCGGAGCACCCTGGCCCGGTATCCAGGCGATTTGCTTACGTTAGCGGTGCTGACACCGATGTGTGTCTACGCCGACGATATAACAACCGCCGATTTAGATAAGTTACATATTATGTTCGGCGGTGCGTTGGCCCGGTCTCAGCAAGGATCGATCCCGCTACCGCGGCGGGGCACTGCGTTGGAGCGGTCGGATGGCTCCGCCCATTCGCGACGGCTGCACATCGGCTTTCTCTCGGCCGATTTTCGCGACCACGCGGTGATGCGATTTTGGTTATCTTTGGCAGCAAACCTTGACCGGTCCAAGGTCGCCCTCACTTGCGTTCAACTCAGTCATCGCCATGATTCGGTTACACAGCGATGTCAAGAAGTCGCTGCGAGTTTTTGGTCGTCGGACCACGATTCCCGCGCGAACCCTGACTCGCGCCGGACCTCAAAAGGGCGAACTTCTGCCGGTCCGAAGCGGGACGCCGCAGGCTGGTTCGACATAAGTGCAATGAACGACGGCGAAGCTGCGCTGGCTCTGCACTCGCAGGAGTTCGATATCCTCGTCGACTTAAGCGGCCACACGCAGAACAGCCGCTTGCAGTTGTTAACACGTCGCCTTGCCACTGTACAGGTAACCGCGATGGGCTACGCCCATGCAACCGGTGTTCCGGGGGTGGATGCCCGGGTGGTGGATCTGCTTACCGACCCTCCCGCGAGCCTGAACAAAGTTGATATTATAATTCCGAGCGGGGGGCAGCCAGCTCCGCGGGGCGTTGAACAAAACATACTCGTTGATCCATGCTTCTTGTGTTATGAGCCAACCTCGCCCCTGCCCGCAATAGAGAGGGGCGATAGTGGAGTAAGCCGCGTTCGTTTTGGCAGCTTTAACTCGGTTGCAAAGTGGTCGCCAACGTGCATCGCGCTCTGGCGAGCGGTGCTTGACGCAGTCCCGGGTGCAATCCTCGTGCTTAAATCGGCGGGTGTCAAGCCTGGAGAGCGATCGCGATTTATCGTGAGGCGGCTGGGGGAGCTGGGCCTGCCCGCCGACCGTGTTGAGTTAAGTGCTCACCTTGATTCTCACGCTGAACATATGCTGGCTTACAACCAAGTCGATGTCGCCCTGGACACATTTCCTTACCATGGCACAACAACGACATGCGAAGCACTGCTTATGGGTGTCCCGGTGGTTACTTTGGCCGGTGACCGGCACGCGGCTCGGGTGGGCATTTCGCTGTTATCCGCCGCGGGGCACCCGGAGTGGGTTGCATCCTCCAAAGCCGAGTATGTGTCGATCGCCGCAGGACTTGCCAGTTTGCGTGTTTTTGCTTCGCAACCCCAACGGGAATTGTTACGAAATCAACTGTTAAGTTCGCCTTTGTGTGACAGCGTCGGTTACGCGCAGAAATGGGAAGCGGCGATCCGTGCGGCGTGGTGGGAGAAAGTAAAGGGCGGGGAAGGTGCGCATGCTTGAGCCGAGCGAGACGCCGACCCCCCCGATCATAATAGATCTGGGGGAAATGAATTATGACGATGCCTACGCGGTGCAAGTCGCGCGGGTTGAGGAGGTCCTCTCTTGGCGTGCCCAGAATCCCGGGCCGCACCCCATGGGTTATATTCTAACGGTCGTGCATAGTCCCGCCGTGATTACGATCAGTCGTCGGCCGGGCGCGGGCTTTCACCTGCTTGCGACCACGGCAGCACTCAATGCCGACGGGATACAGGTAAGAGAGACCGATCGTGGCGGGGACATAACGTATCACGGCCCGGGCCAACTGGTTGTGTATCCGATTATCGATATTCAGCGCATCGGCCTGGGATTGCACAGCTACATGCGTCTGCTTGAGCAGGCGGTCATCGATACCTGCGCCCAGATGCGGGTGGGGGTGGAGGTAGAGGGAATCGTGGCGGACAGGGACGCCGCTGCGACCGGAGTCTTTATCGCCGGTGCCAAAGCATGCGCGATGGGAGTGCGGGTGCGCAAGTGGGTTACGATGCACGGGCTGGCTCTTAATATAAGTACAAATCTCGCCCACTTCGATCACATCGTGCCGTGCGGGCTGGTGGGGCGGAGCGTTACCAGTTTACATCGCGTGATTAGCCAGCGCCAGCCTAAGGCCGCGTTGCCCTCGTTCGCGGGCGTGCGCGAGCTACTCCTCGCGAACCTGCAGCTATTGCTTGCAGGCGCGGCCGCAAGCCGCGCTCGACCAGCGGCTCACGGTTAAATATAAGTCCTGGCTACGGAACAAGTAAAAAAGGGCCTTCGACAGAAGGCCCTTTCGGGTTGCGATAGCAATGTCATGATATGTACGTGCTGCCTGCCCCCACCCAGCCCGCTAGGCATCTGGCAGGCTTTTAGCAGCCGCCCGCAGACCAGAGCAAGAAGAATGCTTCGACGTCGGTTCCATCGATCCCGCCGTCCTCATTGACGTCGGCGCAGCCGAGGCTTGCGGCCCAGTCAGTAAAGAAAGCCTCGATATCCGAGCCATCCACGCCGCCGCTTACGTCGTAATCCGCTGCACACTCACATCCGGTGCCGGGCTCTTCCTGGCGGAATCCCAAGTCGTCCCAGAAGATGACACCCGAGCTTTCCGGAACGCCGAAGCCGAAGCGACCAGCCGTAATCTTAAGATGATCGGGGTTTGGAGGGAGAGTAAAGAAACCCTCATCGCGGTTAAACTCACATTCGGCGATGATATCGGCGATCGCCCAGCGGATTTCGTAATAGCGCCACTGGTTATCGGTGTGGCCGCTGATGATCTCTTCGGGACGGCCTTCGACCAAAGCGTCGTAGGTTGCGTAATCCTGATTCCCGCGCTTCACATTCAGTTTAATGAAGGCAAAGTCGCCCACGATGGGGGCATCAATAGGAATGTAATAATAACCCGACACGACAACATCGCCTCCCTCGTAGTCGAACCGCGGATCGTAAAACGGAAAACCAGCCTGCGTGAAGTTACGCCAGTCCGTCGTAAAACCACGGAAGTCGCCATCGCCAGGGGTCTTGACCATCATCGACGCGATGCCGTTGCGAATCTGAGCCGGGGGAAGCAAGCCATCGTCAGCGGTTCGGCGCCGAGCGGTGCTGTCGTTGCCCAGCGAGTGCCAGCCCACTGGGTCAGCGAGTGAGCTAAACTGGTCGAGTGCTTCAAAGCCGGGATTAGTGAGACAGTTATCGGGAGTCGCGGCGGGGCAGTTTGTTTGAGCAGAGGCGTTCCCCGCAACGGTCAATAACGCGACGCCTGCGGATAAACCCAGCCGTGCCATTAGGCAAGTGTTCTTCTGAAAGTTGGACTGATTCTGCATGAGGCGGCCTCCGTGAAAGTGACCAAGCGAGTGTGTGGAGCGTGGCTAATACGTACGTCCGGACGGGAGCTAAAAATTGCACCCGTGAAAGCCTTTACATTATGGTGTGAAACCGTTACGGTTGCAAGAACAATCTTCATTCGTCGCAACAATTGTCGCAGATGCAAACAAACCACTATCAAAACCGAAAACATTCTCCAAAAGTCCAAAAAGCCTGAGGTTGACTATTGACATTCCATCCCGAGTCGCTCATACTGAAAGCGTTTTCAGTCGCCGGGTGGATTGCCTCCCAAATCTTTCGAGTGCAGCCTGACCCGGAAAGAACCTTCGATGACCACATCTATCTCACAACTTACCAACGAGTTCGGACATTTCGAAGATGGCGGCCGCTCCTATCGGATTACCGATTCGAACACGCCCATGCCTTGGGTCAACGTCATTTGTACGGGACGCTACGGATTGGTTATCAGCCAAAATGGTGGTGGTTTTTCCTGGTTTGATGATGCGCAGCACAACGTCCTGACCCGTTGGGAAATGGACATGGTCCGCGATTGCTACGGAAAGTTCCTGTATCTCGCGGATGTTGAAAGTGGCGACCTCTGGTCCCTGTCGCCCCAGCCCTGCCAGGTCAAATACGACAGTTATGCCTGCGTTCATGAAATCGGCAAGACAACCTTCGAGACGCGATACGCCGGAATCCGGGCGAAGTGGGCTCTGACGGTCTCCCACACTCACGCGGCGGAAGTCTGGTCCGTAGCGCTCACGAATGAATCCGCACGCACTCGGACACTCCGGCTGGGCGCTTACTTCGAATGGTGTTGCAACACTGCCCCCGACGTAAAGCGAGAGTTTCATCGGTTGTTCTTCGATGTGAAGCATGACGCCGCGAGAAAGGCGATTATCGCGCACAAGAACATGTGGGATATTCGCCCTAAGAACGAGCGAGAACATTGGAATCGTCCTTGGCCTTACGTCGCGGCATTCGCGGTAAGCGGTAAGGGTGCAGGCCGGTTTGAGCGCGATCTAGCAATCGCCGACAAAGAACTATTTTTAGGGAAATACGGAAGTACTGCCAGCCCGGCCGCAATGCGGCGCGGAATCCCAAGCGATGTCTCCTCAACTCTGGTGGGTGGGTTCGGACGCTTTGGCGATGCGGTGGCGGGGTTAGGAGGAGAACTTACACTTAAGCCGGGTGAGACTGTGGTGCTCTACTTCACTTTGGCGATCGGAAAAGACCAAGCCGAGGTCCTGTCAACGATCGACCACTTCGGGATCGAGTCAAACGCCGCGGCTGCTCATTCCAGCAGTCGCACCGACTGGGACCGAATTGTTGCAAAAACCAAGGTCTCAACAGGTCGGGCCGACTTTGATTTGCTGAATAATTACTGGCTCCCGTACCAGGCAATCAGCGCCCGGCTTTGGGGCCGGACAGGTTATTATCAGCAGTCCGGAGCATACGGTTTTCGCGATCAGCTGCAGGACAGCCAGGTGTGGCTTCCGCTAGATCCCGCAGGGTGCAAGCGGCAGATTTTGCTTCACGCCGCGAGGCAGTTTAGCGATGGGAGCGTTTACCACTGGTGGCACGCGCTAGCGGACTTTGGCAATCATACCGCGTGCAGCGATGATTACTTATGGTTACCTTTCGTGGTTTCTGCTTACATTCGTGAAACCGGCGACCTTTCAATCCTTGACGAAACCGCAGTCTTCGTCGATGATTCTGGGGGTGGGACCATCGCGGAACACTGTCGGCGAAGCATCGCACGAACTATCAAACGAACGAGTGAACGCGGGCTTCCGTTTATCGGTAGCTGCGACTGGAATGATGGGCTCTCCGCGATGGGGATTGACGAAAAGGGGGAGAGCGTCTGGCTCGCGATGTTCTTCTGCAGGATTCTCCAAGACTGGGAAGTCATTTGCGCTCGCTGCGGTTCGCTCGAACAGGCGGCGGATTATCGTGCAACTAGCGAGCGGTACCGCCAGGCAATTAATACGCTCGCGTGGGATGAAAAGGGTTATTATAAATATGGCACCAAAGACTCCGGGGAATGGGTCGGCGCTTCGAGTTCGCCTGAAGGTAAGTTGCACCTCAATCCTCAAACCTGGTCAATCCTCGCCGACGTTGCCCCTCAAGATCGAGCTTTGAAGGCCTGGGATGCGGTGAAGGAAAACTTACTAACAGATTACGGTCCGCTGCTGATTCATCCCGCGTACACGATCCCCGATCCCACAATTGGATACGTCACTCGCTATTCTCCGGGAAGCCGCGAGAACGGCGGGGTGTACATGCATGCCGCTACTTGGGCACTCGCGGCGGCGTGCAAGATGAAAGATCCAAATTCAGTTTCTCGCATTTGGAATAGCATCGCGCCGCCAACTCGTGCGAAAGAAGCACGGGAGTACTACGCCGAACCCTTCGTGTTGCCGGGAAATGTGGATGGGCCGCTCTCCGACACTCCGGGCCGAGCTGGGTGGACGTGGTATACTGGCTCGGCTGCGTGGCTCAATCGGATCTGCTTGGAGCACCTGCTAGGTATCCGTCCGACGTGGGAAGGCTTAGCAATCGACCCGTGTCCACCGCGCGATTTGGGAACCGTGCGGGTTTCTCGGTGGTATCGAGGAGTAGAGATCCGCGTTAACTTTGATTCCACTGAGTTCAGTGAGGGAAGATGCGCCATCGTAAAGGCCGATGGCGTGACAGTTCCAGACGGTGTGCTTGACGATGAACTAGTTGCAGTAGCGCGGCAGCGCGGCGTTGCCATTGAGGTCGAAGTGGTGTGGCCCGCTGAAGTGCCACCTTCAACCGCGCATGTCGATGTCAAGTCTACTTCCCAGCGAGTCAAGGTTTGATTCGTGGTGATGGCTGGCGGGTGCGGGGTCCGATGAAGTTTACTGTGATGGAAGCGGTCTGTTGAGTTTGGCTTTGGAGATAGGTGCTTCTTCCGGATATTCTTTCCGGCTCGGTCTTGCTTAGGAGTAAAAATGAAAATAACTCATTCCTGTCATCGTTCGGATACATCCGGACTTCCGGTCGCAACCAAAGCGACCGAGCGCGGGCAGCTAACGCCGAGTCGCGTCACAGAACCGCTCAGGCAGCAGGGTGAGATTGATAGGTTGCACCGGGGCCCGTCGAATGCTAAGTCAACTAGGATTGGCTCGCGGCACGGGTTCACGTTGATTGAACTTCTGGTAGTGATCGCGATCATCGCGTTATTAATAAGTATCATCCTTCCCTCGCTGGGAAAGGCGCGCAAATCTGCGTGGGATGTCATTTGTAAGAGCAACATGCGACAGTTGGGGATCTCGACGCAGACCTATTTGGACGAGCAGGGGTCTGACCCCAGGTACCCGCAGATTCGAGTTCCTAACACCGATTCAGGGCTCTTCTTCCATGTAGGGGTTGTTAAAGCACTTCAACCGTATCTCTCGTATGCAGGTAACAAGCCGTTTGATTGCCCCGCGGCAAAGGGGGCTTCCTCGGTTCGGGATCCGCGTAACATCCGCACCCTGCTGGGCGGCGGCCAGGTCTACACCTTGCCGGTTCAACCCGACGGCACGCCAGCGGATCAACCCGTGATTGATCCCACGGGTAACCAACCCATCGACGTCTACACGGAGTTCTGGTTCAACGATTCGTACACTCCTCCCACCTCGCGCCAAGCATCGCCGACATTCAAGTTTCCCTATGGGGTTTCGGGCCAGCGAACCCGGTTGATCCGCCGCCCTGATACGCTGGTACTGCTTACGGATGCTCTAGACCAGTATCCGCGCCATGGTGCCAAAAATCAGAAGGGGTATGAAAACACTGGCTCCAGCCACTTTGTCTTCGGTGACTTGCACATTGAGCAGCTAGAGTATGTGAACTACCAAGAACGTCCGGATAAGTATGGTGCGCCCGCCCCCTTCTATAACTGGGGTCACTTGTACTACGCAAACATCGGGGGATGAGGCGATTCACGTCGAGAAATACACCTCGTGGTGCGCGGTTTAAGCGAAGTTTACTTCCGTCCAGTTTGAGAAGGGCCATCTGATAAGGGCCGATCGAGAAAGGCTGTTCAAATTGAATAAGTTTCGCGACTTTGTTAATAAATCTCCTTGGATTGGCTGGTGCGTCGCCGCGGCAATTCTAGCTGTTGCGGTCTATCTTTACATCCGTACCCCCGCCAATGAAAGCCCGTACAGCCCCGAGCGAATGAGGGAAGATGTAAGTATTAAGTTCACGGATACTGGTGATGTCGTAGAGATGTCGCGCGGCGAGTTAGACCGCATGTTGCGCAGGCGCGGTGAGAAGATCGATGGCAGCGTTGGCATCCTTAATCCGAAGACCAACCAGCCCACCGGCTTCCTTTACGACAAGGAGGAATGGGATGTAATGATTGCTCGGATAAATCAGGAGAAATCAGAAATTAAGTCTTCCAGCGGTATGAGCGTCGCGCCCTCGCCTCGTCGCGACCTTCCAAAGGTCGCCACCGAAGCACCCGCCGAAACGACCGCTGCGCCAAAGTAACTTGGAAGGATGAACCAACAACACGCCGCCTTTAGCCGTGATTCGACCGTACTATGTTAAGCCGTAGAACGATGCTGCAGCGTGCCGGGCTGGTAGCCATCGGGGGAGCCGGGCTCGGTTTTATTGCCTTCGGTCCTCGGGGCGGCAAAGAGCGCAGCGATGGTCGGCTGGTGCTTGACTACTGGGAGAAGTGGACCGGCCACGAAGGTCGTGCGATGCAGAAGGTTGTCCGCGAGTTTAACGACTCGCAGGACCGACTCTTTGTTCGTTACTTCTCGACGAACGCGATCGATCAGAAGACGCAAGTGGCGATCGCGGGGGGCAACCCACCCGACATCGTTGGGCTGTGGAACTATAATGTACCTTCGTACGCGGATATGAACGCGATCATCCCGCTTTCGGAGGTTGAATGTAAGCCAGTTCACAGGGTGCGGCTTGAGCGGTACGCCGCGGCGATGCGCCCCGTGATGGATTACGCGGGAAAGGTGTGGGCCGCAGTGAATACGGGCGGCTCACTGGCGTTATATTACAATAAAGACCACTTTGCGGCCGCGGGAATCGGCGCTGACAATCCTCCCCGCACAATCGCGGAGATGAACGCGGCGAATCACCGTTTGACGGAGCTTTCCCCGCAGGGTGAAATCCTTCGCATCGGTTTTACCCATCTTGAACCCGGCTGGTGGTCGTTCATCTGGGGCTACCACTTCGGGGGTAGCATGTACGATCCTGCTACCGATCGATCGCTCGCGGCTTCGGCGGAAAATATTGCGGCGTTTGAATGGATGCAAAGTTACTCGTCTCGCTTCGGGCGCGGTGATGAAAGTATTGCGGGGCACGGTGCCCTGGACACGGCGAAGAACGCGTTGCTCCGGAGATCATCGCTCGACGCGATCGAAAAGTTTCGATCTAGCTTTGGAAATTACGATTCGGGCCTGAATGCATTCCTGTCGGGCAAAATCTCGATGGCGGTGCAAGGCCCTTGGCTCGCGAATGTAATCAAGGCATACGCAAGAGAACTTAATTACGGCGTCGCACCCTTCCCCGTCTCCGAGCACCTCTATCAACCCGCTCATCCCATCGGCCTTATCGATACCGATATTTTGGTCATTCCCAAAGGCGCACGCCATCCCGAGGCGTGCATGGAGTTTATCGCCTACACGCAGCAGCAGCACGTCGTCGAGTTCTTAAGCACGGTACACTGCAAAAACTCGCCGCTGGCGGAAGTGAGCGACTCCTTCGTTCGCGAACACCCCAACCGGGGCGTCCGCGTCTTTGAGAAGATCGCCAATAGCGAGCGAGGCTTTCGATGCCCACCCACGCGGTGCTGGTTGCAGTTCAAGGATATCTGCGATGCGCTGATGCAGCAAGTGTGGACGCAGAAGGGGCCACCAGCTCAGTTATTGGCCGACTGTCAAAAGCGAACGCAAGTGATCTTGGACGCTGCGGCCCGCACAAGAGCGCGGCGGACGTAGCCGCACTACCCTTGGTATTACAACCGAAGAGCTGGTCTTCTTCAGGCCCGGTCAAATCAACAGCAGTAATTGCTCTGGCTGATCTGTTGTGCCGGGTTGAGCGGTGGAGTAAGAGTTATGATGGCGGGAGATCCTCGAGTAGTTAGAGTGCCACTAGAGCAAACATTATGCCGACGACGACCGAAAGATTTGTGAACACGACGGCGAGCCTCCGCGATGAACTCGTGGGCCAGGGTCGGCGTGTCCAGGCGATGGTTGATGCGGCCTTTGAAGCGATTTTTCTTGCATCCAGCGATCGCGCGGCGTGGGTAGTGGCTCATGACGACATTGTCGATGCCGTTGACGTTGCACTCGAGCGGAGTTGTGTCGAACTTCTCACCGAGGCAACCGGCAGCGGCGCGCAGTTGAGCGAAAGCCAGTTGCGGCTCGTGCTTACGATCGTAAAAGTGAACAACGAGTTGGAGCGTACCGCCGACGTGGCGGTCGAACTGGCGGAGATGGTGTTGAGCAGCAAGGTGATGGCGGGCAACGGCGGACAGTGCTTGCCCGATACCTTCCGAGTCATGGCCAACAGTGTCTTGGGGATCGTGCGCGATGTAAACTCTTCCGTAGAACAGTTGGACCCGGCCCTGGCCAATATCGTTCTACAGAGTCAGCATGCTGTAACCGCCTTTAAGGACGCGGTCCTGCGGAGCGCGGAGATTAAGTTAGCCCGTAACGAAATGACGGCGGACTTTGCATTCTCGCTCCACGAAATTGCCACCGCTTGCGAGATTATCGCCGATCACTGCAGCAACATCGCCGAACAGGTGATTTATTTAACTACCGGTGCTGTGGTGCGACACGGGCACAGTTCCTGGGAGCGAGTGCATAGCACGAAGACCGCGGGTTAAATGATCGTCCACAAATGATCGTCCACATCCGAGATCTCTCTGGTAAGGGCCAGCAAGCGCTTTCTTTGAGCCCCGATTGTTCACAGGGCTAAAGCCTCTTCGTCCCCGGGCCGGGCGGTGCGGAGGCGCGCTGTGCTCTCAACCGCCCGAACGCTTGGCCGCGAAACCTCGATTCTTGAAGTGCTGGGTGAGCTTGTCCGCGTGATCGCCCTGAATTTCAATTTCCCCCGTCTTGTTCACCGTGCCTCCTGCGCCCAGCGAGGACTTGAACTCTTTAAGCAACAGCACAAGGTCGTGCGCGTGGGGATCGAGCCCAGCGATTACTGTCACAAACTTCCCGTTCCGCTTCTCCCTTCGGACCCGCACGTCCTGTTGTGCCGGTCGGAGCAGCCTCCCCGACTTATCGCGCGAGCAGGAGCAGGCTGCCATTGGTTTTTGGCACTGCTCGCACGTGACAGGCCGTTCGAGCGGTGTTCCTGCGAAGAGTCCGTTATGGGCCATAGTCTCAATGATAATCCGTACCTACGCAGCAAGCATCGGAAAGCAGGCTGTTATCCGGAACGGCCAACACGCTCGCGACGGTTTCGACAAGTCAGGGCCGACCGGGACCAATGACGCGAAGGCGGCTAAACTTCGTATGGATTCCGCAGCGACCGGCCGGTAAGCCGCGGGACCAAGGCTTGGTACTCACCGGCTCACAACTACCCCGCGATTAAAATTATGTTATATCCATTGCGGTCTGCTTCCGGCGTGAATTCAGTTTTGATTCTTATGCTCCTCTGCGGTTCCGCGCTCGGGGCGAGCCTGCGAAACGCGCCCACCCCGGTCGCGCCCGCAGCTAATGGCGACATGAATGACGTTGCGGCGAAGCTTGATCGTGAGCGCCCGCGCAACTCTCACGGATGGACGGCGGTGGTGGAAGGCGCAAGTATGGCCGCTCCCGAAATTCCCATGGGCGATGAGGTGGTTGTCAGGTCGATTCTCGACGAAGGTAAACGGCGCAATCAGGTGATGAATCATCTCACCCACCTCTCGAAAGTAATTGGTGCTCGGCTTACCGGTTCGAGCGCGGCCGAGGCTGCGAACCACTGGTGCCGTGATCAGTACGCCGCGTGGGGGCTGAGCAACGCTTCGCTCGATCAATACAGCGAGATCAGCGTGCGGTTTGATCGTGGGCCATCTTCTGCCAAAGTATTATTACGAAAAGAGCGGAAGAAGGACGTGCCGAAGGCAACTGGCAACGCCAAAGAGAACGACGAGAACAAGGACGCCACGGCCGCTGAAGGGGAGAAAAAGGCGGCTGAGGCCGTTATTGAAGTCACCTTCGACAAGCTTCGCGATTGCGAGCTTACGACGCTGGCTTGGGCAGCGGGAACAAAGGGCGAGCTTCAGGGACACATCGTCCGCGAGCCGCAAAATGAAGAAGAATACGAGAAGGTGAAGGATAAACTGGCGGGCGCGTGGGTGCTTATTAAAGCGCCCGCACCTGTTGGCCAGCGGGGTATTCGAAGCGGGATGGGCACGCGCTACGACGTCCGCAAGGACGCTCGCAGGAAGCTCGCGGAGGGCACCGCGGCGGCGGAGATGTCAATCCCCGAAAGAATCGCGTTCGACGGTGTTGCTGGTTATATCTCAACATCGCGCGATGAGCGGGTGTGGACAGGCGCGATTCCGGGTTGGAGCACGCTAGACTTTGACACGATCCCACCTGATGTTCACGTGCAGGTGCGGTTGAGCGATTACGATTACATCAACTCAAGGCTCGCCGACAACGATCCAATTGTTTTTAGCGCCGACCTGTCTCACACCTTGACGCGCGGTCCTATACCCCTGTTCAACACCATCGCCGAAATTGTGGGCACGCACAAGCCAAACGAGGTCATCATCGTTTCAGCCCATCTGGATACATGGAACGGCCCGGGCTCGGAGGGGTGTACCGACAACGGCACCGGCACAGCGGTCACCCTCGAAGCGGCGCGAATTCTCGCGGCGGTGGGTGCCCGGCCCTTGCGAACCATCCGGTTCATTAACTGGACCGGCGAAGAACAGGGACTCCTAGGGAGCAAGGGTTACGCTGAAAAGCACCAGGAAGTGCTGGCGCACGTCTCAGCGGTGTTTGTGGATGACGGAGGCACGAACTATCAGGGTGGGCTGCGATGCGCCGATGTAATGGCTGATTATCTTGCCGCAGCGACCGCCCCGACAAACTTTCAGTTCTTTAGCGTAACCGATGGTCAATGGCTTAATGTTAATATTCGTAAGAATGGAGAACGTAATCCCAGTGGGGGCGGTTCAGATCACGCGACCTTCAACGCGGCGGGTGTACCAGGCTTTTTCTGGGAGGAAGTAGGTCGCGCTGATTACGGGCATGGCTGGCACACCCAGTTTGATAAACTTGACCTCGCCATTCCGGAGTATCTGGTGCAGTCCGCAACCAACACCGCCGTCGTGGCGTATCGCCTCGCGTGCGCCCCGGGGCTGCTGCCCCGTGAGCCGCCCAAACCCGAAGCGCAGCCCTCGCCCGCAAAGGAACTCAAGCCAGGCACTTAGCGCTCGAGGCAAATCCCTTTAGTGTGCGAGCTAACGAACGCGCCGCATACAACCGGCACGCCTGTCGGAGCGTCCACAACTCCAGCTACGATTACGCGTGCCTCGAAAATCGCTCTTAGTTCTCCATATTCTCGGGGTCATTCTTATTCTGGGCACATCGATGGCGGTGGTCGGGATGATGCCAGCGATTGCGCGCAAAGCCTTCGAAACTGACAAGCTGCAGACGCTGCTGATCACCACCATTCCGGTGGCGTTTTTCACCGTTTCCATCTTTTGGGGTGACCTCTTCTCGCATCGGCGATTCGTCACGTACATGCTTACGTTCTGGTTGGTGGCTTGTCTGCCGATGGTACTCATCGCTGCTACGTCCGGTTACGCAATGCTGCTTATACCTTATGCGGTGTGCGCAATTGGTGGGGCGGGTTATTATCCCGCCGCGGGCGAGCTGCTCAAGCGGATCTATCCGGACAAGGCGAGGGGGAGGGCATTCGGAGTCATCTCAGGGCTTATGTATCTAGCCAATGGAGCGATGAGCTATGGGATGGGAGTATGGCTTTCGCATCATCCCGAAGCGTTTCGCATTTTTCTCCCCATCGCGGTGTGCTTGCAGTTCATCGGCGCTGCGATCTTCGTATATCTGGCGAAGCAAGTAAGCGCGGATGTAGGGCGGGTGAAGGAGCGTGATCAGACACCGATGCAGGAGCGGCTGCTCCGGCCAATACTGCAGATGTCGGCCGTGCTCAAAGCCGACCCAGTCTTTGCACGTTATGAAGCGGCGTACATGACTTACGGCGTCGGGTGGATGGTGTGCTATGCCCTAGTGCCGTTCATCGCGACGAAAAAGCTCAATCTAGATTATGACGAGTTTGCGCTATCAATCCAAGTCTCGTACTTGGTGGGGCTTGTACTTATGATGTGGCCCTCAGGATATCTTATTGATCGTATTGGCGCTGTGCGGTCGGTGGGAATTTCGTTCGGGCTTCTGGCGCTGTATCCGGTGGGCCTGATGCTCGCCACGAGCTTCGCGCAGCTCTGCGTCATAAGCTTTCTCTACGGCATCGCCCACGCGGCGACGAGCATGGGATGGACGCTGGGGCCAGTTTCGCTCGCGCCCGAGCCATCGAAAGTTCCCCAATATGTGGCCATCCACGCAACCCTTGTCGGGCTGCGAGGTATCGTCTTTCAGGGGTTGGGTGTTTGGATTTATCACCTTACGGCTTCGTTTGTGCTGCCGCTCATCATGGCGACGATTGCCTTCGTCTGGAGCGCGGCACAGATGTGGAGTTTACATCGGCGTTTGCAAGCAGATCGGCGGGCGGCGTTAATCCCGGAGGCGGCGACTTGATAAGGCTACGTAAACAGCGGCCGGTGCGGATGTGAGCAAGTTAACCGCCTCAGACTCCGGAGATCCGTGGCCCCAGCCATCGCGCACGTACAGCCGTGCGGTCGTAATGAATGCCCTTAAGAAGTATTGGGGTTATGATCAGCTGCGCGGAGGGCAGGCCCAGGCGGTGCGGGCCGTGCTCCAGAGGAGGGACTCGCTATTGGTGATGCCTACCGGCGGGGGGAAAAGCCTTTGCTTTCAGTTGCCTGCGGTAGTCATGGGGCGGCTGTGCGTCGTGGTCTCACCATTAATTGCGTTAATGAAGGATCAGGTGGATGGGTTGGTAGCTAACGGGTACCCGGCCGCTGCGCTCTACAGCGGCCAGGATGACAACGAATCTGAGCGAATCGAAGCGGCCTGCGCGGCGGGCGAGATTAAGTTAATTTATGTGTCCGCTAAGCGCATTGCCTCGCCCGGGTTTGTGGCTCGGTTTAGCGCGTGCGGAGTCGCGGCAATATTCATAGACGAAGCCCACTGCATCAGCCAATGGGGGCACGACTTCATCCCGGAATATCGTCGGCTCGCGCTGCTCGCGAAGACCTTTCCCGGCGCGAGCATCCACGCCTTTACCGCGACTGCCACCCCGCGCGTGCGTGAGGACATCTGTGATCAGTTACGATTGCGATCACCGCAGGTTATGGTCGGGACATTTGATCGACCGAACCTGACTTACCGCGTGGTATCGCGCAACGCGGGTGAGGGTGACGAAGGGCGATTCTCCCGCAAGCGGCCGGGAAAAGCGGGAGCCGTCCCGTATGCGAAACAGGTTGCTAAACTTATCAATGAAGTAAGCAATGGAGCGGTTATAGTTTATTGCATCCGCAGGGCAGACACCGAAGGGCTCGCGGCGGCGTTGGTGGCACTTGGAGTCGAGGCCAAGGCGTATCACGCGGGGCTTGACCACGGGGTGCGAGAGGCCGTTCAGCGCGCGTTCATGCACGAGAAGCTCAACGTGGTCGTCGCGACTGTCGCCTTCGGCATGGGGATTGATCGCAGTGATGTGCGGCGCGTTATTCACGCGAATCTGCCCAAATCAATCGAGGCGTATCAACAGGAAACCGGCCGAGCAGGGCGGGACGGGCTCCCATCGACTTGTTATTTGTTATATCACGCCGACGATGCCGACGCGTGGCGGTATCTCATCAAACAGAGCGCATCAGGCGTTGATAACCCCACACTCAGCGCGGTTATCCGAAAGCAGCAGGAGGTGCTGCTCGAGAGTATGCTTTCGTTTGCCATCAGCACGGGTACGTGCAGGCACCGCACGCTCTCCGCTTACTTTGGTCAGGATTATCCACGCACATTCTGCGGCGCATGCGATGTTTGTCATTCCCAGGTGCTTACGCAGCCACACGCCGGGATCGGACGGATTGTTCTGCGTGCTGTGGTACAGTGTTCTCCAGCCAGCGAAGTAACGTCGATCATGGATCTGCTCACCGGCAGTCCGTCGGCCGCCGCGACCGGGGCCGGGCTGCACCTTCTCCCGACCTTCGGGCTTTTGCACGGGTTTACCGCTCCCCAGGTGAGCGGCATTTTATCCGATCTGTCAGGGGCAGGGTTGGTTGTCGCTGACGAGCAAAGCAAATTACAATGCACGCCTGTGGGGCTGGAGTTTCTAAGAAGCGATGATCCCCTTGAGTTACCGTCACTGATTCGTGCCAAGTCGCGCGCGGCGCGGCCCCCGCGCCGGCCCAGCGATTTCTTGAAACGCGTCGACGAGCGCGAGCGCTTGACACGCGTCGAGAAGAACCTGAGAACCAGATTGCGCGAGGTGCGGGCAAGGCTTGCAGGCCGCCGCGGTGTCGCACCATTTATGCTGTTCGATGAGAACACGCTGCTCGCATTGGTTCGGATGGTCCCACAAACCTCTGAAAAATTGCAGTTGGTTCCCGGGCTCTCCGCCGCGAAGATTGAGGATATCGGCGAGCACCTGGTTCAGGCCATCGTCCATTTTATGGAGGAATCTCAAGCGCATGAGTGAGGCGAAGGCCAAGCCGACGACGGACACAGTGCGAGTGAACCAACGTAAGCATTCCGCGTACTCTTCCCGCCGGGGCGCGCGGGAGTCCAAAAGCCCGAAGAGATCCGTCACTCGCTCGGAATACTTACATCTGCCGCTTTGGTGAGACTTACCCCAGCAGCTGCAACGCCGAGTTCGGAGCCTGATTGGCGAGCGAGAGGATGTTGGTCGACGCCGAGACCAGAATCTGCGAACGGGTGAGTGCGGCGGTTTCGGAGGCGAAATCGGCATCACGGATGATCGATGCTGCGGCTGCTGTGTTCTCGATCGCGACGTTAAGGTTACGAATAGTTCCGCCGACTACGTTACGTTGGAACGTGCCCACCCTGCCGCGCGCTGAAGAGACCTGGGAGATCGCCTCGGCGATTATTTTCTGAGCCGAGTCCTGGTTGCCATTGACTAGGTTGTTGGCCTGTCCGTTCCCCAGCGTCTTCAGGAAGCCAGCCGTGCTATTACCCAGCTTGCTGACCGAGATGGATTGGAGCCCCAGCGAGGCTTTGCCGTTCAAACTCACCCGGCCCTCGAGATGGAACTCAGCACCACCGCCGGTGATGTAGAACGCAGAGTTAGTCCCCGTGCCGACGTTCCCCATAGTCTGTGCGCGACTGGTTGAGAGCGTTAGTTCGGCGTCGAGCACGTCGCCATTTACCTTGGCCACTTTCCCCCGGCCCGTCATAGTCATTCCGTTGATGGTCCCGCCCACATCCTGCCCCAAATCGCGGACCGCGTTACTCGCGTTCACAAAGGTGCTAGCAATTGTCGTGTTAGCTGTATTAAACGCTGAGGCCGCTTTGCTGTAAACGCCCCTTGTCGCCGCAGCAACACCATTGTTCGTGCTGTTGAGCCCGGCGGAGTTAATGACCCGTACCGAGGCGAACTCGGCCGAACCAAACTCGCTAGTGGCGAGCGAAACGCGTGTCGAAGAAATGGACGAGAGCGAGGCGGTGACTCCGGTGACGTCGGTGAACCGGTTGACGGTGCTTACCATCGTAGCGAGCGAGGTTCCCGATGCGAAGGAGAGCTCGCGACTTCCCTTGGACCCGGATATTTCAATTACAAAAGAGGACGCGGTGTTCAGGTTAAGGGTAGTTCCGCCCATTGAGAGGAACATCCCGCCTTGCTGAGCCGATTGCGTTATAAGTACATCAACACCCAGAGTGGCACCGGAGAACTTGGCCGAGCCGATGCGGAAATCGGATACGCCGCTGTTGAGCGAGCTTGTCTTGTAGTCCATGTTGCCGTTAAGCAACTTAATCCCTTGGAAGTTGGTGCTGGAGGAGACGCGGTCAATGGTCTGAAGGATTGAGTCGACGACGAGTTGATTCGCCTGCCGTTCCTCGTTGCTTAAACCCGCTCGGTTGGCGGTCGTCGTGACAAGCCCCTGTAGTTCGCTCAGTAGCCCGGAGACTTCGGCAAGGCCGCTCTCCGCGACGTTCGCAACTTGATCCGCGCGTTCAGCGTTACTCACCGCGGCGGAAAGCCCTCGCTGCTCGTTACGGAGATTCTCGCTAGCAATCAGACCCGCGGGGTCATCCTTTCCTCTGTTCACGCGTAAGCCCGTGCTTAAGCGTTCCAACGACTGCGAAAGATTCGCGTTGTTGGTCGCTAGTACGCGCTGGGTTATCATCGACTGAACGTTGGTATTAATGCGACTCATCGTGCTCTCCGTAGCGGATACGGTTTTGCACGACTTACGTCGTCTCGCTCCTTCGCGTTAAAAACGTCGGAGCGATGAACCGTATCTTTTTGATGTTATCCTCGGGACGCTTGCCGGGCATAAGTACCCGACTTGCATGAGGACGCTCTGCTATCGTCCGCAGGAAAGCCAAGTTGGAGCCTTCGATCAGGAATGGAACGCGATGCATGTAGCCTGTGCCGCCTTCGCCGGGCGGGACAATAAGCGCACGCGTGACGAGTATGTCGTCAAGGGCAGTGAGCGAGGATCTTTCCACGGGGTGCGTCTGCACGGTCTGCCCGATCAAGACGCCCGCTTAGCAGTTACAGATCGCGCCGCCCATCGTGCACAGCCAGCCGCGGCGTGATAATCGTGCTGGCCGCACTCGATCCGCGCATGGGGCTTTGCGATGCTTGTGAGGTTTATGGCAACTTGGGCGTTGAGTTCCGGTAACGCGCGGCGTAGCCGGATGCCAACCCCACCAAGCAGCACTACTGCATCTGGCTTATAAATGGCATGCGCGATTCGCAGGGCGCGAGTTAACGCCCGCAGCGGCAAATCGCGAGCATCGAGACTTTCAATGGCGTGATCGTCGGTGGAACCCAATACTTTTACGAGCGCGGGTAAACCAATGTAAGCCTCTAGGCTCCCACGGCCACCATCGGGTCCGATAGGCACGGCCCTCCCGTCGTCAATACTTACATCCATCTGACCGAAATGCCCGGAAGATTCCCCGTGGAGAATCAGTTGTTTACACCCCGCATCGATCACCGCCGCCCCAACTCCCGTGCCCAAAGAGATCGCCAAGAGCCGATCCGTGCGATTCTGGCTCAAATAGACATCAGCCCCCGCGGCGAAGGCATCGGTCAGCCTGACAAGGGGAGGCGCATCGGGCGGCAAGAGAACCACACTTTGGAGTAACGCGAGCGGATCCTGGCCCGCAAGCTCAGGGATGTTCACGCTCCGGACTACAATACCCGATGCGTCAACCGCACCAGGCAAACAGAGCCCAACAGTGGCGAGTTCGCCGTTAGCCCAGCATCCCGTACGACAAAGTGCTTGAGTAATTGCGGCCTGAAGCTCTGATATTGATGGTCGTACATACCGGTCGCTTTTGGCATACCCAGGAAGTGGCGGATAACCGTCTACTTCGCGTAAAGCCTGATGCGGCTGTGAGTTGCGCTGGTCGTGATAACTTGCGTAGATGGGAGGAAGTGGCGCTCGCAGCTCCGGACCTCCCCCGCCGAGCACTACCGCTTTCACGCTCGTTCCGCCAATATCGATTCCTATGGCGTACATGATTTCCTCTGGCACGCAAAGTCAGAAGGGGAAGACCACGCCAGCATAGACCATGACATCGTCGCGCCCAGGATTGTCGTCGTCGCCGAAGACGCGCGCGTTGGAGAAGTGTTGCCAGCGAAGCCCGACTATTAGCCTCGTGTCGCAATCGCCCAGCCGCTTGGTAAAACCCACTCCCGCTCGCGGCGTAAAGGCAAAGTTGGTGCCTTCCTGCGGCACTTCATCGCTCGCGACCAATGCTCCCACTCCCAGGTCCGCATAAATGGTCCAATCGTTATTGTTGTAAAAGTGCCAGCGGAAAACCAGCGAAAGGTTACCACTGATGGCATCGTCTACATTCTGGTCGTGATACCAGGCACCAAGTTCCGCGTTCACTTCCACATCCTTCACGATAAAGTAGGAGAACGCCCCGGCAAGGTTGATGTCCTCGCCCTCTTCGCTCTCTTGACTTGTAATACCGTGGCCCCAGCCAGTTGTTATGATCCACCATCGGCTGCCCTCGGCTCCATATTCAACCCGAGCGGGGGATGCGTCTAACTCGGTCGCGAGAGGCAGAGTCCCCGATCCTGGTTCAACCGCAGGGTTAAGAGCAGGCTCAACTGAAACCAATGCTGGCTGGATTTCTGTCCCCCCGACTTTGCCATGAGCGGCGAGCGAGAGCGTGGCGACGGAGACAGTCAAAGTTAAAATCGATCGGGCAGAGGGCATACACGTGAGCGTAGCAGCCCGCGCCCCAACTTAGCGGACTAACGAGACAAAACGTGGGCGGTCGTGCCCGCGTCGGTGCTGCAGATCGAGCACCAGAGTTGTGGCTGGGACGCAAACCGCGACGCCGCAGCGAGTGAAGCTCTACCCTTCGAATCTGTCGGACCAGCCAGTGGCGGCAGCTTTGAGAGACAGCGTTGCTGAAACTGAACATCATTAAAGACGAGAGATGAATCATTCGCCTGGGCAGAAAATTCCCCCGCAAGGAGAGCGTCTATTTGATCGATTCTGGTCTGCGGGAAGGGATGGGTTGAAAACCATTCCGAGCCCGCCGCGGTTCCCATGCTAGCTCCAAGGATCTCCATGACCTGCCGCTGCGCACGCGGGTTGTACCCCACGTTGGTCATGTAACGCATTCCAAGCTTATCCGCTTCGAGCTCCTGCTCGCGGCCGAAACGAAGGACGACGGTCTGACCACCCATTTTAATTACGTTGGGCGCAACTTCCCCTATCTGACCGCCAATCCCTTCGGTGAGAACGCTTGCGAGCACGCTCGTGACACCGCCAGCGACAGAATGCTGTAGCATGCGATCATTGACGTGCTTGGCGGTCACATGACCGATCTCGTGACCGACCACGCCCGCCATCTGAGCTTCGTTGGTCATGCGCTGCAGCAGCCCCCTGGAAACGAAAACTTTGCCGCCCGGTAGCGCAAAGGCATTAATCACATCAGAGTTGAGGACTGTAAACGTCCAAGGCAGGGATGGGCTATCGCCCTCGGTCGTGGCTGCCATCTTGTTGCCGACTTCGGTAAAATACGCGCGGACCTCAGGGCTTGCGATTTCGCCCCCGTATTCCGCGATCATTTGAGGGGCTGCCTCTAGGCCTAGTTCCACTTCTTGCGCTCGGTCCAACATCATGAACTGACTACGACCGGTTGCCGAGTTCGTCTCGCATCCGCTGAGCGCGGCAATCATTAGAGGAGTGAACGCAAGTGAGGCCATCGCAATATTGAGCTTTTGCATACTGGGCGAATCTCCGTCTTTAAAGTGATTCTACGAAACGCGGCTCATCTGAGCGTACGCAATTAACGAAACGTACGATTAAGTAGATGGTACAATCCTCTTCATCCAAGCATCCCCCGCCGCAATGGGCGGCTGGCGAACTGACGAACCCGCATCTTTCTGCTGAGAAGGCCAGCAAGGTTAAGGGTATGTTCAGTGCCATCGCCGAATCTTACGATCTGAACAATCGGCTTCATTCCCTATGGCGCGATCAAGCGTGGCGGCGGCTTGCAGTGCGCCGTGCGGCCGTGCAGCCGGGCGACCACATTCTTGATGTTGCATGCGGCACGGGTGATTTGACCCAAGCCTTCGCCGCGACCGGGGCCCAGCGTGTGATCGGGGTGGATTTTACTCCCCGCATGCTCGATGTAGCCAGGACCAAGCAGCGAGGCCTGACGCGGGAACAGGCGACAAAAATAACTTATGTTGAGGGCGATGCGCAGTCGCTGGACTTTGCGGATGCGAGCTTCAACGTGGTTTCGATCGCATTCGGGATACGTAATGTTACATCTCCGCTGAGCGCGCTGTCGGAGTTTCACCGGGTGCTCAAGCCTGGTGGTCGTTTGGTGATCCTTGAGTTTGATCGTCCGTTGTTCCCTCCGCTCAGGTGGATGAATGACTTTTATTGCGGGTGGGTAATGCCCAAGACCGCAACCCTTATCAGTGGGGATACATCCGGGGCCTATAAATATTTGCCGGCATCTGTGGGTTCGTTTATGCCGCGCAAAGCACTTGCGCAGGCTATCGCCGAGGTTGGTTTTAAGGATGTAGAGGATCGTGGGCTTACGCTAGGTATCTGTGTGTGTTATAGTGCGCGCAAATAGATATAATATTTCATTCAAGTCTTCATCTTAAGTGCATTCTGCGTTCACTCCGCGCGGTCACGGTTCGGGTTGCCACGTCACTCCCCCTGGAATAGTGGATGCCCCGCCAGTTATCGCCCAAGGGTCTACCGTGCTGGGGTGGGGGCGGCCCCTATTCCCGCGTTGAACACCCGTTATTGGCCACAAATCCGAATCGCAGCATTTCAATGTGTTGAGCTTTCTGACCTGTGCCCGATGTGTACCTCAGTCGCGTACCTTGCTTTGTGCGAGTTACGCGGCGACTGAACGCCGCACGGAGAGCGGCGTAATCTCATCACCTGTGGTGGGCATGGTGGAACCGTGACCAATAGCCAGACCTGAGCGCTGGCGGAACGGACTCCTTAGCCATGACCCCGATGAAACAAGATATTTTTCTCACACGATTTCTCGATACGCTCACCAGCGGCGACCGCGTTGCCGCGCGGGCCATCACTCGCAGCGCACTGGACGCGGGCGCGACGCCTCACAAGGTGATGAATGATCTCTTCTTTTGCGCCCACGAGCGACTTGAAACGCTCTTCCGCGCCGACGAACTGACCAATGCCGCTTACCACCTCGCCACGCGACTTCTGCGCGTGCTTGTGGATCAGACGGCCGCGCAACTTACATTGCAGCCACAGAATGGCCGAACGGTTTTCGCGGTGTGCGGGCCCAGCCAGAACGAAGAGCTCTCGGCGCAGATCGCGGTCGATCTGCTCGAGGCCTCCGGTTGCCAGGTCACTTTCTGTGGCGGCGGCGTGCCCAGCGATGAAGTCCTGGCTCAGGTGAACGAGCGGCGACCCGATGTTCTGTTACTCTTCGCTTCCGCGGCGAGCGATCTACCTTCACTCCGCGAGATGGTCGACCAGATTCGCGAAATCGGAGCGTCAGATCGAACGCAAGTAATCGCGGGCGGTGGCGTATTCAATCGTGCCGAAGGACTGGCGGAGGAGATTCACTGCGATCTCTGGGCGCAGACCCCGGCCGACATAGTTAAGGTGGTGCTGAGCGGTAATCTAATGAATCAAGGAGCTGAAAGCGGAACGATTGCCAAAATCGGAACACGTTCCGGGACGAAGGCCAAGACCACACGTCGCGCCGCGTGAATGCCCCGCTTCGGTAATCAGTGTGGGTTCGGCGACTCTAAAATGTGCATACTACGGTTGCGAAACGGACCATGGAGCCTGACCCACCGCGACAGAGTTTCATTAGAGTGTGAAAGTATTGACGTCCGCGGCTAAAGAAAGCTCGCCACGAAGTACACTTAGTTAACGTTCGCAATATAAGTTCGGGGCCGACCTTCCAGTTCTGCACGGCAATAGTGCCGCGCAACAGGCAGAGCGGCCCCGTTCTTAATTAAAAGATCGCTGGAGCTTAACCTACTCATACCACGGCCGCAGTTGCCATCTGTCGACGCAGCTGTGAGAGCGCGAAGACCGCCGCCTCGTCGGCGGATTGGCCGACTACGGCACCCGCCTGACCAGACTCATTGCCCCATTCAGCGCGATAGCAATCAAACACCGGTATATGGCGAACACTTAATTCGAAGCCCGCATCGGCAAACGCACCGATCACGCTTGGGGGCGACGGGTAGAGCCGACCATCGGGATGGCGGCAAACACCGCCCGGTGCAGGGGACTGCTCCCAACCTGAGTTGTATAGTGCGTCAATAGCAAAATCCAGACCCATAGTTCACCAGCCTTTATAACTAACGTCGTAAGTAACCCTTGCTGCTTGACGGAAGGGAACCTAAAGCGGAGCGGGTTTGGGGAAGTTAAACCACTTACAAGACCCGGCGCGACCGGAATGGCGTAGATGCCGTCGATATAATAGACGATATAGTTTAGCACACTTGCTCGCTACCGGCCTGTTGCATTACCTGCCGGACTTTGCGATTCTCAACCGCTGAGTCTGCCACTCCTCCGTTTCATTGGGTGGGAGTACGCAATCGCGGATTGGATGGCACACACTTTGCGGCGATTCCTTATTCCAACGTGTCAAATCAGCCCTCCTCAAACGCCTCCGACAACCCCGTACCGAGTGGGGATCTACCCAATCTGGGCAATGCGGAGCGAGGTCTCAGGCCGGATGGTGGGGGCGAGTCAGGAGCGCAGTTAGATTCGATGCGCCTAGCTGCGTATCTTTCTTCGCCCTCGCCCGCCGGCGCGTTAACTGCTCGATTCTTGGCCGCACCTGTCGACCCGTCGCCGGAGCACTCGCGGTCGTTCTCCTCCACTGTTGGCGGTCACTCACTTGAAAGTTCACAGCGTCGTGCTCAGCTTGCGATTGCCGCGGAAAACCATTCGGCGAGAGCCGCGGTTGGCCTGGGGATGAGGGGAGGCGCTGGCGAGGTTGTCCACGGATTGGGTTCGCTGCGGGAGAACTTCGTGAAAGAGGTGGTGCGGTCGCTAGAGGGCGGAAGGGCTGCGATCCTTCGGCCCCACCGACGACGTGCGCTTGTCGCTGGAGGGGTTAAAGCTGGTCTTCGGCCGTTTCAGGTAAGCTTGTTGGTTGCAGAGGTTCAGGAATCGGTGCGGCATGGGGAGCACCAAGCGGTGGAAGTCGCACAAACCGGAGGCAGCATGGGTATGGTGCAAGTGCCGGACGCGCCCCTTGAGGAACGAGCACCAAAGGCGGCGTCGGGAATGAGATATTATGTTATCTGCATCGCTTGTGCCGCAGCCCTGGGGCTGATAATGCTTGCGGGGCTTATAGTACTTACGCTGGCGTTTGATTCTTAACGATCGTAAGCGAGTCTCCGCCGGTCGGCGGGCCACTCTCTCACTGACTTATGACGCGATTGCGCGGGAAGAGATTGCTTAAACTTAATACGATACAGCAGAGTCGAGGCAATGACCCGGCCGGCACCGATCATCGCCGCGGGGCGTGCATTTCTTTTAATGTAGCTACCAATTAACACGCCCGCCTCACCAATACAGAAGACAAGAGCGGCCAAAACAGCACCGATGTCTACCCCGACCAGCCCGCCGTGCTAAAGTAATATAATCAACACCCCGACCGCGGGAGGTCGCAACGGACTCCGAACTCCATGCATATCGCGTGCGAACCACAGCATTTTGCGCGCGCTGGGCAGGCTCGACGTCCGTGAAAGATTAGCATGTGTGATATGTCACACCAAAGTTCTTGTGGGAACAATCTCATCAAAATCTGCTCTACTTTCAGAACATTCGCATCCCGCGGTGCCAGCGCTAATCGCTTCGCCAGGCGTTCGACGTGGGTGTCTACGACGAAGCCCTCATTTATTCCGAAGCAGTTGCCGAGCACCACGTTCGCTGTTTTGCGGGCGACGCCGCGGAGCGTTAATAACTGATCCATGGTCGCGGGAACCTCGCCGCCAAAGTCTTCGCAGATCCGGGACATGGAAAGGTGAATCGACTTTGCCTTGCCGCGAAACAGTCCGATAGTGCGGATATAGGGCTCAATCTCCGCGGGCGATGAACGAACATAATCTTGAGGCGTTGGAAAGCGAGCGAAGAGTGCGGGTGTTGCCTTGTTTACTGAAACGTCCGTGGCCTGAGCGGAGAGAATGGTCGCGATCAAGAGTTCACGGGGGCTGGCGAAATTAAGTTCACAGTGCGCATCGGGGTAGTGCGCTTGCAGCAAAGTAAGCAGGCGGTGCGCCCGTTCGCGCTGTGTAACTGTAACTCGGGGTGTAGATGCGCTCATCGTTCTGATCGTACCCGCGGTCATACGTCGAATCATTCGACAAGCGACCTCAGCCCGCAGAAGCACGGGCCGTCTGCATAGCTTCGTACGCGATGCACCCCAGACAGACAATATACAGGAGCGCGAGGAGCATCATCGCGCCGGTGCTCACGACATGGAGTTGCTGAAATCGCAGCTGCGATTCAATCGCCTGAGCCAACTCGCCCGCGCGGGCCGCCGCCCGATAAGCGATGAGCGCGGCTGCCATAGGCACGATTACAAAAAGTTGCAACCCGCCGAAGATCGCACTGGTCCCTATTAAAGCACGCGTGGTAAGCGAACGCGCGCTGGCCCCCAGCCGACAAGCGCCCGCGACCAGAAGCATGAGCGTCTGAACACCTGACGCAGCGTAAAAAACGACTGCTGCGGGATATCCCGCAGCAATCTTCCAGTGGTCATCAAACACGATCGGGTAGTCCGGCAGGCGGGGAGCGAGCGCTTTCATCATCGGGAACGAAACCGCCGCGATCAGACCAGACATGAGCAGACAGCCCAGCGCGACGGAGATGGCGGCCGAAAAACCAACCAGCCCGACCGCCTGAGCGACCCGTAAAGGGGGGCGAACAAGAGTCATGCCGATGAAGGTAGGCCGCTATGCAACAGCTCAAGCAGAGCGCAAGCCGTGAGCGTAGCAGACCCTTTCGGGGGAGTGCGGATAGGTCTGGCCGGTTGCTCAAGAAAATGCGGGTCCAAATGCGAAAGTGAATGTCTGCGCACGCCGATGCTACACCTGACCAGTCGGCAGTCTGTCTGAAAGATCCAGACACCGAGTCCGAGCGGGTATCTTCAAACGGAGCAAGCGGGCATGAGCGCGGTTACGACACCAATCATTGACAAAGATACCGTGGTCGCCACCGCGATCCGGGAGATTAGTCATATCGCCACGCTTCCAGAGATTACGATTAAGATCGTAGAACTGGTAGAAAGCCCTAAGTCTACCGCGCAGGACCTGAACAAAGTAATTTCAACCGATCCCGCGTTATGCAGCCGCATCCTGAAGGTGGTTAACTCATCCTTCTACGGATTGCCGGGGCAGATCGCCAGCATCAACCGCGCCATCGTGATGCTCGGGCTGAACGCAGTCAAAAATATCGCCATCGCCGCGTCACTCGCAAAGCTCTTTCGTGGCGGCGATCTCACTCCAAACTTCTCCGCTAAAGACTTGTGGACTCACAGCAATGTGACCGCAGCGGCAGCGAAGATGATCGCCAACTCGATGAAAATCGGCCTTTCCGACGAGGCTTTTCTCGCTGGTTTGATGCATGATATTGGCGTGATGGTGGAGATGCAGGCAAATCGCACTAAGCTTGTCGAAGTATTTAGCCGTGTCGGAGCCGATGACAACGGAGTTCCCGCTGCGGACTTTCTAGCGGCCGAGCTGATTGTCTTTGGCGCGACGCACCAAGATTTCGGTTCCGCGTTATGCGAAAAATGGAAGTTTCCCAAGAGCCTCGCATTGGTCACGGGGTTTCACCATAATCCACTAGAGCTTGCCTACGAAAACCGCACGCTGTCTTGCATTGTTTACGTCGCCGACCGTATGGCGGGCGAAGTAGCGGGCGGATTCCGCCACGACTTGATGGACACATTACTCGACCCGGCGGTTTTGGATATGCTTAAGTTAACCGCAGAAAAGCTAAACGAAATTAAAGCCCAGCTTGTGGCACAGGCCGCGGACGCTCAGAGCCTCCTCCTGTAGACTTGCCTAGGGCGCCAAACTCTCTCTCTTTCTCCCTCCAGGCGGCTGCGCGGACACGCGCGGCCGCTCGTTTTTTTGCCAGCGTCGTGCTTTGTCGCAAGCTACGTAGGGGCCGCCGTCAAGTGGGGCGGAAGTAGGAGGGGGAAGAGCCACCGGGGAATCCCTACACTGCTCCCTAATGATCGACCTCAAGCAGCTCCGCGAAAACCCCCAGTTATTCAAAGACGGTTGTGCCAAGAAGCGGGCACGGGTTGACATTGATCGGTTGCTCGCGTTGGATGAGCAGCGCCGTTCCCTAGTCACTCAGGTGGAAGCATCGCGTGCTGAACAGAACAAGATCGCGAAGGATTCGGGGCCACAAATCGGTAAACTTGCGGGCCAGCTTAAGAAGGCATCTGGCGCTGAAGCCGCGGCGTTGCAGCAAGAGATCGATAAATTGAAAGAGCGGCCAGCCGTGCTCAAAGTCACCATCGCGCAAACGGAGGCACTGATCGCGCAGCTGGAGCCGGAGTTTGAGAGCCTCGTGCTTCAGGTTCCCTTGCCGCCCGACGACAACGTGCCGGTGGGGAAAGGAAGCGAAGATAATCAACAGGTAAAGACGTGGCACCCCTCGTGGTTTGACCCCGCGAAGTCGTTTGAGCAGAACAAGGGCTTCGCGCCGCGCAACCACATCGACCTCGTACGCCATCTTAAACTCGCCGACTTTGAGCGAGGGGTGAAGATGGCGGGCACACGAAGTTATGTTCTCACCGGCGATGGCATGCGTTTACACCAGGCGGTACTGCGGTACGCGTTCGATTACATGGTGGATAAGCAGGGATTTACCCCCGTTTCGGTTCCGGTTTTGGTCCGCGAAGAGTGCATGATTGGCACCGGGTTCTTTCCGGATGGACGCGAGCAGGCGTACCACATCCCAGAATCGCAGCGGCAGGCCGCAGATGTCGCACCCGGCGAAACGTCTAAAGGTTACGACCTGTTTCTCACCGGCACGGGCGAAGTGGGCTTGATGGGGCTTCACCAAGGTGAGATTCTTGACGAGACCAAACTCCCGCTGAAGTATGTTACAGTCAGCACGTGCTTCCGCCGCGAAGCGGGCGCGGCAGGGAAAGATACCGCGGGCCTCTACCGAATCCACCAGTTTGATAAAGTAGAGCAGGTTATCATCTGCCGCAACGACGCCGCGCTGAGCCGCGAACTGCACAAGCAGATGATTTCTTATGTCGAAGCGATACTTCAGTCATTGGAAATTCCCTACCGGCTACT
The DNA here is from genome assembly GCA_964450325.1 of uncultured Phycisphaeraceae bacterium. Lineage (GTDB taxonomy): Bacteria > Planctomycetota > Phycisphaerae > Phycisphaerales > UBA1924 > UBA2402. The sequence continues at coordinate 23,383 of CAYVFW010000001.1, read as the reverse complement.
CCAGTGCTGTACGGGCGACCTGGGTTTCAAGAACGCCGATATGGTGGACATCGAGTCTTGGATGCCCGGCCGCGGCGAGATCGTCAATGGAAGCACAACGGGTGCCTACGGAGAGACACATTCGGCGAGCCGTCTGCACGATTTTCAGTGCCGGAGACTGAACATGCGGTACCGGCGCGGCACCGAGGGCGAAACGACGTTCTGCCATTCGCTTAATAACACGGTGCTCGCTAGCCCTCGCTTCCTGATTCCTGTTCTGGAACTTTACCAGAACGAGGACAGTTCAGTTACTATTCCAACTGCGCTCCGGCCTTATATGGGCAACAAGGACCGCATCAGCGCGCCTTGACTATCATGCAGTCATGACGATTCTGGAGGCCATACGGGCTGATATTACGACGCTGCAAGTGGATTGCATCGTAAACGCCGCGAACCCTTCTCTCTTGGGCGGTGGGGGGGTCGACGGTGCGATCCATAAAGCCGCAGGGCGGGGCCTGGCGATGGAGTGCGAAGCGATTCCCGAGGTCGAGCCGGGAGTGCGATGCCCAACAGGTGAAGTACGTATCACCAGCGCGCACTTGCTCAAGTGCAAAAATGTAATTCACGCTGTCGGGCCAGTTTGGGAGGATCAGAATCCATTAGGGTGCGATCATCTGCTGGCGGCGTGCTATCGAAACATAATTCGTTCTGCCTCACTCAGGTCGCTGCGCACGGTGGCGATCCCGTGCATCAGCACCGGCGCGTACGGCTATTCAACACCGCGGGCCGCGCAGATCGCGGTCTCTACGGTGAAGTTTAACACGTCGGTGGTGCCGGGTATCGAGAAAGTTACCTTCGTTTGCTTTGACGAGTTTTCGTTGGTAAGTTACCAGCAAATGCTCCGCTCGTGCGGCTAGAGTACTTTTCTCGGGCGTCGCTGCTTACGGATGGCACGACATCGGTGTGTTATATTTTGTCCTGACTGAATGCTTGAGGAAGCAGGTTGACGGCCGCCGCGTTGGACCCTTTCGTTGAATGCCAAGCACCCTTGAGCGTCCTTTATTCGAAGAGGCGGCCCTGTGTGTCTGTTTCGCTGGGGAGGAGCGCACGCAATCTCTCAAGCGTGTCGGCGTCTCGCGCGGCTTTGTCCGTTCGCTCTCTGGCTATCCGCGGGAATCGCATCGCTACTCCGCCACGGTGGCGGTCGGACTCCGCGATGCCCTCGAAAGCCAGTTCAAAAACACGGAGCGGTTGCACATGCCGGACGGGCCCGAATCGAGCGGTGGTATGCCGCCGAATCCATCGGTCCAGTGAGCCGATCTCCTCGTCGGTCAGCCCCGAGTACGCGCGGGCTACAGGAACTAATGTTTCATTCTCCCAGACACCAAAGGTGTAATCAGTGAGTAAGTTGGCGCGACGGCCGTGGCCCGGCTCGGCGTACATCAGCACGCCATCAAACGTAAGCGGATCGATCTTCCATTTCCACCAGTCACCCCGAACCCGCCCGGCCCGGTAAGGTGATGATTTACGTTTAATCATAAGCCCCTCAATCCCGCGGGCGCGAGAGGTGGCCCGCAAATCGGCGGCTGCAGGCCAGTCCGCGGCGACAAGCACTTCGGATATCATGCACCGCTGCGAGCCATTGCGAGCGACGATTTGTTCCAAGGCTCCGCGCCGCTCCGAAAGCGGTTGCTCGCGGAGGTCGTTCCCATCGAGCTCCACCGCGTCATAAGCCATGAAGATCGCGGGCGCAGCGCGCAGGATGTTGCGGGACAGCGATGAGCGCCCGATCCGCGTTTGCAACGCGGAAAACGGAAGGGGATGCCCCTCGTTCCAACATAATAGCTCACCATCAAGCACGCACGGCGGGAGTCTGCTGAGTGACTGTACAACTTCGGGGAAACGCTCCGTAAGCAACTCGTCGCCGCGTGACCAGATAAATATCTGGCCTCTGCGCTTGATTACTTGGCAGCGGATTCCGTCCCACTTCCATTCCAACTGATGGTCGCGAATGTCTCCAAGGGCTATGCCGAGGGAGCCCGGATTAACCGTTAGTCTAGCTGGTCCTTCTACGGTCTGACCATCAGGGGTTGACACCGAAACCGCTCCGACCGCTTCCTCGATGCTCGTCGCCAGAAAGAACGGATAGGGCCGCGAAATCTCGGCATTCCCTTCATCTCCCGCATCCCCCGCATCTCTCCCACCCGCCGCGGCGAGCATCCGCGGGAGCAGCAGGGCATCGGGTTGCCACTCGCCAGCCAAGCGGTGCGCGACCGTGGCCTGGGGTAGGCCTCCAAGCTTTGCGAGCGCCTTGGCGACGAGGGTTTGAGACACTCCTACCCGCAGTTCTCCCGAAAGTAACTTAATTAATAAGTAACGTTGGGTAAACTGCATCGGTCCCAGCCAATATAAGAGCAATCGCCGCCGATCTGCATCTTCCATAGCGCGCAGCGGCAAGAGACGATTGTTCACCCACTCGTCCAAGGGAACATCCTCAGTCTTTTCGCTCGCCTCATGCGTACGAGCAATAGCCGCATGCAGCGACGCGGGCGCCTGTGGCATCGGTGTGCGAGGCAAATTGCTCCCCGCGCCGTCGATCAGTAACGCGATGGTCTCAGCACCGTCGCCGACAATACCATAACATTCGCGCACCAACCAGGCAGGAATCGCATAAGCTTCGGCGACCCAGCGCAGGATTGCACGCGAGCTCAGCAGCCGCTTGAGTTTACGTCCTGTTAGAAAATAGAGGCCCCACGCTGCGGCGAGTGGCTCGGCGGTGCGAAAGTAATCAACGAGCGCGTCGATTTTCTCGTTGGTCGACGTTGTTGAGTCGAGCCGCTCGAAGAGTTGGCTGAAGAGTTTCAGAGATCGACCCTCGTGTCGGGCGCGGGGTGGTCCGTAGCGTCGAGTAACTCCGATGACGTGGGAGAATCTCCCGAGGGTTGTGTCGTTCCATCCGTATCCTCGCCGCCCGCCTCACCGGAGTAGCGGGTTTCGAGCGGTGCAGCATCTATTCCAAGCTCGCACAGGTAGCGACTTACGGTCTCGGTTGAACCATGGGTTACCAGCACGCGAGTTGCGCCAGTCTGCGCGATCGTGCTGAGCATATCCGGCCAGTCGATATGGTCAGAAATAACAAAACCTCGATCGTAACCTCTTCTGCGACGAACACCCCGCACCCGCATCCAGCCGCTCGCGAACCCGGTCTCAAAGCCGCCACCAGCCCCGAACCGCCGCATCCAAGGTGAGCCAGCGGCCGACGGTGGTGCGAGCGCCAGGCGGGGCACATGGTCGAGCTTTTTTGGACGCGCACCGCTGGTGGAGTTCTGTGCTTCCCGAATCCCCTCGAACGGCATCAGTTCAACCCCCGCGTCTACATAAGCACTGGTGAGGCCGAGCATCGCCCCGTGTAACAGAGCCTTTTCGCCAGCAATCCAGTTATAGTCGGGATGCAAACGAAGCGACCATAACTCGCTGAGAATCCGCTGCGCTTTGCCCAGAGAATAAGCAAAGATTATACTATCCCATCCGCGGATCCTATTACGTTGCCACCAATCCGCCATGCTCTGCGCGACGACCCGCGTTTCTTCCCAACGATAGATGGGGAGGCCGAAAGTCGCTTCGGTAATGAAAGTATTGCAGGGCACAACCTCAAAGGGGGTACATGTAGCATCTCGCTGGCGTTTATAGTCGCCGGAGACGACCCAAACCCCGCCTTGGTGCAACGCCCCAGTCTCAACCCGAACCTGGGAGGAGCCCCGGATGTGCCCCGCGGGATGTAATGTTAAGCAGGTAGACCCTAGCTCAAAAGGCTCACCAAAATCAACCCCGCGCACCTGTGAGCCCGCGGGCAACCGGCGACGCAGCAGTTCTAAACCCTCATTCGCACAATAATAAAGGTCACTCCCTCCCCGCGCATGGTCCCCGTGAGCATGAGTTATGACCGCCACTCGCACGGGATCCCAGGGATCGACGTGAAAACCGCCCGGTTCGCACCACAAGCCCCGTCCGTCGTTTCGTAGCAGATCCTCGCTGGCCATTGTACAAGTGTTGGCACGCTCCGCTTCATGCGATGAGGGGCGGGACGCTTTTGCTACTATCGGCCATGAAGTTTCAGAAGACCGCCGCCATCATGTCCGTGGGCGATGAGTTAACCCTTGGCCAGACGCTCGACACAAACAGTAAATGGTTGGCGCAGCGATTGCTTGAAGTGGGAATCACCGCTCGCATACACCTTACGGTTGCCGATGAGCTTGACGCGCAGAGGGCAGCATTCAAACAACTTTCCGCCACTTGTGATGTCATAGTATGTACCGGTGGGCTGGGCCCCACGGCGGACGATCTTACCCGCGAGGCACTCGCCCTCGCCACCGATGATCAGTTGGTGATTGATGAAGTTTCGCAGTCTCAGGTGCAGGCGTGGTTTACATCGCGCGGGCGGGTGATGGCAGATATTAACAATGCTCAGGCGCTTCGCCCCAGTCGCGGGATGAGCCTTCCAAACTTGCAAGGGACGGCGCCGGGGCTTTACGCCAGCATAACCCGCGGCGAAGAGCAAGTCGGGGTGTTCTGCCTGCCGGGACCGCCGCGTGAAATGATTCCGATGTTTGAAGCGCAGGTACTGCCGAGGTTGCGTCCAGACCCGAACCATCAGGTGCAGATCCGGACGCTCCACTGTTTCGGGATTGGAGAGAGCGATCTTGCGATGCGCTTGGGGCTGCTGATGGAACGTAATCATCGTCCACTGGTGGGCACGACGGCGAGCGGGGGCGTGGTTTCAATCCGCATCCGGCATGAGGGACCGATGGACGATGACGCCGTCCGGGCCTTGAGCGGTGTCGAGCGGGCATGCCAGAAAGCCGCGGGCGAATATTACTTTGGAACTGATGATAGTTCGTTCGCGATGACGATTGTTCGTCTGCTTCAGGAGCGCGCGCAAACGCTCGCGACGGTCGAGAGTTGTACCGGCGGACTGCTTGCGGCGATGCTTACTGATGTACCCGGAGCATCGACCGTGTACGCGGGCGGACTGGTGGTCTATAGCAATGAACAAAAGCATGCCATGTTAAACATTTCACTCGAACGCTTTGCGCCCGGCGGGCCCGGTGCAGTCAGCGCAGAGACCGCGGGCGATATGGCGCTGTGCGGCCGAGAGAAACTTGGCGCGACCCACGCCCTTTCGATCACCGGCGTCGCGGGGCCGGGTGGTGGAAGCAAAGCTAAACCGGTGGGCACTGTCTGGATAAGCCGGGCGAGTAGCGACCGGACGGCAGATACGAGGTGCTTTGAGTTCAGCGGCGATCGGTACAACATCCGGCTGTGGGCGGCGATGTGCGCGATGGCAATGTTACGTTATAAACTGCTTGAAATTGATGGGCCGCTGCTCCGCCAGAGTGTCAGAGTATAAGCTAAAGTGAGGGACAACTGCGACTCACGCGTGCAACTGAAAGCTAACTGCGCGAATCAGCCAAATGGCATCGACGGCCAGCCCGTATCCCATGTAGAGATAACCCGCACGGACAGCGTTGACACCCCGTGAAAGCCCCCCGGCTCAATGCCCCGGAACCTAAAGCAGCATAGTCATCCGCGCGAGCTGCCCCTGAATTAAATTTATTCGCCGGGAATATAAGAGATAACTCCCTCCCAAGGGCTGCTCGCGTTCGCGTACAACCGCTTGGGGATGCGACCGGCCAGATATGACTGCCGACCGGCCAAGCACGCTGAGCGCATCGCATGAGCCATGAGCACCGGGTCTGCCGCGTGGGCAATGGCTGTGTTGAGCAGCACGGCATCAGCGCCAGTCTCCATGCTGATAGCTACATCGCTGGCGGCGCCCACGCCCGCGTCAACAATCACCGGGTAAGTCGGGTCGCCCTGCTTGAGCAGTTCGAGGCAGAGCACAATATTATTACGATTGAGCACACCTTGGCCGCTTCCGATCGGGCTCGCCGCAGGCATGACGCTCGCCGCACCCGCTTCTTTGATCCGCAGCGCGGCGATGGGGTCATCGCTGGTGTAAGCGAGCACCTGAAAGCCCTCCTTTACCAGAAGCCGGGTCGCTTCAATCGTTCCGCACGGGTCGGGGAGCAGTGTCTTCTTATCGCCGAGAACTTCCAACTTAACCCAACCAGCTCCGCGATGGTTCAACTGTTCGAGAATATCACGCCCTAGCAGCGCGACCCGTACAGCATCTTCAACGGTGAAGCACCCGGCGGTATTGGGTAGAATGGTATAACGCTGCAGGTCGAGAAACTCAAGAAGGCTACGGCCTTGTTCATTGTACAGCCGCTCGCGCCGTACCGCGACTGTAACTACATCGCAACCACTGCTCTCCAATGCTTCCTGCATGACCTCATAGGACTTATATTTCCCCGTTCCGACGATGAGCCGGCTGTTGAGCGAAACTCCAGAGACTTGAAGCGGGTGGTTAGCTGGCTGAGCCTGTTGCATAGTGTATTTGCGTAAAGGTATAGTTTGAGCGAAGTATCTCGTCCATTCAGTCGGGCCCTCAAAACGCCGCAGCCGGAAGCGGCGAGTAGGCGTTAACCCCCGCCCACCAGCGAAACGATCTCTACGCGATCGCCTTCTTGAAGTAACTTCGCATCATGCTCGCGCCGGGGCACTAGAACTTTATTTATCTCCGCCGCGCACGCTCCTTGCCCCAGCCCCATCGCCTCGATGAGCGAACGAACTGTTTCCCCACGTTTTACTTCGCGGTCTTCACCGTTGACGAGAACTTTCAACCCAACTCCTTGCCAGCCGCTACCGATTCGGGCTGCACGAGATAGAAACGTCCGACCCGGACTACAGCCATCGTGCCGTCTTCGCGACGCATCGTAAATGAACCCTCCATTGTTCCCCAGCGTTTGCGGAGAGGGCAAAAACTGCTATACTCAAAAGTTTCGCCCGCCTTCAAAATCGGTTGCAGTCCCACCACGCCATCGCCATCAACACGATGCTCTTCGCCGCCCCCATCGATGATAAGCCATGAGCGAGTGAGCAGTTGCACGGTGTGCCTTGACCCATTGTCAATCGTAATGGAATAGCGAAAGAGAAACTTACTCTCTTCAGGCACCGATTGCTGAGCATCATAACATGGCTCTGCTCGCACGGAAATGTCGTACGTCACCGCCATCGAACCATGATTGCCGCGATTTGGTGCCACTGCTGCCATGCCTAAGTATAGGAGTGCACCACCCCGCTTCGTTCCCGCGCCTCTGCCGCTCACCCTTTCTACTGATGCTCATCTCTCAGGAGTAAGCGTGACCGCGAAGAGCGCGATGACTTTCTCAACCATCCCGACCTCGCTATCTTGCTTAACCCAGTTCCTTCTGAAGCCGGACCTCATCCCAGATTTCAATTCCCAGTTCCCGCGCTTTCTGCAGCTTTGAACCCGCTTCCTTGCCCGCCACCACCACTGAAGTCTTCCTCGATATTGACCCGGAAACCCTAGCTCCCAGCGACTCAAGCAGCGATGCCAGCTCCACGCGGTCATAACTATCGAATGTTCCGGTGAGCACCATTGTCTTTCCGGCCAACGGCAAAACGGCTTCCTCGCTCCGCTCCGAGCTGCCCTCGCGAGCACCAGCCCCCATATTGTTGCCGCCAATTACATTGAGAGCCTGCCTACCCGCCCCCCGATAGTCTCTCGAACTTAAGTCTACACCTAGCGCCGCCAGATCGGCAAAGGTTCGTCGGCCCACTTCGCTGTGAAGGTACGCATGAACCGCCGGTGCAGTCTCTTTTCCAAGTCCTGTTTCCGGACGTTGCTGGGGGTCCTCTGCATATCCAAGGCCCACCGCCTCGTCCTTACTCAATGATTTGGGTCGCAACTGCTGCTCGCCCGCGGCCATGAGCTCATCATAATGAATAAACTGGCGGGCGAGCAGCTTGCCGGTAGTATCGCCCACATGCCTCATCCCCATTCCACCAAGCAGCCGGGCCAGCCCCCGAGACTTAGCTTCTGTCACTCCGGCCAGCAGATTATCAACTTTCTTGTCGCCCATCCGTTCTATCTGCAGCAACGCCTCTTGATGCTCGTGAAGTCGGAAGATATCCGCGAACGTTCTGAGCGGAATCCCCGAGTCGCGAATCTGGTCCACCGTCTTCTCGCCAAGGCCCGCAATATCCATTTGCTTACGTCCGGCGAACCAGATGAGCCGCTCCCGTATTTGGGCTGGGCATTCGGGATTGATGCACCGCCGCACTGTTTCAAGAGACGAATCAGCGTGCGCCTCGGGCGGATCAATTTCGATGGGGCCTTCACACTTGGGACAACGCTTGGGCGCGACAATCGGCCTGGCCTCGGCCAGCCTCGCCCCAAGGGTCACACCCACCACCTGGGGAATTATGTCCCCCGCCTTTTCCACCCACACCTCATCGCCAATGCGGATATCAGTTGTTGTGTCTGCCTGTTCCGTTGTAGCGCTGCGGATCAACCCATAATTATGTAATGTCGCGTGTTGAACCGTGGTGCCCGCAAGCAGCACCGGTTGCATCACCGCACGCGGCGTGATTTTCCCCGTCTTTCCCACCTGATGCAGCACATCAAGGAGTCGAGTCGTACAACGCTCGGCGGGATACTTATAGGCGATAATCCACCGCGGGCTCTTTGATGTCGTTCCGAGCATCACCTGATGGTCATAGCGATCAACCCGTACGACCATCCCGTCTGTGCCGTAATCAAGGGCTCTCCGCTCCAGAGCGAACCCGCGAATTAACGTCAGCGCCGCATCCACTGACTCGACGCGTCTGGCGAGCCCGCTTGTTGGCACTCCCAACCAACGGATTTTTTCAAGAAACTGGCTGTGCGAGGTCGCAAAGCCAGGATCGCTGATCCGCCCTCGGCCATGTGCCATAAACGCCAACCGCCGCGAGGCAATGAGCGACATATCGAGATTCTTCAAGGTACCCGCTGCGGCGTTCCGCGGATTTTTTAGCGTCTCCTCGCCATGTGCCTCAAGTTTAGCATTTACGCGATTAAACTCACTGAGTGGAAAAAAAACTTCGCCTCGAATTTCTAATGTTCCCGCGGGCGCACGCGACGTTTCGTTCTCGTTGAGTAAAAGCGGGATCGAGCGAATGACCCGCGCCGCCGCGGTTACATCGTCGCCGGTTACACCATCGCCGCGTGTGACGGCGCGGACCAGGTTTCCATCGACATAGGTGAGTGAAAGCGCAAGCCCGTCGATCTTGGGTTCGCACACCAGCGGCAATGCGAGGGAGACCGGAAGGTCCCCGTCCGTGGAACTGTTAGTTGCAGCGGCAAAGAGCGCATTCTCTGAGAGCGGATGTAATGCTTTCGCAACCCGCGCGTGCCACAGACGCACGTCTTGTTCGCTATAAGTATTGTCAATCGAGAGCATCGGCTCCGCGTGCTCCGCCGGCGCGAACCCATCGATCAGCCCACCGCCGACGCGCACGGTTGGGCTGTTGCTATCGGCCAGTCCTGGGTGCTCGCTCTCAAGCTGGCCCAACTCAAGCAGCAGGTCGTCAAACTCGCGATCAGACATCACCGGTTTGGCATCGACGTAATATGCGGTATTCGCAGCATGCAAAAGTCGGCGCAACGCGCGGATGCGGGCTTGCGGAGCTTTCATGGCGCGACGCTCCGCCTGCGGCCGAGGACCTCTGAATCACACGGATGGAAGCCGGTAGCGCAGAACATTCGTTCTGATTGCATCGCGCGTTCAGCCATGGGTACGCTCAAACTCCCGCATGTAATCGGCGAGCACCTTGCAACCTTCCCGCGGCATCGCGTTATACGCGCTGGCCCGCACTCCGCCCGTGGCCCGGTGCCCCCGCAGGTTATCCATTCCAGCCCTCAGCGCCCCGGCGATGAATAGATCATCGAGAGCGGTAGTAGGGGACTTGAACGTTATGTTCATCAGGCTGCGGCTATCTACTCGGGCGTGGCCGGTGTAAAAAGTTGAGCTATCAAGCACATCATATATCAGCTTCGCCTTCTCTATATTTCGTTTGTGGAGCGCGGCCAAGCCGCCCTGCTTGATGATCCACTTAAAGACCAAGCCGCTCATGTATATCGGGAAGACGGGCGGTGTATTGTGGCGACTCTCATCCTTTGCCAGCACGCGGTACTGCAATATAAGTGGCAGTTCGCGCGGATTCTTCGCAAGTAAGTCTTTGCGGATGAGAACCAAACTAACTCCGGCAATACCCACGTTTTTCTGTGCGCCAGCATAGACAACGCCAAACTGCGAGATATCCATGGGGCGGCTGTAGATATCACTGCACATGTCGCACGCCAAGAATGCCCCCGCGGGTATCCGCGGCAAACGAACCGACCCATCCGCGTTCCGCCACTGCGTTCCATAAATGGTGTTGTTGCTGCAAATATGAACATAAGTGGGGTTGGTCGAAGGCTTAATCTCATCATCCGATGGGATGTACCGATGTTTCAACGGCCGCCCGTCCCAGGATTCGTGGATATTCCCGTAGAGCTGTGCCTGCTCGTAGGATTTTTCCGCCCAGTAACCAGTTGTAATATAATCGGCTGTCTCGTGCTGGGCCAGAAGGTTGGCGGGAACCATAAAGTTCTGTGAAGTCGCTCCGCCGGTGGTGAAGATCACCTCGTACGAGGCAGGAATGTTACCGATAGCGCGGCAGTCTTCCACCGCTTCACTCAGTACGCGATCAAAGCACTTCGCCCGATGGCTGTGCTCAACGATGCCCATCCCCGTGCCCCCGATGTTAAGCAAATCGTGCTGAGCCTGTAACAGCACATCTTCAGGTAAAACCCCCGGCCCGGCCGAGAAGTTATAGATGCGCCCGCTGTAAGCGGTCGTGTGCGTGTTGAGATTGGTTGCTGACGCCGTGGCCATTGCGCTCATGCCATATGGTAGAACCCCCAACACGCTTCCCGCAGTTACTGGCTGGGCGCCGCTACCATTTGTCATGGCACCATCGGCACCATCGGCTCGCTCAGTTAACGCGGGGTTTCCTCCTAAAAAGCCCGTCGCGGCTCGTCTTTCCGACGTTCCTTCCGCCGAAGGGCGATTCGGCACTTTCGGTGGCGCTTACGTGCCCGAGATGCTCGTCGCCGCCCTTGCTCAGCTAGAGAATGTTTATGAACGAGCGCGGTCAGATGCGAGGTTTTGGGACGAGTTGCACGATCTCTTCCGCACCTTTGTCGGGCGCGCTACTCCGCTTTACTTTGCCAAGCGGCTTACGCAACACGTCCGTCGTAACCTTCCTGAAAGCCATGGCGCAAGCGTGTACTTGAAGCGGGAAGACCTAGCTCACACCGGCGCTCACAAAATCAATAACACCATGGGGCAGACGTTGCTCGCGATGAAAATGGGCAAACGCCGAATCATCGCCGAGACCGGCGCGGGCCAGCACGGGGTAGCGGCCGCGACCGCCGCGGCTCACTTCGGATTGGTCTGCGATGTCTACATGGGGTCTGAAGATATGCGGCGGCAGCGGCTTAACGTAACACGCATGAAGCTCTTGGGCGCGACCGTGATCCCCGTCGAGGACGGCTCTCGAACCTTGAAGGATGCAACCAACTCCGCCATGCGCGATTGGATGGGGAGCGTCGAAGATACACATTACATTATCGGAAGTGTGGTGGGTCCGCATCCATTCCCGATGATTGTTCGCGATTTTCAGAGCATTATCGGTCGCGAAACCAAAGCCCAGAGCTTGCGAACCTTCGGCAAGCTGCCCGACGCTGTGGTAGCCTGCGTCGGCGGGGGGAGCAACGCGGCGGGGATCTTCTTCGATTTTGTCGATGATGCAGCCGTGCAGCTCGTGGGTGTTGAAGCCGGTGGACGCGGCGGAGAGCCCGGACAGCACGCGGCTCCGCTTTCATACGGATCACCAGGAATTCTCCACGGATCACTTAGTTATGTTCTCCAAGACCGGTCGGGCCAGACTGCGGATGTACACTCTTGCTCAGCGGGATTGGATTACCCAGGCGTAGGCCCCGAACACTCGTACTGGAAAGATAGTAAGCGGGTGAAGTACACCGCCGCGAGCGACGAAGAAGCTCTCGATGCCTTCCAGTTGTTAGCCCGTACCGAGGGAATCCTTCCAGCACTAGAAACCGCACACGCCATCGCGGAAGCGGTCCGCATGGCAGCGGAAATGAAGGCGGATCAAAATCTGGTTGTTAATCTTTCGGGCCGGGGCGATAAAGATGTCGACGAGGTCGCCCGGCTGCTCGGTAAGTAGTTGTGCATGCGAAATCAGATAACTTGCTTTAGGGCGAGATAATCCATGTCGCCGCGCGCACGCGGCCCGCCGGTAACTGCTCCCCACGGCTGACCGCTGCGAGGGCTTGGGTCTTGCCCTTGGAAGCAACCAGGAAGAGCCGGAGGCGAACCCGGTGAACGAACGAAAGTGTCACCGTCACCCGTGATCGCACCGCGAAGGGCTCCGGCGCGATCGCATCGATGCACCAGCGGCCAGGCAACTCCCACTCTTGAGTCTCCCCGCCGGGAAAGAGACTTAAGGTATGCCCATCGGCACCCATACCGAGTAAAACGACATCCGCCACGTCCCCCACATTCCCCATATCCCCCATGTCGCCCGCAAGCAAACGTAAGCGATGCTCATAGTCCATCGCTGCCTGCGCTGCGGGCAGATCCGTTCGGAACGCATGAACATTGGCGGGATTGATCGGCGCCCGACCGAGCATTGCTTCATGCGCCATCTTGTAGTTACTTTCGGGGTCGTCCAGCGGCACCATCCGCTCATCGCCGAAAAGAAAGTGTATATTGGGCCAATCAAGTTGCGAAGAATACTCGGACGCCAGGTTTTGGTATAGCTGCTTCGGAGTGCTTCCTCCGCCCAGCACAAGCACAAATCGTCCTCGCTCGGTGATCGCCTGAGCTGCACAATCGCAGATAATCTGCGCGGCCAAGGTCGCAACGCTGGCGGGCGAAGTCGCGTTGATGATCTGCCGTCCTTCGTTCATGCACACAGAGTAGGTGCCCGAGGTTAGATACACGGCCAATAAAAAATCCGCCTGCGTTAGTACAGGCGGATCTGAACTTACCTTTGAATCCGCCGGGCATACAACCGCCGGGGGATCACTATTCTTAATTCGCCGCGACAAGTCGCCGTAGTCGTACTTACGCTTAACTTCGCGAACTTACGTCCCGTTGGTCAAGCCCGAGATTCCCATCGGAGTACCGAGCGTTCCGAATCCGCCGGGGAAGGCACGGTCAAAGTGGCCCATGTACGCCACGACAGGCGACGCACCCTTCACCGTCGTTGCGAACCAACTGCTCCGCAGGCGACGATCGCCGGTGATGAACTGATCCATATCAAACTCGGCCATACGCCGGGCCGGGATGGTGCGGCGGAAGACTTCGGAGCCGGGAGTGCCGTCATAAGCAATCGTGATCTCAACCACGGTCTCGGCGGGTTCGGGGTTGTAAATACGGAGATACTCGACAACGCCGGGATGCACGTCGTTATCGCCGGGGCGGAAGCCTTCACCAAAGCCCCAGAGCGTATACGCCCGATCGGAGAACGCGCTGGCCACACCGTCGTTGAACGCCGGGCTGTTATTGCTCAAGGTAACCGGCCGGGTGCTTTCGTAACTCACACTGTAAGGAGTGCCCGTAGGGAAGTTGGGAAGGTCCTGCACATTCAGGGTGAGATTGGACCGAGCCGCAACAGTGAGAAGCGAGCGGTATGCGCTCCCGTTTGTAAACGTAAACGTAAATGTAATATCCGCCGAGGCCGCGTTGGCATTAAGCACCGAGATCGCCTCCGTTTGAGCGTTAAGCGAGAACTGACCCTCGGGGATAACCGCAGACGTACTCCCCAATCCAGGTGCCCCCACTTGCCCGTTGGCGGTGCGTGCCGTAGCGTCAAATCGCGACAAGGAAGCGACAATCGGGACGGGCGAAGTCACCGTAACTCCGTACTCACCGTCGGGCAGGAATCCGATATCCTTGATCGAGAGGCCGCCGCGGCGGAAGCCTTCCAAGCCATCAGCGCGCGTGCCGTCCTGCCGCCGTGTCTGGAAGACTTCGGTGTAGACAATGCCGCCACCGACCGGGAAGAAGTTGATCGTAACTTTTTCAGTCGCTGCGGTAGTGTTATAAAAGAGGAGGAAGTCGCTCTGGCCAACGCCCTTCTTTACATTGCCGAACGACCATTCTGTGTCAATCCGCGTCGTAAATGATTCACCGATTGCCACGCGAGCCCCACCAGCCTGATTCAGATCGTAATGGCTAAACGTAGCGGCAATAGGCAACTGAGCCCGAATTTCCAGGGCATAAGACTGAACGACGCCATTAGCACCGGGGCGACCCGCGAGGGCAGTTCCTGCCGCGAACAACTCGGGCGTGAGCAGCGTCAAACCGCTCCGGCTGTTCGGAGCAATCGTCAGTTCACCGACGACCTGATCACGCGTGCCTTGCTCATACCTCGCGACGACGACCACGCGATTGGGCTGGTCGTGCGGGTTGCTTATTGGCAAGAACGTAAAGATATTATTTCCGTAAAAGCCCTCTGGGTAGTAAACCCTAAACGGCAGAGTCGGCACGTTAACAGGGATAACCGAGCCGGTCTGAAGTGCTTCGGTGGCGGGTGTTGCGGGGTTCGCGGTCAGATGCCCCGTGCCCGTGCCTGCATTCACTGCGTTTGCGAGTGACGAGACCGCAACGGAGGAGCTGCCGAAGAAGATGAAATATCGAAGGCGGGTAGTCCCGCCAACACCCAAGTCACCTACGTTATAAGAAATAACCAGCTGCGAATCGCCCGGCGCGCCATTAGGATCGATGGCGTTTGTATCAATGAGCTGCTGCGGATCGCGGATCGTCGTAAGTCCCGAGAGCACGGTAACCTTCGCGCGAGTGTCTGTGGCGGGGGCCGCGAGGCCAACCGTCAATCCGTCGCGGAACTGATTATTAGTGTAAGTTGCGGTGGCCAACTTACGCGCCGGGTCGATATCGTTGGCGGTCTGGAGATTATTCTCATTCAGCGAGAGGCCCGGATCGGGGTTGAACCCTTCCATCCAACCAACGCCGGTAATCGTGCTCTGCGTTGTATTTGTAAGAATAACATCGATGGCAACATAACTATCGGAGATTCCGTACGAGAAGCTGCGATCAATCTTCAGACCACGGAATACGCCGTTGGCGCTGACACGGTTGTTAAAAGCGTCGCTCGAATCGGTCAACGCGAAGGGAAGCTCATTGACGGCCTGACCAAAGGTGCCGCTATTTGACCAGTTAAAGCCGCCCACCACCATGCCTGTAAACGCACCCACGCCGATGGAAGTCGGACGGGGCCGGAGGAAGTCGACGCCATTAAAGCTAAGTGAGGTGGGCGTTCCCGCCTCACTCGTGGCCCCAAGGTTGGCACCCGTGTTGATCCCGACCGAAAGCGGGTCACCCGAAAGCACCAACGCCGGATCGCTGACCCCCGGCGCCAACGTCACCGTAAGCCTGTAGTTGCCGGTGCTCAGCGCGGGCAGCCCGGTGCCGTCCCCGATTAGCGACGGGTTATACGCTGTATTGTTAGATTCTGAGATCGAGAGGTAAAAGGTTCCAGAAGACGGGAACACGTAGTTCTCGATCGAACTATTCAGCGTCCCCGCTGGATTGCTTAACTTAACTTCGCCACCGTTACTGTCCAACAGTCGAAGAGCAGAGTTGAGCGTCGGTGCTGAGGTCGCATTCACTCCCACCGAGGCCACTCGAGCCGTGAGGCTGGATCCGCCGTCAGCGAGAAACCGGAAGATATCACGGTCAAGCGCGCCGAAGCCGCCGTCGCCAAGGAAAGCATTAAGCGTGCCCGCACCGGTACCGGCCACGCCCGGTAAGGGGCGGGCTGTCACCAGCGTGTCATTGGACTCAAACGGACCAAACACACTATTCTGGAACACAAACTGCAACGACCAGCTGTTCAGCGTGCCTGCGGACTGCGGCGAGACATCGTTGATCCTTAGCGTCCAGCGTCCTGCACCAAAGAGCCCATCGAATCCGCCCAGTGCCTGCTCGGGCTGATACGTGTTGTTAAACGGGGCAAACCCATTGCCAGCGATCGTAAGCGATGCTTCATCGTCAAAGACGGTTTGGCTGAAGTTATCGCCCACGCCGCCTCGCCTGTTCACCAGCGTAATTTCGCGGTTGTTGGGCGCGATGAGGCTAATCACTAAGTCGCCCGTGACGGGGTGGGTAATGTCCAGCCTGATGTTAACATCCAGAATCTGCCGCGAATCAAGCACGACGTAAGACGAAGTGGTGATCCCTTGCGTCGCGTTCTCCGCCGCAGGAATGCGGCGAGGAAGAAACGCATCGTTCGCGTTCAGCAGCACGGTATCGTCCTCGGAGAGCTGCACCCGGAACGAGACGTTATAAGTTCCAGTCGACTGGCTGGCGCCGCTACCCGAAACACGGGGGTCGTACGCCGAGTTACCGAATCCAGAGATGCCCAGGTAATAAACGCCGCCCGTTGCGACGAAGAAGTCGATATACGAATCCTGTGCGAAGAAGTTATCATTCAGGATAACCTGAGTGCCCGAGGCGTCAAACAGCCGGGCCACCGAATCCAGGCTGGACGGATTAATTAAACGCTTCGCAAAGACTTCCACGGTGATCTGGCCGCCCCGGGGAATATCGATGCGGTAGAGATCAACATCCAGATTGCCCGCCAAGCCGTTACCCAACGTAACCCCGGAGAAGGATGCAGCTCCGCTGCTCGTGAACGTAACCGGTGTCGCCGTCGCGAGGGTATCGTTGGGCTCGTTATCGCCCGTACTCGCGACCACCCGGAAGTTGTAGTCTTCGTTAACTCCCGCGCCGTTGTTTCCGTTGAGCAAGTTGCCGTTCACGTCGCGGATATTGTTCGCGATCAGTGTTAACCGGTAGCTGTCTACCGGCAGCCTTGAGCCTGGGAAGGAGGCAAGGTTCAGGGTGAACGTAACCTGACGCAGGTTGCCAGCGTTCACCGCGACGCCGGTGATCGGCACCGATATATCGTTACCGTTGCCAAAGATATCGTCCGGGCCAGAACCGGTGAGAACTCCGCTACCCGTCGAGAGCGACGCCGCAGAGATCTCTTTGCTGAAGTTAACAACGACGGTCGCATACGGCTGCCCCGTCGTGGGGTTTACCTGAGTGACCACCGGCCCCGGAACGACCGACTGCACGATGGGGCCACTAGCTGTCAAAAAACGCAGGGCGTTTTCAATGTTAATTCTGCCGCCCGACCGGACTTTCCCCTGCAGGCTAGGGAGCGGGTCGCTCCCGCTGATCAGTGCCTCGCGGATCTCGACAGCCGATGCGTTGGGCTTGATGCTCTTAAGAAGCGCGACGGCACCCGCAACGATGGGCGATGCGAAACTGGTTCCGTCATTATAACCATAGCCACCGCCAAGCTGCGCCATCAGAATCTGCACTCCGGGTGCGGCTAAGTCAACCGTGGATACGCCGAAGCTACTAAAGCCAGCCAGCGCATCGTTGTTGTCAGTGGCCGCGACCGCAAGCACCTGCGGAATGTTGTAAGATGCCGGGAAGTTGCGTGCGTCCGGATCGTCGTTATCGTTGGCCGAGTTACCCGCCGCGGCGACGAAAGTACCACCCGCATTCACAAATCGCACGATCGCCTGTCGCTCCGCGCCGATCCCGTTCTGGTTTTCTTCGTCGTCGTAGAACGCGGGGCGGAAGGCGCCGTAACTATTGTTGCTAGCAACAATGTTCGTGCCGCGTTGTAGCATAAGTGTTGCGTAATCGTGAGCCGCGACGATCGCGTTCGTTGAAAGACCCCCGAACCGATCGGCGATCTTCAGAGCCATCAAGCTTACGTTCCAGCTGACGCCCGCGACACCCTGGCCGTTGTTGCCCGCCGCGCCCGCCGCGCTAGCTACCTGCGTTCCGTGCTGTCCGGTATCTTCATCTTGCGGATTTCCATCAAACTCGGCAAAATCAAAGCCGTTAACATCGTCGGTGAACCCGTTGCCGTCGTCATCGATGCCGTTGCCAGCAATCTCACCAGGGTTTACCCATAAATTAGGAATTAGGTCCGGATGCTGCAGATCGATGCCAGTATCGATAATCGCGATGATATTAGCGCGCGAACCGATAGAGATATCCCACACTTTCTCAACGTGGATATCCGCGCCGGAGGTCCCTAGCTGAGAATTTGGCGATATCTCGGAGGGAATTAACTGCCCGACATTGCGCAACGAATACTGATCAGAAAAACGCGGATCGTTCGGCAGACGCGATACCTGATACAGCAGATCCGGTTCAACCGTCTTTAGCCGCGGAATTTCACCCCGGATAGACTGCACGTTGCTCAGCGTGATACGGCCATTTACTTTAAGATCAACGTATCTTCCAAGGCCATACGCACGCGCGCTCAACACCTCAACGCCCAGCCGCTCGCCCGCCAGTCGGGCCAAAGACTCAGCCTCCTGCTTACCAATGTAATCGTCAAACTCCACAAGATACGAACCCGACCGGACGATCAGCGTCCCCGCACCCCACTCCGCCCGTTCAAAACCCTCGGGAATCACCGTCACCTGTCCCGCAGTGTCGTCAGCGGGCGAAACCGGCCCGGGAGTTGAACCTCCCGAGAATAAGTTAATCGCAAGCATCTGGCGCGTCTCAAGCGTGTCGAACGCATTGCCGCACTCATCAGCATCTAGTGCCATGCCCAATGCACGCAACACGCCCCGCTTGCCCCGCGACAACCAACCTGACTCAATCGCCTGGGTTTCATGCGCCTCGCCAGCTTTACGGGCCAGGGATTGGGGTGATACCGCGAGACGATCCATACTCTTGGGCATTACGCAAACTCCGGGTTCGCCAAAAGAAATCCAATTCTTTCAACTTTTTAGAACAAAACACTTAAGAGCGCCGCAGACACGCAGGTCTGCTGCAACTCGGCCAACACACCAACCCCCCCAATCAGCAATGCAATCAAACGCATCAATCCGATAAGCACGCTGCGTCCTCTGCCATACGAAACCCTACGGTCGCTCGTTCCCGATCGTATCCGAAAAAGCCGCGTCTTCCGACCCTCGCCCACGCGAAGGGTCCAAGTGTACCTAACCAAAAGCGATTCTGCCCGCTTTTTCGTTGATCCAAGCCAACTCCACCAAAAAAGTCCACCTGACACTACTGGCTCAAGCTCGCTCCCACCACTCCCTCGCGTCCCCGGCGAGCGACCCGCAACAAAAGTTCAGCATGCCGAGCGCTCGCGCCCCGATGCGCCGCAAGGCAAGCCAGCCCCTTCTCTACCAGCTGCCCTCGCCGGCCCGCGTCGTACACCAACGTTGCTAAAACCCCTCCAAGCTCCTCGCGGCTTGACTGAACGATCCCCCCCTGAGTAAGCAGCGCCGCCACCACTGTCGAGAAGTCAGCAACCGCAGGGCCGATCACCGTCGCCTTTCCGCACGCGATCGGCTCGATCGGATCCGATCCGTATTGATCATTGAAGCTGCGCCCCATCACCACCACCGTTGCCAGCGAGTACGCCGCGCTTAACTCGCCGATGCTATCAAGCAGGAACCGCGGCGAGGCTCCACCCCGCCCCTCCACTCGCGCTGCATTACCCCCGCCAGACCTGCGAATCACCCGAGCACCGTCAATCGCCAACGCCTTCGCGGCTGCATCGAAGCGCTCAGGCTTCCGCGGGGCGCACAAAAGTTGAGCCCCACGAGGGCATGCCTCTACGAGCAGCGCTTCCTCCGTCGGGCCGGTGCTCCCCGCGACAATGAGCGGCAAGCCGCGATCGATCCCCATCGCCTTCGCCAACGACTCCGCGGCTGCCTCCGAAACCGGCGTGTTCGCCGCGTCCCACTTCATCGTTCCAGTCACGCAGCACCGCTCCGCCGATGCCCCAAGTTCAATAAATCGCGCAACATAAGTTTGGTCCTGCGCTGCAACAAAGTCAAGCCGCCCCAGTGATCGGCCAAAAAAATGCCGTATCTTCCGATACCCGCGAGCGCTGCGTTCACTTAACCTTCCATTGATCACCCCGACCGCGATTCCCCGCCGCGTCGCCAGGCGAACGAAATTGGGCCACACCTCCAGCTCCACCAACCCAATTACATCCGGTCGCACAGCGTCCAAAAACCGCTCAACCGCCCAAGAGAAATCCAGCGGATACCTCACCACCGTGCAAGACGACTGGTAAAGCGCCCTAGCCCGCCACATCCCCGAATCGGTCGTGGTAGAAATTACAACGTCCGCCTCCCCTGCCAGCAGCGGCACGATATAACGCAGCGCCGCAACCTCGCCCACCGACACAGCATGTAATAAAATCCTGGGCCGATGCCCCGCTCCTCCGCCCTGCGTCCGCGCTGGCAACGGCTCAATCTTCCCAAAACGCTCCCGCCACCCCGCCCGACGCTTAAACACCCACCACGGGGCAGTCAGCAATGCCACGGGGATGTACAAAAGATCAAGTGCGTTCATCAGCGGGCAGGCCGCAGAGAAAATCAATGGGCAGGCGGGGATTCGAACCCCGAACCCTTCGCGTGTAAGGCGAATGCTCTAGCCGTTGAGCTACCCGCCCCGGGGTGCCACATACTAGGATGGCCGATGTCCGGAGTGAAGCCCACCGCGATTCTGCCCCAACAAAGCCCCGGGCTTTCGGCAAAAAGACTCCTCCCTCATGCACCACCCAAAGCTCCTCAAGGTGCAGGTCCTGGGTGTATTTAGTCAAATTTCAGCTAGACTCCGCCGGTTTCACCTTTGATTCACGCCAACCGCGACTCTTCGTCGCCCAACTTCGTCCGCTTCCTTAAGGCCGCCTCAACTACGATCGGCCCCCTCATCCTTCACCTCTCTCAGGATCGTCCATGCCAATCGATCAGGCCACCCACATCACCCTTCCCGCCGATTCAAACCAAGCCCTCGGCTTGGCCCAATACGCCATCGACTTCATGGCTGATGCTCCCGGAACCCGCGGCGATCCCGACGCCTCAGTCCTGGACAGAACCAATCTCTTTCATACCGATGCGGTGCTCTGCGGCCTCTCCGCCATTGCCCTCGGCACCAACGCGCCAGTCTTGCTGCGTGAAGAAGCTAATCAATATCGAAGCCCCATTCAAGGGTCCGGCACTCTCAGCGGCGTCCCTTGGGCGAAAAAATGCGTTCGTACAGGCGTCCCCGTCTTTGGATCATCGACAGACGTCGCGGTTGAGAAGGCCATCGTCGCTAACTGCGCGGCTGTGCGCGAGTGGGACAGCAACGGCACCAACTTCGGATACAACCCGCAACTTAACCATACCGCGGGTGAGTTTGGCCATAACGATTTTTATTCTGTCGCCACCGCCGCCGCGCAGCTACGCGGTAAAGACGGTGCTTTTGCCCTTCGAGGCATGATCCTGCTCGATGAAATTCGTGGCCGCCTTGCCGAAGTATTTTCACTGAAGAGTTACAAAGTCGACCACGTCGTTCACGGCGCTATCGGCTCCGCCGCTGCGTTCGGCGCGATGATGGGCGCCACGGCCGAACAGATCGAATCCGCCATCGGCATGGTCGTAGCACATTACATCCCGTTCCGGGCTATCCGCGCGGGCAAGCAGCTCTCGGATAGCAAGGGCGCATCCGCCGCGATCAGCACGGAAGCCGCTATCCTAAGTGTTAAGCGAAGCATGGCCGGATTCATGGGCCCGCGAGACATCTTCCGTAATCCCGAAGCCATCTTCCGGCTCTTTGAGGGCCCCGGCCAACTCTTCCGCAAGGTCGAGAGTGCGGGCACCGGAATTCCTCAAGCTCGCGAAGGCAAGGCGTTCGCAAGCCCTTTCGAACTGGTCCTGGCCCGCGCCGGCGACGACTTCGCCGTGATGGGAATGCACTTCAAGCTCGGCCTGTACGAGCACCAGTCCGCCGGAGCGTTGCAGGGATTAATTAATCTTATCAACAAGGCACCCCACCTGCTTGATGATCAGACCGGCGACCGCATCAGCAGCGTGGTCGTGCGGGCTTACGAACCCGCCTTCGGAATCATCGGCGACCCTGCCAAACGCGACCCGAAAACACGCCAGAGCGCCGATCATTCGATGCTCTACCTCGTCATGACCATGCTCCGCAAAGCCCTCGAGCTCCGTTCCGCGAGCAAGCGGGCCCTGGGCTGGAAAGAACTCATGCTCCTGCCCTTGGACTTTGGCCCCAAAGCCCTGGCTGATCCTCTCACCCGGTCGCTGATGTCAAAGATGTCATTTGAACACGGCGGCCCCGAGTACGATAGTAAGTATCCCGACGGTATCCCCACCAGCATGATAATTACCGACGATGAGGGAAGCACGTTTGATTCCGGTCTGGTGATGTACCCCGGCGGTCACGCCCGTAACCACCTCACCCCCGGTAACGCGAGCTTTGAAAAGGTGGATCTTAAAGTTATTCTTAATCATAAATTCCAGAAACTGGGCGAGCTGGCGAGCGATCGCCCCGCCGAAATCCTTTCGCGCATCCAGTCGCTGGAAACAAAATCCGCCGTTAACCTTGCGAGCATCTACGGCTTTGAGCTCCACGTCAAAGGCAAGTTCGACTGAGCCCGCCCCGCGGCCCACTTGTCCGCCCATACCCCCGCCCGCATACTCTTTATCGGCAGCCCCCGCGCGCCCATTGGCATTCCCGACACCCGGTTTTACTGGTTACGTTCCTCACAAGGCTTACTATGTCAACTCCCCTGGCCGTTGGAACTAAAGCTCCTTCCTTCAAACTCCCCGACGCCTCCGGCAAGCTGCACTCCCTGGCAGATTTCGCGGGCAAAACCGTCGTTCTCTACTTCTACCCCGAGGACGACACCAAATCGTGTACCACCGAAGCCTGCGACTTCAATGACTCGATGCCCGACATTGAGTCCAAGGGAGCCACGCTGATTGGCATCAGCCCGGATTCACCCGCCAAGCACGCCGCGTTCATCGAGAAATATAAGCTTACGTTCACCCTGCTGGCCGATATTCCCGGAGCCGATGGCACACCCAGCGTCGCCGCGAGTTACGGTGTCTGGGCTGAAAAATCCATGTTCGGCAAGAAGTACATCGGGATCGTTCGCACCACCTTCCTCATCGGTCCAGATGGAGTCATTAAGAATCGCTGGGACAATGTCCGCGTCGAAGGGCACGCCTCGTCGGTCCTTGAGGCCCTCATCCCAGGTGCATCTCACGCGGCAACCTCTAAAGGCACCGCCAAAGCTTCTACCACAGGCAACGCAGGCCCCGCGATCGGTGGCAAGCCCTCCACCAAGCCCGCCAAGGGCATGAGCATGAAGGGCGTCCGCAAGGCGGGTAAGTAAAGCCAAACGTAAATACCTCTCATCCCGGCAGCGTTCCCCCCTCGCCGCGGAGAAGGGGCGAATGCCCGTCGCCAGGAGCGCAGCATTACCCGTGGAACGTAACCATACGTAACTCTGCTGGCCCTCCCCAAGCGAGAGGCGCTTTGGTGAGGGGGAGGAGAGGGAA